>NZ_JBSFTU010000018.1:0-119967 GCF_053591435.1 Streptomyces sp. NPDC003027
GCCGGATCCTCTCCAGGATCCGGCCGCCCCCTCTGTCGTACGGGCGCCCCCACCCCGCGCCGCTCGCCCAGGCACCCTTGACGCTAGGAATGTTACCGGTAACATCTCCGTTCGTCGCAGCGCCGCCGGCACCCGCCGGCCCCGGTCGTCCGACCCGGTCCCGCGCTCCGAGAACCGCGTACCACCCGTCCATCTCCCTCCGTGTTCCATACGCGAAAGGTGTGCTGTGCCACGGGAATTACGTTCTTTCGATGCCAGGCGACCGGTGCTCAGCGTCGTCGTCCCCTGCTACAACGAGGTGGAGGTCCTCGCCCACACCCACGCCCGGCTGTCGCAGGTCCTCGCCGCGCTCGCCGGTTTCGAGTGCGAGCAGATCTATGTCGACGACGGCAGTTCCGACGGCACCTGGGAGGTCATCAACTCCCTCGCCCGTACGAGCGGTTCGGTGCGGGCCGTGCGGCTGAGCCGCAACTTCGGCCACCAGGCCGCCTGCCTGGCCGGGCTGCGCGAGTCCACCGGTGACGCGGTCGTCGTCATCGACGCGGACCTCCAGGACCCCCCGGAGCTGATCCCCGACATGGCCGCCCTGTGGCGCGAGGGCTGGTCCGTCGTGTCGGCGCGGCGCCGCGCCCGCGACGGCGAGACATGGTTCAAGAAAGCCAGCGCCTATGCCTTCTACCGCTTACTGAACACCCTCTCCGACCATGCCCTCGCCCTCGACACCGGCGACTTCCGGCTGCTGGACCGGGAGTTGGTCGACCTCCTCGCCGCCACGCCGGACAAGAACCTCTATCTGCGCGGCGCGGTCAGCTGGTTCGGCCTCCCCGAGACCAGCGTTTCGTACGACAGGGACCCACGCCACGCCGGTGAGTCCAAGTACACCCTGCGCAAGATGCTCGCCCTCTCCCGGCGAGGTCTGCTGGCCGGTTCGGTGGCGCCGCTGCGGCTGCCGACCTACCTCGGGACGGCCGTCCTCGCCGGAGGCCTCGCCGCCGCCACCGTCCGGCGCGACCCGCGGCTGCTGGCCCGGCCCGGCGCCTTCGGGGCCCACGCCCTCGCCCTCGGGATCGTCGGCGAGTACCTCCACGCCGTCTTCCGCCAGGTGCAGGGCCGCCCCGACTACGTCATCGCGGACCGTGCCGGCGCCCCGGGCGCCCCCACCCCCGCACCGCACCCCCGCGCCGAGAAGGAGCGTGTCGCCCTGTGAGTACGGAAGCCAACCCGACCACCGAAGCCACCCCGAGTACGCAAGCCACCCCCGGTACGCAAGCCACCCCCGGTACGCAAGCCACCCCCGGTACGCAAGCCACCCCCGGTACGCAAGCCACCCCCGGTACGCAGGCCGGCCCCGCGACCGGCCGTACCGCCGCGCCCGTGGACGTCGTCATCGTCGGCGCGGGATTCACCGGCCTCGCCGCGGCGCTCGAACTGGCCGCGCAGGGCCGCAGCGTGCGGATCGTCGAGCGGGAGGAGCAGATCGGCGGGCTGGCCGCCAGCTTCGACATCGGGGACGGCAAACGCCTCGAACGCTTCTACCACCACTGGTTCTCCTCCGACGAGGAGATGATCCGGCTCTGCGAGAGCCTGGGCATCTCCCATCTCCTCGAAGCGCACGAGACCCGCACCGGCGTCTACTACGCCAACTCCGTCTACCGCCTGTCCGCACCCCTGGACGTGCTGCGCTTCGCGCCGCTCCCGCTGCGCGACCGCTTCCGTCTCGGGCTGCTCGCCCTGCGGGCCCGGCGGGTCAAGCACTGGCGGGAACTGGAGTCGCGGACCGCGCGCGAATGGCTGGTCTCCCTCGGCGGGCGGCGCGTGTACGACGTGGTCTGGCGGCCGCTCCTGGAGGGCAAGTTCGGCGCGTACGCGGACCAGGTGGGCGCCACCTGGATGTGGACCAAGCTGCATCTGCGGGGCGGCAGCCGTACCCGCTCCGGCAAGGAGACGCTGTACTACATCAAGGGCGGCTGCGAGGCGCTGCTCGCCGCGCTGCGCGGGCGGCTGGAGTCGCTCGGCGTCGACATCCGCACCGGCGTGCCCGTGGACGCGGTGCACACCGACGGCGCCGGGGTGAGCGGCGTGACGGCGGGCGGCACCTTCCATCCGGCCCGCCAGGTGCTGATCACCGCCGCGCCGCGACTGGCCGCCCGACTCCTCGACCACGACGGGGCGGACCACCCGGCCGTACCGGAGCTGCGGCGCCGCTGGTCGGCCGTCGACTACCTGGGCAACGTCTGCCTGGTCCTGGAGAACAACCGCCGGCTCTCCGACACCTACTGGCTCAACGTCAACGACCCTGACTTCCCCTACGTCGGCGTCATCGAGCACACCAACCTCGACCGGCCCGAACGGTACGACGGCACCCATGTCGTCTATCTCTCGAAGTACCTGCCGACGGACGCGGACCTCTACCGGATGTCCGACGAGGAGGTCTTCGAGTACAGCCTGCCGCACATCCGGCGCATGTTCCCCGGCTTCGACCGCGACTGGGTGGAGCGCTACCACGTCTGGCGCGCCGCGCACGCGCAGCCCGTGATCACCCCGCACTACACCCGTGTGATGCCGTCGGTGGAATCCCGCGTGCAGGGCCTGTACCTCGCCGGCATGGCGCAGGTCTTCCCCGAGGACCGGGGCACCAACTACGCCGTACGGGACGGCCGCAGGGCCGGACGTCTCATCGCCGACCGTCTCACCACGGCCGCCGGGGCCGCGGACGGCACAGCCACCGACGCCGCCGCCGCGCGCCGGGCCGCCGGCGACCGCCCGGCCGACCGCCTCACCGCATCCGCCACCGGGAGCCACGATGCCTGACCTCATCACCCTGGACCAGGCCGAGGCGATGACCACCGAGCAGGTCCACGACCTGTACCGGCGGTTCGTCAGCCGCAGCCAGGTCTCCCTCATCGGCTCCTTCGGCTTCGGACGCGACCTGGTCGACCACGCCGAGGGAGCGTGGATCCACCTCCGCGACGGCCGGCGCGTCCTCGACTTCACCGGAGGCGTCGGAGTCCTCAGCCACGGGCACAACCACCCCCGCATCCTCGCCGCGCGACGCCGCTTCCAGGAGTCGCGCCGCATGGAGGTGCACAAGAACTACCTCTCGCCCTACGTGGCGGCGCTCAGCCACAACCTCGCGGCCCTGCTGCCCGGCGACCTGAACATCAGCTACTTCCCCAACTCGGGGGCGGAAGCGGTCGAAGGAGCGGTGAAGCTCGCCTACAAGTACCACCGCGGCCGCCGCGGCACGGTCCTGCACACCGACATCGCCTTCCACGGCAAACTCCTCGGCGCCGGAAGCCTCACCGCCTCGCCCGAGATCCACTTCCCCTACCCGCAGATCCCCGGCACCGACACCTTCGCCTACGACGACCTGGACTCCTTCCTCCTCGCCCTGGACCGGCACACCTGGTCCTCCGGTGAGAGCGACGTGTACGCCGTCGTCGTCGAGCCCTTCAGCGCCTCCAGCCTGCGCGCCTGCTCGGCCGACTTCCTGCGGGCGCTCCGCCGGATCTGCACCGAACGCGACATCGTCCTGATCTTCGACGAGGTGTACACGGGCTGGGGCAAGACCGGAGCGCTCTTCCACTTCATGCACCACCCGGGGCTCGTACCCGACATCGTGACGACCTCCAAGTCCTTCGGCGGCGGCAAGGCGTCGATCTCCGGCTACATCGCACGGGAGCCGGTCTTCCGCGCCGCGTACGACAACCTCTCCGAGGCGACCCTGCACAGCACGACGTACTACGGCTTCGGCGAGGAGACCGCGACCGCCCTCGAAGCGGTGGCGATCGCCGTCGACGAGGACTTCCCCGGCCGCGCCCGCGAGCTGGGCGAGCGCCTGCGCACCGGTCTCGCGGAGGTCGCCGGGCGCCACCCCCGCCTGGTCCGGCGGGTGGAGGGAGCGGGCGCCCTGCACGGCGTCTTCCTCACCCCCGGCCCCCGCATGCCCGCCGCGCTGCGCGAGATGCTGCCCACCTCGGTCGCCAAGGACCCCCAGGCCGTCTCGAAACTGCTGACCGGAGCCGTCGTCGCCGCTCTCTACCGCGACCACGGGATCCTCACCTTCTTCGGCTCCAACCGCGCCATCGCCCTGATCGTCTCCCCGCCCCTGGTGGCCAGGACCGACGAGGTGGACCTGTTCGTGAAGGCGCTCGACGAGGTGCTCGGCCAGGGGGCCGCCCGGCTGCTCGCGGGCCTGGTACGGGAGAAGGTGACCGGGTGAGGGCGCGCCGTACGGCCATCGCACGGATCACCGACCGCGACCTGTACGACTCCGGGCTGCCGCACTGCTGGGCCGGTGCCTACGCGGCGCTGAGCCCGGCACCGGCCCTGGGCCGGGCGGTCCACCACACCGCCGAGAGCCTGAACCGGATGCCCGCCGCGTACCGGTGGGGGACCGCCGCGGCCCTGCGCCTCTTCCCGGTCGCCTTCCGCGCGGTCACGCGCCGGAGCCCGGCCGCCGCCGGCCCCGAGGAGATCCACCGCGGTCTGGCCCGGCTGCGCGCGCTGCCCGGCTTCGCCGAACTGCTCCGCCTCACCACGGCTCTCGCCCTGTACGGCGCCCTCGACGGAACCCCTGTCCGACCGCCGGACCGCCGGAAGGAGGCCCTGCGATGAGGTGGTCGGGCGGAACGACCCGTCCCACCGAGATCGCGTGCGACGCCCTGGTCGTCGGCTCCGGCGCGGGCGGCAGCGTGGCCGCGCTCGAACTGGCCCGCGCCGGACGGTCCGTGACCGTTCTGGAGGAGGGCCCCCGCGTCACCACCGAGGAGCTCGCCGCCACCGACCCCGCGGAGTCGATGCGGCGCCTCTACCGCAACGCCGGCGCGACCGCCGTCCTCGGCACCCCCACCATCGCCTACGGCGAGGCGCACGCCGTCGGAGGCACCACCGTCGTCAACGGCGGCCTGCTGTGGGAACCCTCACCCGCCGTCCTCGACCGCTGGGCCCTCTGGTCCGGGTACGGGAGCTACCGCTCCCCGGTCGTCGCCGCCCGCTTCGCCGAGGTCCAGCGGCGCCTCGGCATGATCACGCAGGAGCACGGCGACGGCAACGAGGACTCCCGGCTGCTGGCGCGCGCGGCCGAGTCCCTGGGCTGGCGCTGGCAGCACCCGCAGCGCGTGGTGCGCGGCTGCCGGCACCTCAACCGCTGCGCCACCGGCTGCCCGAGCGGTGCCAAGCAGAGCATGGCCGTCACCTACCTCCCGCAGGCGGAGGCGCTCGGCGCGCGCGTCCTGGACGGCGTGCGCGTGGAGCGGATCACGCACCGGCAGGGCGTGGTGCGCGGCGTGGAGGCGACCGACTCCGCCGGCCGCCCGGTGCGCTACCGCCCGCGTACCCTCTTCGTCGCCGCCGGGCCCATCGGCACACCCGTACTGCTGCGCCGCAGCGGCATCCACCGCCGCACGGCCGGGCGCCGGCTCGCGCTCCATCTCAACCTGAGGACCGTGGCCCGCTTCCCCCGGATCGTCGACGCCGTGCGCGGCACCATGTTCACCGCCCAGGTCCAGGAGCACTCGGCGCTCGGCATGCTCGTCATGCCGTCCAACCTGACGCCCGGCGGCCTCGGTGCCGCGCTCGCCGGACGCGACCCGAGGCAGGTCGACGAACTCCTGGCCTCCCTGCCGCATCTCGGCATGTTCACCACGCAGGTACGTATGCAGGGAACGGCCGGGATCGTCGGGACCCTCGGCGGCACACCGGTGTTGCGCCACGGCATGACCAAGGCCGATCACCACGCTCTGACCCTGGCGTTCCGCAGAACCGCACGGCTGCTGTTCGCCGCCGGCGCCGTGGAGCTGGTGCCCCCGACGTCCACCGCCGGCCCGCTGCGCACCGAAGCGGACGTGGAGGAGTACTGCGCCCGCGTCCGGCCCGCCGACTGGGAGCTGGTGTCGGTGCACGCCATGGCCAGTTGCCCCATGGCGCTGCCGGAGCGGGGCGGGGTCTGCGACGAACTCGGCAGGCCGCACGGCTTCACCAACCTGCATCTGTGCGACGCCGCCGTGCTGCCCGGAGCTCCCGGGATCAGCCCGCAGGGAACGATCATGTCCTTCGCCCACGAGCTCGTGGGCCGCCATCTGGAGACCGTGTGAGCGAGCGAACGACCGACCGACCGCCCGGCCGATCGAGCGGGCGACGTCCGAAGGAGACCCGAGGAGCCCCGTCCGCCCCGCTGTTCAGCCCCGCCGCCGTGGTCGCGTCCTGTGTCGGCTTCGTCCTCATCGGGGCGCTCCAGGCGCTGTACGGTCCCGCGATCCCGGCCCTCCGCAAGGAGTTCGGGCTCTCACCGTCGGCCGCCGGCCTCGGCCTGAGCGCCCACTTCATCGGCGGAGTCGCCGGAGTGCTGCTCTTCGACCGGCTCTTCGGACGCCTCGGCAACCGGCAGATCCTGGCGAGCTCGTACGTGCTGATGGCCGTCGGCGCCGCGGGCTTCGCGCTGGCGCCGAACTGGCCCGTGGCCCTGGCCATGGCCCTCCTGGCGGGACTCGGCTTCGGCGGCATCGACTACGGCCTCAACCAGCTGTTCGCGATCGGCTTCGGCCACCGCTCCACGGCGATGCTGAACATCCTCAACGCGCACTTCGGCGTGGGAGCGATCCTCGGCCCGGCACTCATCGGCGTTCTCGGCTCCGCGCACTACCCGGCGATCTTCCTCGGCTTCGCGCTCGCCAACCTGCCGCTGCTGCTGTGCCTGAAGGGCGTACGCGACCGGGTACCCGACCCGGCCGGCGCGGCGGCCGGAGAGGCCGGCCGCGGCCAGGTGCTCGGCCGGAGCCTGGGCTCGGTGCTCGCGGTCTTCGTCACCCTGTACGTGCTGCACGTGGGCATCGAGGCGGGAGTCGGCGGCTGGGAGCCCACCCACCTGGAGACGGTCGGGTACGGTGCGGGGATCGCCGCCACCGCCACCTCCGTCTACTGGCTGATGATGACGGTCGGACGGTTCCTCGTCGCACCGATCGCGCTGCGCTTCTCGGCCCAGGCCATCATCACGGTCTCCTGCGCGGGCATGACGGTCTGCCTGCTCCTCGCCGCCGTGCCGGGGCTGGCACCGTACGCGTACGCCGGTGTCGGTCTCTTCATCGCGCCGATCTTCCCCACCGGCCTGCCCTGGCTCCAGCGGGCCGCCCCCCGGGCCCGCAGGGCCGGAGCGGTGGTGATCGCCGCGTCGATGATCGGCGGTGTCGCGGCGGGGCCGGTGCTGGGCAAGGCCATCGAGTGGTCCGGTGTCCGCGCGGTGCCGCTCCTGCTGTGCGGCATTTCGGCTCTCTGCCTGGCCGCCACGCTCTGGCTGATCCGCGCCACCCGAAGCGGCACGGGGGCCTGAACGCCGTGAAACGCCATGGAGTGAACCCGCGATCCGGTCCCGCGACCTGAATTCCTGATCCCGTCGACCCGACCCGACCCGACCCGACCCCGGCCCCCCCAGTCCGATCCCGGCCGTCCCCGCCCTCCCAGCCGAAGGGAAGCCCCCGTGCCCGCTCTGACGACGACGTCCGACGGATTCCTGCTCCATGGCGAACCGTTCCGGATCATCTCCGGTGCCATGCACTACTTCCGCGTCCATCCCGGGCAGTGGGCCGACCGGCTCCGCAAGGCCCGCCTCATGGGCCTCAACACCGTCGAGACCTACGTCCCCTGGAACCTGCACCAGCCCGAACCCGACGGCGAACTCGTCCTCGACGGGCCCCTCGACCTGCCGCGCTACCTGGAACTCGCCCACGCCGAAGGGCTACGGGTCCTGCTGCGCCCCGGCCCGTACATCTGCGCCGAGTGGGACGGCGGCGGCCTGCCCACCTGGCTCACCGCCGACCCGGACGTGCGGCCGCGCAGCGCCGACCCGAAGTTCACCGGGGCCGTCGACCGCTATCTCGACCAGCTGCTGCCTCCCCTGCTGCCCTACATGGCCGCCTTCGGCGGGCCCGTGATCGCCGTCCAGGTGGAGAACGAGTACGGCGCCTACGGCGAGGACTCCGGCTACCTCGACCACCTCGCCCGCTCCCTGCGCACCCGCGGTGTCGAGGAACTCCTCTTCACCTGCGACCAGGCCGACCCCGAGCATCTGAAGCGCGGTAGCCTGCCCGGTGTCCTCGCCACCGGCACCTTCGGCAGCAAGATCACCGACCAGCTGGCGCGGCTGCGCGAGCACCGGAGCGAGGGCCCGCTGATGTGCGCGGAGTTCTGGATCGGCTGGTTCGACCACTGGGGCGAACCGCACCACGTACGGGACGCGGCCGACGCCGCCGCCGACCTCGACCGGCTCCTCGCGGCCGGCGCCTCCGTCAACATCTACATGTTCCACGGCGGCACCAACTTCGGTTTCAGCAACGGAGCCAACCACGATCACACGTACGCCCCGACGGTCACGTCGTACGACTACGACGCCCCGCTCACCGAGGGGGGCGATCCCGGACCCAAGTACCACGCCTTCCGGGAGGTGATCGCCCGCCACGCCACCGTCCCCGACGAGGCGGTCCCCGCGCCCGCCGTCAAACTCGCGCCCCTCACCGTCCACCTGGACCGCCGGGCCCCGCTGCTCTCCCAGGCGGCCGCCCTGGCCGAGCCCGTCCGCACCGACGACCCGGTCACCATGGAGGAACTGGGGCAGCGCAACGGCTACGTCCTCTACCGCACCACCGTGCCGGTCGCGGGCGACGGTCTGCTGCACTTCCCGGACGGGGTCGGCGACCGCGCCCAGGTCTTCGTGGCCGGCGTCCCCGTCGGCGTACTCGAACGCGAACGGCACGACGAGGCCCTGGCCGTGAGCGTCCCCCACCCAGGAGCCACCCTGGACGTTCTCGTGGAGAACATGGGCGGCGTCAACTACGGCCCGCGCATCGGCACGCCCAAGGGCCTGCTCGGGCCGGTCACCTTCGACGGAACCCGGCTGCGGGGCTGGGACTGCCACCCCCTGCCCCTGGACCGCCCCGGGATCCTCGACCTGCTGCCCTTCGCACCGGCCGGCACCGCCGCGGAGCTCGGCCCCGTCTTCCACCGCGGGACCTTCGAGGTGGGCACCCCGGCCGACACCTTCCTGAAACTGCCCGGCTGGACCAAGGGCCAGGCATGGATCAACGGCTTCCACCTCGGCCGCTACTGGAACCGCGGTCCGCAACGCACCCTGTACGTCCCCGCGCCCGTCCTGCGCCCCGGGGCCAACGACCTCGTGCTGCTGGAACTGCACGCCGCCACCCGCACCCTCGCCCAGCTCACCGACGCACCCGACCTCGGACCGGAGAAGCCCTGATGACGCACCACCGGCTGCACGCCCCCGCGCCCGCCGCGGCCCCGCTGACCGGTCACCTCCCCTTCACCGACGCACCCTCGGCCACCGATCCGATCGAGGTGACCAGCCGCTTCCTCACCCGCGGCGGCCGTCCCTGGTTCCCGGTCTCCGGCGAGTTCCACTACACCCGCCACCCCGCCCGGCACTGGGAGGAGGAGCTTCTGAAGATGAAGGCCGGCGGTGTCACGGCCGTCGCCAGTTACGTCATCTGGATCCACCACGAGGAGATCGAAGGCCGCGTCCGTTTCGACGGCGACCGCGACCTGCGGCGCTTCGCCGAACTCTGCGCCCGTCACGGTCTCGACTTCATCCCCCGCATCGGCCCCTGGTCCCACGCGGAGGTGCGCAACGGCGGTCTGCCCGACTGGCTCCTCGCCCGCGTCTGCACACCCCGCACCGACGACCCCGCCTACCTCGAAGCCGTACGCCCCTGGTTCGCGGCCATCGCCGGACAGCTGCGCGGCCTCGACCGCGCGCACCACGGCCCCATCGTCGCCATCCAGGTCGAGAACGAGCTGTACGACCAGCCCGGCCACCTCCTCACGCTGAAGACGATGGCCCAGGAGGCCGGTCTCGACGCCCCCTTGTGGACCTCGACGGCCTGGGGAGGGGTCCGGCTCCCGCCCGACGAGCTGCTGCCGCTCTACGGCGGCTACCCGGAGACGTTCTGGACCGAATGGGACGGCGGCTGGCCCGACACCTGCCGCAAGCACTTCTTCTTCACCCACCAGCGCGACGACGAGGGCATCGGCGCCGACCTGCGCCCGACGACCGTACGCGGAGGCGCGCCTGCCACCGATGACGCCCGGTTCCCCTGGGCCACCTGCGAGCTCGGCGGCGGCATGGCCGTGGCGTACCACCGCCGGCCGCGCGTGGAGCCCGAGGACGTCGGCGCGCTCGGCCTCACCAAGATCGGCTGCGGCTCGGTGTGGCAGGGCTACTACATGTTCCACGGCGGTACGAACCCCCACGGCGAGCTGACCACCCTCCAGGAGTCGCACGCCACCCACTACCCCAACGACCTCCCCCTGCTCACCTACGACTTCCAGGCGCCCCTGGGCGAGTACGGCCAGTACCGGCCCTCGTACCACGAACTCCGGCTCCAGCACCTCATGCTGGCTGACCTGGGCCACCTGATCGCACCCATGGCGTCCGTGCTGCCCGAGCGGCAGCCGGCCGGGCAGCACGACCGGGAAACGCTCCGCTGGGCCGTCCGCGGCGACGGCACCTCCGGCTTCCTCTTCGTCAACAACCACCAGCCGCACGAGCCGCTGCCGAGCCACCCCGACACCTCCTTCACGGTCGACTTCGCCGACGGCCCCGCCCTGTCGCTGCCCAGCACACCCGTGACCGTCCCCACCGGCGCGTACTTCTGCTGGCCGCTGCGTCTGGACGTCGCCGGACTCCGTCTCGACTGGGCCACCGCCCAGCCGGTCTGCCGCGTCGACGACCACGGGCGCACCGTCCTGGTGCTCGCCGCCACCGACGGCATCACGCCCGAACTCGCCCTCGATCCCCGCACGGTGGAGTCCGTCGCCACACCCACCGGAGCCGTGACGCGCGCCGGCGACCGCATCCTGATCACCGGTCTGCGGCCCGGCACGGACGCCCTCGTGGAGGTGGACACGGCGGACGGCGGACGGGTCGGACTGCTGGTCCTCGACGCGGCGACGGCGCGCACCGCGTACCGCGGCTTCGCGTGGGGAGCCGAGCGGCTCGTCCTGTCCCACGACGGCGTCGTCTTCGACGGCGACGAGGTCCGCCTGCACACCACCGGCACCTCGCCGTCCCTCGCCGTCCTGCCCGCCCCCGAACGGCCGCCGGTGGCGGCCGGGGCGAGCGTGCGCACCGAGACGGACGGCGTCCTCGCCCGCTACACCCTGCTGCCCGACGACGGGACCGACGACCGGACCGACGACCGGGCTCACGACCGGGCTCAGGACCTGCCGGCCGACCGGGGCCATGACCTCACCGTCGACCCGCCCGTGGCCCAGGACAGCGCTCTGCCCTTCACGTTGCTCCGCCCGGCGGGCCCGGCACCCGAGACCGTGACCGGCACACTGGGCCGCGCCAGCGCCCCCGCCGACAAGTACTACGACACCGCCGCGGCCGAGTACCGCGTCGACGTACCCGGCCACCTCCTGGAGGACACGGCGGCCACGCTCCTGCGCGTCCACTGGACCGGCGACGTGGGGCGCGCGTACGTCGGTGACACCCTCGTCGCCGACCAGTTCCACGCGGGCGGCGTCTGGGAGATCGGCCTGGACCGGCTGCCCGCCGATCTCCTGCGCACGGAGGGACTGCGCCTGAAACTGCTGCCGCTGCCCCCCGGCGCCCCCGTCCACCTGCCCGCCCAGGTGGGGGACGCGGGGCAGGAAGCCGCGGTACGGCACGTCGAGTCGGTCACCGTCCGCACCTGGACGACGCGGCCCGGCTGACCCGACCGACGGACACGGGCCGCCCTTCGCCCCGCGCACCCGCCCGGCAGAGGGGGGCGGCACCCGTACGGCTCGTCCCGATCCGCCTATCCTGTGGGCCCGACACGCGGGACAGACCCCCGGGACGACGCCGAAGGACACCTCCGCCATGCCCCCTCACGCCACGGACGGCCCGGCTCCCAAGGGGCGCAGCCGCCGCAACTTCGCCGGAACACGCCCGGTGATGGAGGACGTGGCGCGGCTCGCCGGTGTCTCCAAGCAGACCGTCTCCCGCGTCCTCAACGACAACCCGGCCGTCCGCCCCGAGACCCGTACGGCCGTCCTGGACGCCATGTCCGCACTCGGCTACCGCCCCAGCCGCAGCGCCCGCTCCCTGGCCAGCGGCCGGACCCGCATGCTCGGCGTCATCTCCTTCGACGCGGCGCGCTACGGCCCGGCCTCCATCCTGACCGCGATCAACAAGGCGGCCCAGGAGCGCGGTTACCTCGTGAGCGCCATCGCCATCGACACCGCCGACCCCGCCACGGTGGTGCGGGCCGTGGACCGGCTGTCGGCGGAGGGCGCGGACGGCGTGATCGCCATCGCCCCGCAGGACGGGGTGCGCCAGGCGCTGGTGGAGGCCCGCATCGACGGCCCCCTCGTCGTGCTCGAGAACGACCTCGGCGACGGCACCCCCCTGATCACCGCCGACTCCCGTGCCGGAGCCCGCGCGGCCACCGAGCACCTCCTCCACCTCGGCCACGCCACCGTCTGGCACATCGCGGGCCCTCTCGGCTGGACCTCCGCCGACCGTCGTGCGGCGAGCTGGCGCGCCACCCTGGAGGCGGCGGGCGCGGAAGTCCCCGAACTCCACGTCGGGGACTGGAGCGCCGACTCGGGTTACGACCTCGGCCGCCGACTGGCGGAACGCCCGGACGTCACCGCGGTCTTCGCCTCCAACGACCAGATGGCCCTCGGCGCCCTGCGCGCCTTCCACGAGGCCGGCCGCCGCGTTCCCGACGACGTCAGCGTCGTCGGCTACGACGACATCCCCGAGGCCGCCCATCTGCTCCCGCCGCTCACCACCGTACGCACGGACTTCACCGAGATCGGCACCCGTTCCCTGCGCCTTCTCCTGGCGCACATCGACGGCCTGACCGAACCGGGCGTGGAACCGGTCGTCCCGGTCGAACTCATCGTCCGCCGCAGCACGGGGCCGGCCCCCCGACGCCGACGAGGGCATCGGTGATCCGGAAGCCGGCCGGCGCGCTCGGCGGTCCTCAGCTGTTGATCATGTCGCGGGTCTGGGCGTAGACCGCGGCGTCGGTGAGCAGCCCGTTGTGGCTCAGGCAGGCCGTCCGGGTGTTGACGGCCCCGGAGAGGGCGACGCTGCTGTCGGGGTTGATGACCGAATCGCACGGCGACCACCACGTCGCGTAGCGCGGGAGTCCCGGCGTCTCGTCGCCGGAGTTGAGCGCGGTCAGGAAGTCCGATCCGACGCGCATCTCGTGGCACGAGGCGTCGAAGCAGCTGTTGGCGGTGTCCGTTCCGTGGTTGGGCCCGCCGAGCGATACCCATGCCTCGGTCTTCGAGTCGCCGCCGAGGTTCTTGACGTAGTGGCGCGAGGACAGGCCGCCCATGGAGTGGGTGACGACATCGACCTTCGACGCTCCCGTGGCGGCGAGCAGCCGGTCCACCTCGTGGCCGAGTTGCTCGGCGGTGGTGGCGTTGGACTGCCGGGAGTCGTAGCTCCACCGATCGAGGTGCGAGGCGGGCCAGCCGTCGTTCTTGAACCGGCTCACCATGGTGTCCCAGTTCGACGCGCTGCCGTTGTAGCCGTGTACGAACAGGATCGGGTTGCTGGAGGGGTTGAACGTCGACTTGTCGGTCGCGGCGGCGGCCGGAGTCATGGCGGCCGGCAGGGCGAGCAGAAGGGCGGCGGCCACAGCGGCCACGATGACGTGCTTTCTCACACTGACCTCACGGAGATTCCAAGGCGAGCGGGGGACAGCGCGTGTGGGGCGCGCGGGGGAAGCGGTGAAGAGAGCTGTCGTCCCGGGTCACGGAAAGACCGAACACACCAGTGCCGTACGAGGGTGCCGAAAGGTTACTGCCGGGTATGCGGCAGAGGGCAAGACGCGTGCGCGAAATACTTCCCGGCCTTGCCCGAGGCCGCCCGGCCCCTTTCCCCGGTGTTCCGGCTCGTCAGGTACGAGCACGACCTGCGCCCCCTGGTCCGACGCCGACGACCCCGATCACGCGGAGTGGCTCGTCAAGGCGAAGCCGACCATAGCGAGCGCGCCGCAGACGTCGACGACGCAGCACCACTCCGACCACGCTCGGGGGACGACCCTCCCCGTGCGGTGGTGCGCGAAGTCCCAGACGCCGTGCGCCAGCCATCCGGCGGCCAGGACGAAGAGGCCGAGGGTCGCGCCGACGGCCGACGCGGCCGCCGCCACGGCCGCGAAGCCGAGGAGGCCGGCGAGCTGGACGACCAGGACGCCGGGGCGGCCCAGTTCGCCGCGCAGTGCTCCGAAGAGGAGGTAGCAGAGCGGCATGGCGACGAGGAGCCCGGCCAGGAAGGCGGGGGCCGGGAGGCCGTCGGCGAAGGTGGTGACCGCCAGGGCGAGCGCCAGCAGGGTGGGCCAACGGTGCCGGAGCGCCCGTTCGGGGGCGTCGTGCGTGGAGTCGGTCGTCATGGAGTCTCCGGGAGGTTCGAAGGGGCGAGGGCCGGGAGCGGTGGGGGCGTTCCCGTCGTCACTCTCCCGCCCGGTCGGCGGGCTTCGCACGCGGCGGCCGGATCGATGTCCGGGGCCTTGGGGTACCGGTCCTTCCGGCGTAGGGTCGTCGCATGGGGGAGCGGCTCATGGTGGTGGTCGGCTACGAATCGGCCGAGTTGCTGGACATCGCGTGTGTGACCACCAGCCTCGCCATGGCGAACGGGATCGGTGACCCGGCGGTGCCGTACCGGGTGAGCGTCGTCGGGCCGGGCGGGGGCCCGATCGTCTGCGGCACGGGCCTGTCCCTGCAGAGCCAGCACTCCCTCGAGCGGTTCGTCGGGCCGCTCGACACGCTGATCGTGTCGGGCGGCGTCGGCTTCGAGCGGGCGGCCGAGGACCTCCGGCTCGTCGGGCACGTCCGGCGGCTGGCCGGGGAGAGCCGGCGGGTGGCCTCCGTGTGCACGGGCGCCGGCGTGCTCGCCGCCGCCGGTCTCCTCGACGGCCGCCGCGCCACCACGCACTGGCGGTTCGCGGATCGGCTCGCCGCGCGGTATCCCGAGGTCGGGGTCGACCCGGCCCCCATATACATCAGGGACGGGAACGTGTACACGGCGGCGGGCGTCACCAGCGCGCTGGACCTCACCCTCGCCTTCATCGAGGAGGACCACGGCCCCGAACTGGCCCGCCAGGTCGCCCGCGACCTGGTCACCTATCTGCAACGGCCGGGCACCCAAGCGCAGATGAGCCTGTTCACCTCGGCCCCACCGCCCCGCGACGCCCTGGTCCGCGAGCTCGTCGACCACATCGCCGCCCATCCGGACCACGACCTGAGTACGCCGGCCCTGGCCGAGCGCGCCGGAGTGACTCCGCGCCATCTCACCCGGCTGTTCACGGAGCACCTCGGGCAGCCACCCGGCCGATTCGTCCGCCAGGCCCGTACCGAAGCGGCCGCGCGCCTGCTCGAGTCGACCACGCTGCCCATGGCGAGTGTGGCGGCCCGTTGCGGATTCGGCACGGCGGAGTCGCTGCGGCAGGCCTTCACCGGCCGGTACGGCACCTCTCCCGCCCGCTATCGCGAGACGCAGAGGCGGCAGCCGCCCCGGTGACGCGCGCCGGGCCCCGCCCGCCCGCGAGCCGGAGCGCGAGCCGGCGGGATGGACGCGCCGCCGGTGGGCCCCGCCCGGGGCCGGTCAGGTGTCCGTGGCCGGGTCCTGACGGCTGTTGTTCCGGCGCAGGCGGTCGGTCTGCCGGGTGATGGTGTCCACCCGGGCGGCGAGATCGGGATGCTCGGCCTCCAGGTGCTCATGGGTCTCGATGAGGGGGCGCACGAGGGCGGCGGCGTCGTCGTCGCCGAGGGCTTCGGTGAGCCGCGCGACGGGTGCGTGGGACTCGGCGGGAAGGTTCCCCAGGGTGGTGATCTGCCCGGCGAGCTGGCGCAGGTCCGCCGCGTTGCCGCGGGCCCAGGCGGTGACCGAGCGATCGGCGGCGCGGCGGTCGCGGGTGGCCTGCACACGCTGCTCGCCGGTGGTGCCCTCGGCGCCGGGGCGTACCCGCAGATAGCGGCGCTCGGCCGCCTGGCGGCTGGCGACGCCGAGCGGGTGGGCGAGCTCGGCCCAGCTGGCGCCCGCCTCGCGGGCCGCCTCGATCAGCGCCGGTTCCCATCCGGCGAGCTGTTCCCGAAGCTCCCGCAGCAGCAGGAGTGCGGCCAGCGCCTGCTCGGAGCTGACCGGGCGGGCTTCCGGATCTTCCTCGGTCCGAGGGGCCTGGGCCGTGCGGACCGCCTCGTCGATCGCGGACAGCGCCGCCGAGGCGGCGAGGAAGGACGAGGCGGCGGGGCCGGCCCGTCGGTGCTGGTCGGCTGCGGTCATGGGCTCCGGCTCCCCTTTCGTCGGTCGTTCGGCAGTCGGATTCTTCGGTCGTCACCCTTATGACGACATCGCAGTTGTCATCGTTTCGATGACATGTTACAACGGTGCCAGGTGAAGCGCATTGGCAGTTCTTGCCCGAACCGACTGGAGGTGTTTCGCGATGTTGATGCGCACCGACCCGTTCCGCGAACTCGACCGGCTCACCCAGCAGCTCCTGGGCACCACCGGCACCTGGTCCAAGCCGTCCCCCATGCCGATGGACGCGTACCGCGAGGGCGACGAGTACGTGATCGCCTTCGACCTGCCGGGAGTGACGAGCGACGCGATCGACATCGACGTCGAACGGAACATGCTGACCGTCAAGGCCGAACGCAGGCCGGCCACGAAGGCCGACGACGTGCAGATGGAGCTCTCCGAACGGCCGCTGGGCGTCTTCTCGCGCCAGCTGATGCTGGCCGACACCCTGGACACGGAGCACATCACGGCCGACTACGAATCGGGTGTGCTGACCCTGCGGATCCCGATCGCCGAGCGCGCCAAGACGCGCAAGATCACGATCGGCGGCGGATCCGGCCGCAAGGAGATCAGCGGCTGAACCGGCACGCCCGCCGGCGCCGCGCGGAGGACGGATCCTCCGCCGCGCGGAGGACGGGATCCTCTCCTCCCCTCCCGTCCTCCGCCCGCCGGGCCGCACCTAAGCGAAGACCACGACCAGAAAGGCAGCCCTCCTCCATGCCCGTCCTGTCGGAACAGGCCCTGGCCACGCCTGCCATGACGTTCGACCAGATGCTGGAACGAGTCCGATACGAAGGCGCCTATCCCACCCGCGAACGAGCCGAGGACACGGTGCGCGCGGTGCTGGCCGCCCTCGGCCGCCAGATCACCGGCGACGAACGCGTCGATCTCGCCGCGTGTCTCCCGCTCGAAGCCGCCCGCGCGTTCACCTGCCAGATCCCCGCGACCGAGCAGCTCACCGGCTGGGGCTTCGTCAAGGATCTCGCCGGCCGTATCGGCGGCACTCCCGCCACCGCCCGCTGGGACACGGGAGCCGTCCTCAACGTCGTCGCCCAGCTCGCCGGCCCCGATCTCCTCGACCGCGTGCTCGCCCAGCTGCCGCCCGGCTACAGCCTGCTCTTCGGCCGCGCCGAACTCGCGCGGGCCGCCTGACCGAGCGCCATGTGACGCCGACAGGACCCGGGCGCCCCGGGCAGGCGGTGCGGGGACGCCGCCTGCCCGGGGCCGCCCGAGAGGATCACCCGTTCGGCCCAGCGAAGCCGCCTTCCGCGTCCGCGGCGGCCACGACCGGAGAACAATCGCGGTAGTGCCCCGCACGACGCACGGGCGACATCCGTCGCGACCGTGCCCTCACGGCCGAACGGAGCCCCATGGCGACGCACCCACAGCCCGGGCCGACGCACGGACAGGCGGGGCCGACGCACGGACAGGCCGGGGACGCGCACCGACAGTCCCGGGACTCCCCGCCCGGGCTGGACCCCCCGCCCGGGCCCGACGCGCGTTTCGAGCCCGACTCCCACCCCCGCCCCGACTCCCCGCGCTGCCTGGTCACCGGAGCCGGCGGTTACATCGGCGGTCGGCTCGTCCCCGAACTGCTCGACGCAGGCCACCGCGTCCGCTGCCTCGCCCGTACCCCCGCGAACCTCCGCGACCACCCCTGGGCCCACCGGGCCGAGGTGGTCCGCGGCGACGTCACCGACGCCGACAGCTTGCGCCCCGCCCTGCGCGACATCGACGTGGCCTACTACCTGGTGCACTCCATGGGCGCGGGACGGGACTTCGAGGAGACCGACCGCCGCGCGGCGCGCACCTTCGCGGCGGCCGCCCGCGCCGCCGGCGTGCGCCGCATCGTCTACCTCGGCGGCCTCACCCCGAGGGACATCCCGGAAGAGCGGCTCTCCCCCCATCTGCGCTCGCGGGCCGAGGTCGGCCGGATCCTGCTCGACTCCGGCGTCCCCACCACCGTGCTCCGCGCCGCCGTCGTCATCGGCTCCGGCTCGGCCTCCTTCGAGATGCTCCGCTACCTCACCGAGCGGCTTCCCGTCATGGTGACCCCCAGCTGGGTCGCCACCCGCGTCCAGCCCATCGCCGTACGGGATGTGCTGCGCTACCTCGTGGGCAGCGCCCGGATGCCGGACGACGTCAACCGTGCCTTCGACATCGGCGGCCCCGACATCCTCACGTACCGGGACATGATGATCCGTTACGCGGCCGTCGCCGGGCTGCCCCGGCGGCTCATCCTCCCCGTCCCGGTGCTCACCCCGCGCCTGTCGAGCCAGTGGATCGGGCTCGTCACACCCGTGCCGGCCGCCCTCGCCCGGCCGCTCGCGGAGTCGCTCCGGTACGAGGTCGTCTGCGCCGAACACGACATCGCCACCCATGTCCCGGACCCGCCCGGGGCGCCGGTGCCCTTCGACCGCGCCCTCTCCCTCGCCCTCCAGCGCGTCCGGGACGCCAAGGTCACCACCCGCTGGTCCTCCGCGTCCCTCCCCGGTGCCCCGAGCGACCCGCTCCCCACCGACCCCGACTGGGCGGGCGGCAGCCTGTACACCGACGAGCGCGAGCGGACCGTCGCCGCGAGCCCCCAGGCGCTGTGGCGGGTGATCGAAGGAATCGGAGGCGAGAACGGCTGGTACTCCTTCCCCCTCGCCTGGGCCGTGCGCGGCTGGTTCGACCGGCTCCTCGGCGGCGTCGGCCTCCGCCGGGGCCGGCGTGACGCGGAGCGGCTCAGGGTCGGTGACGCGCTGGACTTCTGGCGGGTCGAGGAGATCGAACGGGGCGGACTGCTCCGGCTGCGCGCGGAGATGCGGCTCCCCGGACTCGCCTGGCTGGAGATGTACGCCGAGACGGACGAGGCGGGCCGAACCCGCTACCGGCAGCGCGCCCTCTTCCACCCCCGTGGCCTCGCCGGACAGCTGTACTGGTGGAGCGTGGCGCCGTTCCACGCCGTCGTGTTCGGCGGCATGGCGCGCACCATCGCGCGCACCGCCGAGAGAACCGCCGGGACCGAGGTCGCGGCGGACCCCGCCGCCCAGGCGGAGGCGATCCCGAGGAAGGGCGCATGAACGTCTCCGTCGTCCTGTTCACATCCGATCTCCGCGTCCACGACCACCCGCCCCTGCGTGCCGCGGTGGGGTCGGCGCCCGAGGTCGTGCCGCTGTTCGTCAGGGATCCCGCCGTGGACCGCGCCGGATTCGCCGCCCCCAACCGGCTCGCCTTCCTCGCGGACTGCCTGGCCGACCTCGACGCCGGGCTGCGGGACCGGGGCGGCCGGCTCGTCGTGCGGTGCGGTGACACCGTCTCCGAGGTCCTGGCCGTGGCACGGCGGGCCGGTGCGGGCGAGGTGCACATGGCGGCCGGGTGCAGCGCCTTCGCCCGCGACCGGGAGGACCGGCTCCGGCACGCACTGGAGTCCGACGGGCGCCGCCTCCGCGTCCACGACGGGGTGTCCACCGCCCTGCCGGCCGGTGCGGTGACCCCGCACGGCTCGGACCACTTCGCCGTCTTCACCCCGTACTTCAGGCGCTGGCAGGCGGAGCGGCTCCGCGCTCCGCTCGCGCCACCCCTCGCGGTCCGGGTGCCGCCCGCCGTACGGTCCGAGCCCGTGCCCGCGCGGCCCCCGGTCGGGACCGTGTCGGCGGGCCTGGCCACCGGCGGCGAACGGGAGGGCCGCAGGAGGCTGACGGCCTGGCTGTCCCGGCACGCCGACGCGTACGAGGCGCGCCACGACGACCTGGCCGGCGACGCCACCTCGCGCCTCTCGCCGTACCTGCACTTCGGCGCGGTGTCGGCCGCCGAGGCGGTGCACCGAGCCCGGGCCAGGGGCGGCGCGGGCGCCGAGGCGTTCGTACGCCAGTTGTGCTGGCGCGACTTCCACCATCAGGTGCTGGCCGCCCGTCCGCGGGTGGCGAGGGAGGACTACCGGACCCGGCACGACCGGTGGCGCCGGGGCGAGGACGCCGAGGCGGACCTGAGGGCGTGGCGGGAGGGACGCACCGGCTATCCCGTGGTGGACGCCGCCATGCGCCAACTCGCCCACGAGGGCTGGATGCACAACAGGGGCCGGCTCCTCGCCGCCTCCTTCCTGACCAAGACGCTCTACATCGACTGGCGGGCGGGCGCGCGGCACTTCCTCGACCTCCTCGTCGACGGTGATGTCGCCGACAACCAGCTCAACTGGCAGTGGGTCGCGGGGACCGGCACGGACACACGGCCCAACCGGGTGCTCAACCCCGTACTGCAGGGCAAGAAGTACGACCCCGAGGGCGCCTACGTGCGCCGCTGGGTCCCCGAACTCGTCGACGTGCCGGCCCGGTCGATCCACGAGCCGTGGAAGCTCACCGGCCTCGGGCGGGCGGCCGGCGACTACCCCGCGCCGCTCGTGACGCTCGCGGAGGGACTCGCCCGCTTCCGGCACGCTCGCGGCCTGGACTGATCACCCGGGACCATCGTCGGCGAAGCCGCCGAGGTTCGCCTTCACCGTCACGGGTCTTGAGGACGAGGAGAAGCGGCTCCGGGCGGAGGGCGTCGAGATCACGATGCCGCTGCGCGAAGAGCCCTGGGGTGAGCGCCTCTTCCAGGTCACCGACCCCAACGGCGTCGTCGTGCGGTTCGTCGAATGGGCGGCCCCGGCCGACGCCTGATCCGGGCAGCCGCCCGCGCTGCCCGACGCCTACCTCGGGCCGGGTCGAGGGGGCCCGCCCGCTCGGGACCGGGCCGCGATCCGCCGCAGTGCGAGCAGGCCGCCGACTCCCGGGACGGCGGCGCGCCACCGGGCGCCCGGCGGGGCGGCCGGGATCATCGCGGCGGCCGCGATGACGACGAGGTAGGCCGTGCCGTGCAGCGGCCCGACCAGCGCCGAGACGGACTGCGTGTGCGTGGTGAGCAGGTTGCCCAGCAGAACCGCGAGGGAGGCGGCCTCGGCGCCGGCGGCGATCCGCAGCGTACGCACGGGGGTCACGCTCCCGTCGTCGAGCCGGGGCGGACGATCATCAGGACGACGACGATCGCCCACAGCACGTTGAAGATGCCGGTGAGCATGGTCAGTCGGGCCGCCGCGCGACGCGGTCCGTCCGGCGCCGCCGGGTCCGGCGCCGATGTCAGCAGCCGCCGCTGACCGGGCAGGATGGCGGCGGCGAGGAGCGCCGCGGCGATCAGGGTCAGCACGAGCGAGGCGATCAGCCAGGCGTCGGTGAGCACGCCGAGGGAGGCGCCGGTGGCGATCCCGAAGACCGGCACGGCGAGACCGGCGACCGCGTAGCCGCGGCAGATCCGGTGCAGGAGGGCGGCGACCCCGGCGGCCCGGCCGTCGGCCGCCTCGGAGCCGGAGGCCTGGAGCGCGTAGCGCGGGAACATCGAGGCGGCCACGGTGATCGACCCGACCGCCAGGATCGCCACGAGTACATGGACGGACAACAGCACCTTGGTCACGAGGGGCCTCCGAGCCGGAGATGAATGTGTTGGCTGCCAATACATACACTGCCTACGGTGAGTTTGTGTAGGCTGCCTACTCATGAGGGCAGACGCGGTGCGGGGGCACCTGGACGGACTGCTGCTGGCCGTGCTCGAACCCGGCCCGCTGCACGGCTATGCGATCATCGCCGCGGTCCAGCGGCGCAGCGGCGGCGCGCTGGAGCTGCGCACGGGGACGATCTACCCGGCGCTGAACCGGCTGGAGCGGCTCGGGCTGCTCAGCAGCAGCTGGGAATCGGTCGGCGAGCGGCGCCGGCGATGCTACGAACTCACCGACGCGGGGCGGCACACCCTGGCCGGCGAGCGCACGGCCTGGAGCGAGTTCACGGCGGCGATCGGCTCGGTCCTGAACCCCGCCACGCCGCCCGGACTCGCCACGTGAACGCCACGGGCAGGCGAGCCGGCCCCGTCGACGAGTACGTGGCGGTCCTGACGGCCGCCCTGCACGGGCCGGCCCGGGCCAAGTCCCGGATGATCCAGGAGATTCGCGACGGCCTCGACGACACGGTGGCGGCGTACACCGGCGAGGGGGCGACCGCGCGGGAGGCGGCCCGCAGGGCCGTGCGCGAGTTCGGGTCCGCCGAGGAGCTCGTCCCCAGCTGCCAAAGGGAACTGACGGTCGTTCAGGCCCGGCACACCGCCCGGGCCGTCGTCCTGACCGCCCCCTTCCTCATCGCCTGCTGGTACCTGGCCGCGACCGCCGGTCACGAGCAGAGCGGGCAGTCGTCGCAGGTCTGGCAACTCCCGCGCGCGGCTCAGCTGCTGGCCGCCCATCTGGCCGGAGTGGCCACGCTCGCCGCCCTGCTCGCCGCGGTGACGCTGGCCGCCACGGGCACGCTGGCGCGCCGACTGCCCACGCCCCACCGGCTGCCCCTGGCGGTCGCATGGGCCGGCACCACCGCCAGCGTGGCGATGGCGGTCGCCGTGCTCGCGCTCCTCACCGCCGCCCTCCTGGCCGCGGACTGGCCCCTGCTCTCCTTCGCCGGCCTGCTCGCCGCGGCGTCGCACGCTTCCATGGCGTCCTCCGCCCGCGCCTGCCGCCGCTGCGCACGCCTGCCGGCGACGGACTCCGTCGTCGACGGCGCGCCTGCCTGACGCACCCTCAGGTCCGAACGGCGGCGGAGGTGGGACAGGGCGCGGACGAGTTAGGCCGCACGCCGCGCGATGTCCAGTTCGCCGCACGGCCCCTCGCGGCCCCTCCCGGCACCGGCGAGCCGCGGGGCCGCGTACGGCTGCCTGGACCTGGCCCGTGGACCATCGTCCGTCAGCGCACCTCTCCCCTCATCACATCGTTGCCCCAGGCCGTCAGCCGCATGGAGAGTTCGCCCTCCCCGCTCAGTACATGGGCGCTGAAGGCGTTCCGCTCGTGCGCCAGCACCGCTGCCTCCCAAACACAGGGGGCGAGACCCTGCCGTCCCGGCCGCATCTGACCGGTGGCACCGGCCGGGCCGGCGAAGACCGCCAGATCGGACATGTATCCCTCGATCCAGGTGTGCACGAGGACGTAGTCGCCGTCACCGCCGGCATGCACCAGCAGGACAGCGAGCCCGAGAGACCCGCGGGCACCGCCCGACGCCAGGTGGTCCGCGGCAAGCCTCAGAGCCGCGGACTCCTCCTGCGCGGTCACCGCGCGTCCCGGAGCCTCGATCGCGTACACCTTCACGAGGTGACCCGATGCCTCGTGTGTGCCCAGCGGATTCACGGCACGGGGGTGATGGCCCGCGGCGAGTGCGAGCAGCTCGTCGGCGGCTACGGACGCGGGCAGTCGGCCCGGCGACAGCTGAACGAGATCAGTCATACGAGCATTCTGGCGGACGCGACACGCATCCTTGATCACGTTCCATGACGCGCCGGACGAGCCCCCGCGCTCACACTCCTATCGCTCCGTCGATCCGCTCCCGGAGCAGATCGGCGTGCCCGTTGTGCCGCGCGTACTCCTCGACCATGTGGACGAGCACCCAGCGCAGTGACACCGTCCCGCGCCACGAATCCTCTCCCTCGACGTCGAGGTCGGGCGCCTCGGCGACGAAGCGTTCGGCGAACGCCACCTCGGAACGCCACGCCTCCCACGCCGCCGCGATGACGGCGGGGTCAGGCACCGCACCGTCGAAGTCCCCGTCAGGGGCGGTACGCGATGCGAAGCGGAGCGCCACGTCCTGCCCGGCGAGGACCTGCCTGAACCAGCGGCGCTCCACATCCGCGAGATGCCTGACCAGACCCAGCAAGGAGAGCGTGGACGGCTCCACCGAGCGTCGAGCCAACTCCCCTTCCAGGCCGGCACACTTCAACTCAAGAGTCGCGCGCTGAGCCTCCAGGAACCCGACGAGCATGCCCCGCTCGTCACCGGTCGCGGGGCCGCTGAACCGAGGATCGTTCTCGTCGCCCGTGAAAAGCTCGGCTCGTCTGCTCACGTTCACCATTCCACCATCATCGCCTGGGCGAACGGCGTTGCGCGGGTGTCCCACCGATCACACCGGGTTGGCGGCGAGATCGGCGAGACACCCGCGGGTCGTCCCTTCCCGTCAGCTCACCGGATTGCCCCCGAAGGTCACGGCGAGGCGGCCGTCCGAGGCGAAGGACCAGCCCAGGGCGCCCGCGTACGAGGAGCAACGGGAGCCGTTCGAGCCCAGCCAGAACTGGTTGGAGCCGTCGACGTCACCCACGGTCTTGTCGTTCGTGCCGCTGCCGGCGCGGCAGGAGACGTTGTTCCGGAACACCGAAGTCCCGGCGTCGAACGAGAAGTTGCGCTGGGCGTTGTCGACGCTGATGTTGTTCGACACCGCCATCGTGCCCGGGTTCCTGTTGTAGGTGAACCCGTGCTTGCCGTTGCGGTAGGCGATGCTGCGCCGGATGACGTGGTCGACGCCGATGTCCTCGCCGCCCAGCTTGTAGCCGTTGCGGTCGCCGTTGGCGTTCACGGTGCCGTCGGAGAGAGTGCCGTTCGCGTAGGCGAGGGAGTCCTCGATGGTCACCGGGCCGATGGGGCCGGTGTCGGTCTTGGTGTAGAGGTCCCAGCCGTCGTCGATGTTGTGGTGGGCCACGGCGTAGCGGAAGACGTTCCCCGGGCCGACGGTGAGCTTCGCCGCGAAGCCGTCGGCGTCCTCGCCGTCCGAGTCGGCGTTGTCGTGCGACTCCGCGCTCAGGACGAGGTTGTGGGACGGCCACTGGTCCCGCGGGGTGGTGGAGGCCATCCGGGAGAGCTGAAGCCCCGAATCCCGGTTGAAGCGCGTCACCGTACGCTCGAAGACGTTGTGACTGCCGCCGACGAAGATCCCGTTGTCACCGGCGCGTTCCACCACGATGCCCTTGACGTGCCAGTACGAACCGTTGACCGCGAGCCCGCGGTTGGCCGGATCCTCGGTCATGGCCGAGAAGTCGAGCACCGGGGTCTCGCCGGGATAGGCGGACAACGTGGTGCGGGCGCTCGACGTGCCGTTCTTGCCCGCCGGGACGGTGACCGTCTGGGAGTGACGGTAGGTCCCGCCGCGCAGGTAGATCGTTCCGCCCGGAGCGACCCGGCTGATCGCCGACGTGAGCGTCGTCGGGGCCGCTTGCGTACCGGCCGCGCCGTCGCTGCCGTTCGGCGCCACGTACAGGGCGCTGCCCGACGGCGGTGTCGTGCCCCCGCTCACTTCCAGGTCGAGGGCGTCGACATTGGGCAGACCGGCCGCGGCGGTGGGGCTGAGCCGGATCGTGTTGCTGCCCGACCTCACCGGCACCGTCAGCGTCTGCGACGCCCATGTGCCCCAGGCGCCCGTGCTCCCGAACGACGTGGTGGCGGCCGCCGAGCCGTTCACCGTGACGCTCACCGGCCGTACGGTGGTGGTCCCGTTGGCGAAACGGACGCTCAGCGTCGCCGTACCGGCCTGCGCCGCGTCGACGGTGAACTGGACCGCCGCGCCCACGGCGTTCCTTCCGTTGCAGAATCCGCTGCCGGAGTAGCCGGTCCAGTCGGAGTCGATGGTGCCGTCGCAGGTGGCCGGTGCCCGCTCGGCCTCGTAGCGGACCGGCGCGGCCGCCGCCGTGGCGCTGGGCAGCGCCACGAAGGTGCCGACCGCCAAAGCGGAGCATGCCAGTAAGGACAGCGGTGATCTCGGGTTCATGGGGTCTCGTCCTTCTCCGTGTGGTCGCCTGCGAGCAGGCATGGGGTGCGGCTCTCGACACGAGAGATAGAAAGCGCTTGCCACGTTAGGAGTGCGCCATGGGCACGTCAATAGACGCGCCTGGGTGAACCGCGAGCCCGAGGCGGAGGAGGTCCTCCGGAGCCGCGACCGCTCGACGCCCGCGTGCGAGCGCTGACCGGCAGAGCGCCTCGCGCCTGCCGGTGAGCCGTCGAGGACCGGGCGGCGCCGAGCGGTTCCGGGCCGGCCGGGCACCGCTCCCTGCGCTGCGACGCCGGCGAGGGGGCCGGGCCGACCGGAGGTCCTTTTCGCTCCGTCGGCCCAGCGGGGCCGTCCTCGGATGGCACAGTCCGGCGAAGTACGCACTAGTTGTCATCAAGTGTGCGCTTCTCTGGCGTATCACGAGACAGCCACGGTGGACGCCTACCGGATGTTCCACGAACGGAGCCCGCGATGACCCCCGACCCCTTCCACACCCATCCGGCGGAAGACGACACAGATCGGACCGCCGGGCCCGCTAGCGCGCCGGATCCCGGGTTCGCCGTCCCCCCGCACCCGGCTCCCCACACCCCGTACACCCCGGCCATGCCGAGCACGCCGCCCGCTGTTCCTCCTGCCGTACCTCCGGCTCCCACCGGTGTCCCCGTCGTGGCGGCGGCACCGGTGGGCCCGGAGTACCCCGAGGAAGCCGGGGGAGCGACGGCGACGGCCGTACCGGCCCGCCCGGAGCACGCCCCCGAGGCCCCACGGGCGGCGCCGGAGGGACACGAGCCGCCGGTGGAACCGGTCACCGCCGTGGAAGTGCCCGCCGAGCCCCCGGTCGAAGCTCAGGCGCAGTCCCGGACGCGGACCGCCTCCGAGCCCCCGACCGAGCCCGCGCCCGAGCCCGCTACCCAGCCGCGCGCCGAGCCCGTCACCCAGCCCCCCGCCGAGCCCGCGCCCGAGGCCCAGCAGCAGACGCAGCCTCAGGCGGTGACGGAGCCCCCCGCCGTGGCCGAGGCCCGGAGCGTGGCGGAGCCCCCGACCGCGTCCGCGCCCCCGACCGTGGCGGGGACAAGGACCGCGGCCGGCACCGAGGGTGGGTTCCAGCTCGAGTCCGTAGCCGAAGGCGGTGACGAAGCGATACACACCCTCCTGTGGACGGCGGCGACCGAGCGCCCGGTCGACGAGGTCGCCTCGCTGGTCGCGCGGCTCAAGCAGACCGGCGCGCTGTCCAGCCCCGCGGACGTGGCGCTCCGCGCGGCCGCCGTCTCCCGCCCGCTGGACGAGGTACGGCAGCTGCTCGCGCTGCTCAACGCGTCGGGGTACGACCTCCATCAGGCCGAGACCACGCTCCGCGCAGCGGCCGTGGGGCGGCCCATCGAGGATGTCGTGCAGCTCGTGAGCATCCTCGGTACCGACAGCAGCGACTGGCGCACCCTCGGCGGCGGGGATGCCGAGGTGCGGAAGGCCCGGCCCGGCCAGGACGACGGCGTGACGGCCGGCCGGGAATCCGTCCCGGTCGTCACCGCCGCAGCCAAGCCCCGGCGAGGGTCCGCGAAGTGGCCGGCCACCCTGGACGGCGCGCTGGCGTCCGGTCCGGGGAGCCACGCCCCCTCTCCGGCGGTGCGGTCGGCCCTCCGCTGGCCCGCGGCCCTCGCGCTGTTCGCCTGCGGCCTCATCCATCTGCCCACGGACCTGGCGGGTCTGCGGACGGGCGGGCAGGCGGAGACGCTGACCGTGGCGGTCACGATCCTCTGCCTCCTGTGCGGCATCTGGCTCGTGGTGCGGGACACCCTGATGGTGTGGGCCGCCGCCGCGGGGCTCGCCGTCGGCGTCATCGCGCTCCACGTCCTGGCGAGTGCCCGCACGGTGGACCTGCTGAACAGCAGTCTGGGCTCCACGTTCGCCTGGGCGAAGGCCACAGCGGTGCTGAGCGCCGCGGCCGTCATCGCCCTGGCCGGCTCGGCCCTGATGCACCACACCAGGACCACCGGCGCGGCGGACAGCGCCTGACGTCGCCGACCGGAACCCGGCCTGACGGCCGTCTCCGCCCGGGCAGCCCCGTGCTGCCCGGGCGGACGTGTGTCGTCGAGCGGCAGAAGACGGGAAGCGATGCGCCCCGGCCGTCGGACCCAGCCTCCTCGGCCCCGCCCGGGTCGGCGAAGATGGTGGCGTCACCTGTTCCGAGCGCGTGAGGAGCGACGGCAGATGCCCACTTCCGGGTCCGGGTCGAGACCACCGACGATCGCCGACGTCGCCAGTGCCGCCGGGGTGTCGCGCACCACGGTCTCCCACGCACTCAACGGCCTCGGAAAGGTCGACCCCCGGACCCGAGAGCGCGTCAAGCGGGTCGCCGCCGAGCTGGGTTACCGCCCCAACCTGCGGGCGCAGCGGCTGCGGCGTGGACAGGCCAAGGCCATCGCGCTCGCCTCCTCCATGCCGTTCGCGGTGGCCGCGGGGCCTTCCCGGCTCGGCTTCTACATGGAGATCGCCGCCGCCGCGGCCGAGCGCGCGCTGCTGCACGGCTACGCGCTCGTGCTCGTACCGCCCGTGGAATCGGGGTCGGGTCTCCACTCCGTCGACATCGACGGGGCCATCGTCGTCGAGCCGGACGAGAACGACGCCGCGGCGGCCCATCTCAAGGAACGCGGGCTTCCTTACGTGGCGTTGGGCAGGCCCGTGGCGCCGGACGAGGCGGCGCCGTACGTCGATCTGCGCGGCGAACTCGTCACCGAACTGCTCCTCGCCCATCTGCGGGAGCAGGGCGCCCAGCGGCCGGCGCTGCTCATCGGGGCGGGACGGCGCCACTCGTCGGTCGACGCGCGCGCCGCGTACGAGCGCGTCGCCGCGGAGCACGGCTGGACGCCGATCGTGGCGACCGCCCCCGAGGCCGGTGGCGAACAGGCCGGCTACGAGCGCTGCGCGGAGCTGCTCGCCCGGCATCCCGGGATCGACGCCGTCTGCGCGCTCGTGGACGCGTTCGCCGTCGGCGCGGTGCGCGCGATCCGGGACAGCGGTCGCGCCGTACCGGACGACGTCATGGTGGCCACCCGGTACGACGGGCTGCGGGCCCGTACCTGCGAACCGCCGCTCACAGCCGTCGATCTCCATCTGGACCGGGCGGCGTCCGACGCGGTGGAGCTGCTCCTCGACCGGCTGCGCGCTGAGGGGGCGGCCGCCGCGACGGCCGCCCCCTCACCCCGGCCCCGGGTGATCGCGCGTGCCTCTTCGCTGAGGGTCACAGACCCGCGATGAGCACCAGCCCGGAGACCAGCGCGAACCCGAGCACGAACAGGCGCATCCTGCGGGCGTCCATACGGTGGTGCACCAGGCGGCTCAACCACGCGCCGGCGGCGATGGCCGGCAGCAGCGCCACGGCCAGGCCCAGGTCGGCCGGCTGCCCCCTCCCCGCGGCGAACAGCAGGACGAGCGAGGCCACTTCGCCGACGAGGAAGCAGGCGGCGACGGTGGAGCGCAGCTCGGCCGGTGGACGGTGCTGGTACACCAGGGCGAGCGGCGGGCCGCCGACGCCGGTGGCGGTCTCCGTGAGACCGGTCACCGCGCCCGCGCCGACGTAGGCGGCCCGGCCGGGGGTGAAGGCGGGAGCGGCGAGACTGACCACCGCGGCCAGGACGGTGGCGATGCCCACGAAGAGACCCAGGCTGCGCTCCGGGATCAGCCAGAGCAGCGCCAGCCCGCCGGGCGTCGCGGCCAGCCGCGCGGCGGTGATCCACCCCGCCCCGCGCAGATCGAGCGAGGCGCGCTCGCGCCAGGCGACGTACATGTTGAGCGGAATCATCGACGCCAGGACGAACACGGGCAGCAGGCCGGGATCGAGGATCCCCGCCACGGGCGCGACGATCAGAGCGAAGCCGAGCCCGCTGCTGCCCTGCACGAACGCGGCCACGGCCACGGTGACGGCGAGGACGGCCAGTGTCTCGGTGCTCACGGGGCGGTGCTCCGGAGCCGTGCCGCCGTGGAGGTGGGGTGCACGCGGGTGATGGGCGCCCGCTCCACGGCGGCGCGGGCCAGCTCGACCGCGTGTCGGACGAGCCCCGGGCCGTCCCAGGTGGTGGGCATCCCGCGCCACAACCGCATGCGGCCCGCGACGAACACGGCCGTGATCTGGTCGCGGTTGCCGCGCCGTACGAGCTCCCACGGCAGGTCCCAGGAGAGCGCGAGTTCGGGGTTGGTCACGTCGACGACGAGGAAGTCGGCGGCGAGGCCCTCGGCGATGGCGCCGGTACGGGCACGCAGGCCCACGGCGTCGGCGCCGCCGCGTGTGGCGGCCTCCAGCCAGGTCCATCCCGCCCCGCACGACGAGTCGCCGGTGGCGAGGCCGTACGTGATCCGCTGGGCGAACTCGGCCGCCTCGGCCAGCCGGAATCCGTCGCCGCGGGTTCCGTCGGTGCCGAGGCCGAACCGGATGCCGCGCTCGGCCATGGTCACGGCCGGTGCGACGGCGTTGCCCTTCCAGGCGCTGGCGACCGGGTTGTAGCTGACGGCGGTTCCGGTGTCGGCGAGCAGGCTCAGTTCACGCGGAGTGAGCAGGGTGGCGTGGGCGGCGAGCAGATGGGAGCCGAGCACGCCGATGTGGTGCAGGTGCTCCAGCGGGCGCAGTCCGTGCCGGAGCAGGGAGCGTTCGACAGCGGCCAGATGCTCGTTGACATGGATCTGTACGGTCGCTCCGGCTTCCGCGGCGAGGCGGGCGACGCTCCGCAGGGTCGCGGAGGTCGCCGCCTCGGGGATGGAGACGGCGAGGGAGGAGTGGACGAGCGGGTCGCCGTCGTACCGGGCGAGATGCTTCTCCGCGTCGGCGAGGACCGACGCGCCGCCGTCGCCGGTCGCACCGTCGCCGGCCGCGGAGGCGTCGTCGCAGACGAGGCCGAGAACACAGCGGATTCCGGCGTCGCGGGCGGCGCGGGCGACGACATCGACGTCCACGGCGGCGCGGGTGCCCGCGTCGGCGACCGTGGTGAAGCCACCGCGCAGAGCCTCCAGCGCCGCCAGCTTGGCGGCGGTGTAGGCGGATTCCTCGTCCAGCGCGCCTTCCAGCGGCACCCACACCCGCCGGAAGATCTCCGACGGCTCACCGAAGGCCAGCGCGGAGCCGAAGCTCTGGGTGAGGTGGTGGTGGGCGTCGACGAAGCCGGGCATCAGCAACTGACCTGACAGCCGTACGCCGTCGAGGTGCGGGTGCGTGCGCCGGAGCTCCTCCACCGGGCCCACGGCCTGGAAGGAGCCGTCGGCCACGACGACCGCGAAGCCATCGGCCGGCCCTTCGGGCAACAGCACGGCGTCCGGTACGAGGAGGAGCGGGCCGGGCCGGTCGAGGAGCTCGCGGGTGAGCTGGTTCATCGGTCACTTTCCGTACGGCTGGTGGCCAGGCGGGCGGCGATGCCCGGCCTGACGTGGTGGAAGAGGATGTTGAGGACGGCGGCGACGCACGCGCCCACGGCGACACCGCTTTCGAGGAGGATCCGGAGGTTGGGCGAGAAGCCCGCGTACACCCCGGGGATCAGGATGGGCAGCAGGCCGAGTGCGAGGGCGACGGCGCAGATGAAGGTGTTGGTGTGCTGGTCGAGGTCGGAGCGGCCGAGCATCTGCACGCCGAGCACGGTGATGACCGCGAAGACGACCATGGCGGTGCCTCCGATGACCGCGGCCGGGATGACGCTGATCGCGCGGGTCACGGGGGCGAGGAAGCCGATGGCGATGAGGACCACGCCGGCCGCGGCGGTGACGTACCGGCTGCGTACACCGGTGACGCGGACGATCCCGATGTTCTCGCCGCTCGTCACCATCAGCGGCAGTCCGAAGAAGCCGCCGAAGAGGGAGGTCAGCGCGTCGCCGCGGATGGTCTTGGGGACGGCGGTCCGCCGGTCGATCCTCTTGCCGACGGCCTCGGCGTTGATGACGGTCTGGCCGGTGGCCTCGGCCATGGAGGCGAGGCTGTAGAGCATCAGGGGCAGCGCGGCGAGCAGGTTGAACTGCGGGGAGCCGAACGGCAGCAGCTGCGGCAGGCTGACCAGTCCGCCGTCGGGGGCACCGCCCGCGTCGATGTGGCCCAGGACCGCCGCCAGCGCGGTGCCGGCGAGGAGCCCCAGCATGACGGCGAGTTGGCGCAGGATGCCGCTGAACAGGAGGTAGAAGACGACGGTGAATCCGATCGTCGCCATGCCGAGCATGAGATTCGTGGGGTCGGCGAAGCCGGGCTCGCCGGGCCGGCCGGTGACCAGGACGGCCCCGACCTTCACCAGGTTGACGCCGACGATCACGATCATCGTGCCGATGACGAGGGCCGGGAAGAAGGCGAGCAGCCGCGAGAAGACGGGCAGCACGACGAAGTAGAAGAGGGCGGTCAGGATGACCGCGCCGCAGGCGGTGGGCAGTCCGTGCTGCTCGGCGATGGCGAGGAAGAGGATGAGCGGCGCGCCGCCCGGCAGCATCACGAACGGTAGCCGGGGACCGAACTTCCACGGCCCGAGGGACTGGACCAGCGATCCGGCACCGGAGAGCACGAAGGCCGCGGAGAGCAGGTCGACGGTCAGGCCGGCGTCGAGGCGGAGGGTGGCGCTCATCAGGAAGATCGCCGAGATCGGCGTGGCGGCCATCACGAGGACGTGCTGGATCCCGAAGAGGAGGATCCGGCCCAAGGGGCGGGACTCGTCGACGGGGTGGACGGCTGAGGGGTCGGCGGGGTCGCTGGGGTCAGTGGGCTCGCTGGGGTCGGTGGGCTCCGGCGTCGGGGGCTGATCCGTACCGGAAAGGGTCTGGCGGGGACTGGACACGTTCGAGCTCCGATCGGCGTTCGACACGTTCGGGTTCAGCCGCGATCCGGCCCTGGACGGGGAGCCAAATCGATTTGGCCATCGATTCGGCCGCAAGTATGTTGAGGGCGTACGGCGGACGTCAAGAGTCGGCGGCGTTCTGGTGGTAAGTGCCGTGGACAACGAAATCCGCATCACGCGCCATCGGCGACCATGGATTCGTAAGTTACCGAACGGTTTTACTTCAAGAAACATGGTCCCTGGTCTTGCGTGGGGGTGTACGCGTCCGCGAGGATCTGATTCCGGCCCGGGCCCTTTCGCCCCATGGCCCCCTCACGCCTCCATGTCTGGACGCCTGGCAGCGCACCGGTAACCCCGTGCCGCCAGCCGGTGAACCGCCTGATCCGCGCGGCCGCCCGGATGACCCCTTTCGAGGCCCACCCCCGCGACTCGGCGTCGCGCTCCCTCTCGTTCACCTACCTCAAGGCAAGGCAGAGATGGCACCACTGGCCTCGCGCCGACGACCCGTCACCACCCCGCACCCGGTGGACGAGGTCCTTCCGCTCCCCACGCTCGCGCTCTACGGATTCCAGCACGTCCTGGCGTTCTACGCCGGCGCGGTGCTGGTACCGGTGATCCTGGGCAACAGCCTCGGACTCTCGCGGCAGGAGCTGGTCTATCTCATCAACGCCGACCTGGTCACCGCCGGTATCGCCACCATCATCCAGGCGTGGGGCTTCTGGCGTATCGGAGCCAGACTGCCGCTCGTCCAGGGCGCGACCTTCACGGCCGTCTCTCCCATGATCGCCATCGGTCAGGGGGCGGGGGGAGGCACCGCCGGCCTCCTCGTGGTGTACGGCGCCGTGATCACGGGTGGTGTCGCGGCCTTCCTCTTCGCGCCGTTCGCCGGACGGCTCGCCAAGTACTTCCCCCCGATCGTCACCGGCACCCTCCTCACCGTCATCGGCATCGTCCTCATCCCCGTGGCGCTCCAGGACGTCGGCGGCGGCGCGGCACTGATGGGCGGGCCACGCTACGGAGACCCCGCCCACCTCGCCTACGCGGGCGGCACGCTCCTGTTCATCCTGCTGGTGGTCCGGTTCGGCGGCCCGTTCCTGCGCAGCATCGCGGTCCTGCTCGGACTGGTCGGCGGAACCGCCGTCGCCTGGCTGCTCGGCGACGCCGACCTCGGCGCGGTCGACCAGGCCGACTGGCTCGGCGTCAGCACGCCCTTCCACTACGGCCTTCCGCACTTCTCCGTCTTCCCCATGCTGGCCATGGTCGTCGTCATGCTCATCACCATGGTGGAGACCACCGGAGACGTGTACGCCATGGGCGAGATCACCGGCCGGAAGGTCGACGGCGACACGGTCAGCCGCGCGGTGCGCGCCGACGGCGTCGCCACCGTGCTCGGCGGGATCTTCAACTCCTTCCCGTACGTCGCCTTCGCGGAGAACATCGGCCTGGTCCGGATCTCCCGCGTCACCAGCCGGTTCGTCGTGGTCGCGGCCGGAGTCTTCATGATCCTCCTCGGCCTGGTGCCGAAGGCCGGCGCCGTGGTCGCCTCCGTCCCGCACCCCGTGCTCGGCGCCGCCGCCGTCGCGATGTTCGGCATGGTCGCCACGGTCGGCATCCAGATCCTCGCCAAGGTCGATCTGAGGGAGGAACGCAACGCCCTCGTCCTCGCCGTCAGCCTCGGCGCCGCGATGCTGCCGACCGCCGTCGCGCCCTTCTTCGAGCGCATGCCCACCGAGGTGCGGGCCGTCCTGGGCAGCGGCATCACCCTCGGCACGCTGGCGGCGGTCCTGCTGAACCTGTTCTTCCACGTCTTCGAGAGCCGCCGCAAACGGGAGGACATCGACTGGGACGGGCTCGCCGCGTACGACGACGGGACGGGTCCGCGGACCACCCCGGCCCGCTGACCCGTTCCCGCTCGCGGAGCCCAGGGCCTCTCGTTCGGATCATGCCGGGCTCGCGTGCCCTGGTGCCTTCGAAAGACCCTAGCCCCGCGCAGCCGCCCACCGAGGTGATCCGTACGTGTCCCACCCTCCGTTCTCTCCCGTCCAGGCCCGGGCCGCCCGCCTCCGCATCGGCCTGACCCCGGAACAGGTCGTCGCCGCCATGGCGCAGCTGGGCGTGCGCCGTCCGGTGGAGGCCGTCACGGCCTGGGAGTCCGGGGCGGTGGCGCCCTCGGAGACGGAACTGTTCGCCCTGGCCGACGCGCTGTGGTGCCCCGTACCGGAGCTCATGGCGCTGCGGCCGAGATCCCTGCGCGAGCACCGCCTGGCCCGGCAGTTCACCGCCGAGCGGCTCGCCCAGCGCATCGGCATGGACCCGCGGGACTACGCCCGCGCCGAGGAGGACCACCACTGGCGCGGCACCGACCGGCAGACCCTGAGGCTCGCGGACGCCCTGGGCCTCGAACCGGACGAAGTGCTGCGGGTCATCGTCCGCGCCGGCGAACTCGACCGCCTCCTGCGCCAGGCCGTCGAAGGCCGGTGGAAGCAGCACACCGCCGCGCTCGGCCGGCTCGTCGGCGCACCCGAACGCAGGGTGGCACAGGCGCTGCGCACCCTGCACCAGGAGTACGCCCACTTCAACGAGCGCTACATGGGCCATCTCGTCGCCCGCAGCGACCACGCGCGGCTGAGGGAGATCGCCACGGAACGCGCCGGGTGGCTGCACGCCCTGCCCGATCGTTTCCTGCACCTCGTCGGCCACGACACCCGGCCGCCGTCCTGAGAGCGCCGCCCCGCCCACCGGGCCGGTCCCGCGTCCGCCCACCGGTTCCGGTCCCACGGTGCGGGCAGCACCGCTCCATGTGCGGAGGGCCGGCGGCCCCTGGGGGACCGCCGGCCCGTGTGCCCGCGAGGTTTCCTGCGTGTCGGACCGGAGGGTCCGCCGGTCCTTCGGTGAGGGACTAGAAGACGCTCACGCCGTACGCGCTGAGGGCCTCGGTCACCGGCTGGAAGAACGTGGTCCCGCCGCTGGAGCAGTTGCCGCTGCCGCCGGAGGTGAGGCCGAGCGCGGTGGTGCCGGAGAAGAGGGCGCCACCGCTGTCACCCGGCTCGGCGCAGACGTTGGTCTGGATCATGCCGTAGACGACGTCGCCGTTGCCGTAGTTGACGGTCGCGTTGAGGCCGGTGACCGTGCCGCCGCGCAGGCCGGTGGTGCTTCCGCTGCGCTGGACCGACTGGCCCACGTAGGCGTTTCCGGCACCGGTGATGTCGCGGTAGCTGCCGTTGTAGAGGTACACACGGCCGTCCGCCGCCGAGGCGTTGGAGTGGCGGATGATTCCGTAGTCGTTGTTCGGGAAGCTGGAGCCGGTCCGCGTGCCGAGCAGCGTGGTGTTGGCCGAGTTGGTGTACCAGGTGCTGCCGATGTTGGTGCAGTGACCCGCCGTCAGGGCGTAGTAGGTCGAGCCGCTGCGGACGTTGAAGCCGAGCGAGCAGCGTCCGCCACCGGCGTAGATGGCCTGGCCGCCGGCGATGAGCTTGTTGAAGGTGCCGGGCGTGCGCTTGATCTCCAGGGAGGAGGCGCCGGTGCCCGCCGCCTTCCGGATCTTGGCGATCTCGGCGGCGGAGACGGTGGAGTCGGCGGTCACGACGATCTTCCCGGTCGCCTGGTCGGTGTACCACGCGGTGCCGGGCACGTCGGCCACGCGCACGGCGTCGCTGGTCGCGGCGAGTTGGGTGCTGGTGGCACGTGCGGTCTCGCCCGTCGCCGCGGACGAGGTGGGGGCGGCAAGCGCTGAGGCGGCCAGGAGCGCGGAGGCCACGGCGATCAGCCGGGCCCCCTTCGCGACGCCGCCGAGGGGGGACAGACGCTTGAGGTTCACTGCTTCCTCCGGTGGGGGAGTGGAGACCCGCTGGGTAGGCGGGACTTGAGGCGCGGCCGACAGGTCCGGGACGGAGGGTGCTCCAGCATGGACCTGTCAATCTCGACGAGGGGAATCCTCCGGTCCGGATGGTGCTCGCCGCAAGAATGGCTTTCAGTCGTTCTACGCGCGTTCGGATGGTCCCCTCCCCGGGCGGGCCGCAGGGCGAACTCGTCGGGCGACCGCGTCGACCTGCGCGGCAAGGGAGTGCAAACGCTTACTAGAGTTTGCTGACACTCCTTCAGGGCTGCGGGGAGCGTGAGGCGGGAGGTGGTTGAGAGCCTGTGGAGGAGGTGGAGGGTGCCGTGCTGTCTCTCCAGATCAGCGTCGCGGGGCCCCCGCGTCGCACTCGGCGCCGGCCCGTTCCGGCGCTCTCGCCCACCGAGCACCTCCGTCCCCACCTCGAAGGGGTAGCGGTCGCACAGGCGGGTCGCCCGTCGGGCGGCGCCGTGGTGAAGGGGGAGTCGACGCCGGTGGCGCGCGGGGGCGCGTCTCGGTGCAGTGGTACAGCCGTGAGAGGCGCCGCAATGCCTCGATCTTTCCCCTTCGCGCCGCCCTTCGGGTGTCCGGTTCCCGTCATCGCCCGCACGGAGGAGGCGGAAGGCGGCGGCGACTGGTTCCCACGCGTCCTTTTCCGCAAGGGACTTGCGAACGGCGCGGGCGCGTCTCTAGGCTCCTTCAATAGTTAGGAAGTTTTACTAACCATTGAAGGAGTGTCTGCCTCACGCTCACCAGCGCATCACGAGGTCCGACATGTCCCGCCCCGGAGAATACGCCGCCACGAGAACCGTCCGCCTGCCGCCCCAGGCCCGCGCGTGATCTCCGCGACCGTCCCCTCCACCCCATGCCCAGGAAGAAGCAGAGGAGTTGACATGCGACGAAGAATTATCGGCCTGCTCGTCGCGGCCGGCCTGTTGTCCGCGCCCCTGACCGTGCCTCAGACGGCTGTGGCCGCCGACACGCTCGTCTCCGTGGCCAAGCCGACGACGGCGTCGTCCATCGAGGCAGCCGGCTTCGAACCCCGCCTGGCGGTCGACGCGAACACCGGCACCCGCTGGGCCAGCGCCGAAGGCGTCGATCCGCAGTGGATGCGCATCGACCTCGGCTCCAGTCACCGGATATCCCGGGTCAAGCTCAACTGGGAGGTCGCGTACGGCAAGACGTACCGGATCCAGACCTCGGCGGACGGCTCGACCTGGACGGACGTCTACAGCACGACCGCCGGAGACGGCGCGATCGACGACCTGTCGGTGACGGGCACCGGTCGGTACGTCCGTATGTACGGCACGCAGCGCGGCACCCCCTACGGCTACTCCCTCTGGGAGTTCGAGGTCTACGGCTCCCCGGTCACCGGCGGGACCGGCCCGGCCGTCCCGTTCGGCAGCCACCTCAAGCCGTACGCGGCGGGCACGCTCAAGCCGTCCGGCACACAGGCCGCGCTCGACCAGAAGGTCGTCGACTACTACAACAGCTGGAAGTCCGCCTTCGTCCGGCAGAACTGCGGCAACGGCTGGTACCAGGTCATCTCCCCGGACGCCGATCACCCGTACGTCGCCGAGGCCCAGGGCTACGGCATGGTGATCGCCGCCACCATGGCGGGTGCCGACCCGGACGCGAAGAAGATCTTCGACGGTCTGGTCAAGTGGAAGATCGACCACCCCTCGGCCATCAACCCGAATCTGCTCGCGGCCGAACAGGACGTGAACTGCGAGAGCGTCAACGGCGGGGACGCCGCGACGGACGGCGACATGGACGTGGCCTACGGGCTGCTGCTCGCCGACAAGCAGTGGGGCAGCTCGGGTACGTACAACTACAAAGACCTCGCGATCAAGCACATCAACGCGATCAAGAAGGACGAGCTCAACCCGGCCACCCACCTGCTGAAGCTGGGCGACTGGAGCAGCTCCGGCGATCAGTACTACTACATCACCCGCACCTCCGACTGGATGATCGACCACTTCCGCGCCTTCCGCACCGCGACCGGCGACGCGACCTGGGACACCGTCCGCACCGCCCATCAGAACCAGATCGCCGGCCTCCAGTCGACGTACGCGCCGCACACGGGACTGCTGCCCGACTTCGTCGTGAACACCGACACCACCCCGAAGCCCGCCCCGGGCCAGGTCCTGGAGGACCCGAACGACGGAAAGTTCTGGTGGAACGCCTGCCGCACCCCGTGGCGCATCGCCGATGACGCGGTGACCAGCGGTGACGCCAAGTCCCTGGCCGCCGCGCGCAAGCTCAACAGCTGGATCAAGACCAGGACCGGCGGGGACCCGAACAAGATCGTCGTCGGGTACGGGCTGGACGGCACGCCGATCCAGACGTACGGCAGCGCGGCGTTCTTCGCCCCCTTCACCCTCGCGGCGATGACCGACCCGGCCAGTCAGGCGTGGCTCGACGCCCTGTGGAACAAGATGCTCGCCACGCCGATCCAGACCGGCAGCTACTTCGCGGCGAGCATCCAGCTCCAAGTCATGATCACGGCTTCCGGCAACCACTGGGTTCCGTGACCGCGATCCGTCACCTCGTGCGCGGTTCGGTTCGACCGAGCCGCGCCGCGGGGCCGGGCCGGGCCTAACGCTCGTCGCTGTTCCGCGGTGACGAAGGGCCCGCCGGGATCGCCGTGGGGGAGAGGTAGGCCCGGTAGTCCGTCCGTGCGCGAAGGTCCGGCAGATGGAGTACGCGCCAGTGCCGGGCGTACGACGGCGGTTGCCGGTCGCCCGAGAGCAGAACGACGACCGGGCGGCGGAGCGCGGCGGAGGCGAGGGCGGCGGGCGTGATGCTGGCGTCGTGGCCGGTGGGCTGCCGGGAGGCGCAGCCGGCGCGGAAGGCGGCGCGGATGGACTCTTCGCCGGTGACCACGCAGGGCGGCCGCACGCCCTCCGCGCGCAGCTCCCTCGCGACGTCGGCGAAGGCGACCGTGTCGCGCCGCACCCGGTTGACGACTCCGTCGAGCAGTTGGTACTGGACGGCGAGGTGGGCGGTGACGGCCACGGCGACGAGGATGACGACGGACGGACGCCACCGGGTCTCCGAGCGGCAGGCGCGGACGATGGCCAGCGCCACGGGCAGCACCAGGAGGGCGTACGCCGGAAGAAGGAAGCGGGGAGCGGCGTAGTCGACGGTGAACAGATAGGGCACCGCCAGGGACGCGCCCGCCGCGGTGGCCACGACGATCTCCCTGCGATGCCGTGTACGCCGGGCGGCCAGGACTCCGGCCGCGACCAGCAGGGGCAGCGCCAGCAGCCAGAGGGACGCGACCGGGTACGCCCACGGGACGTCACAGGGCCGGCAGAGGGTACGGCCCCCCAGCGCGCGCAGGTGGTCGTCGACGGCCATGTGCCAACCCAGATGGCCCTGGATCTCACTCGCGCGCCGCAGTCTCGCTCCCAGGCCTCCGTACCGCGTGTACGCCTCGACCACCCACACCGCGCCGCCGAGCGCCGCGCCGGCGGCCGGCACGAGCAGCAGCGGCCAGCCGCGCCGACGTCGCCCCAGCAGGAGCAGGGCCGCCCCGGTGAGCGGCAGCACCAGCCACACCGCGTCGGTGGGGCGCATGAGCGCCGCGAACGCCACCCCGGCCCCCAGCCCGGGGAGTGCCCACCTGTCGCCGGGAAACCGCACGGCGCGCAGGAAGCAGCCGACGGCGGCGAGCGCTGCCAGGGCCACCCACAGGTTCGGCATCACCTGCGGCCCGTAGAACAGGGTGACCCACAGGCTCGCGAACAACGCCCCGGCGACGGCGAGCACGGCGGGGGGCAGCAGCCGCCGCCACGCCCACAGCGCCAGGAACAGGCCGGCGCCGGACAGAAGAGCCAGGTAGACGCGGAGCGCCACCGTGGAGGCGGTCACCGCCGTGACAGGTGCGACGAGGAAGGTGATGCCCCGGGCGCGGGGAGCGCTGAAGAACGCCGCGGGCGCCTGGTCGCTGACCTGGCTGACGTACACGGTCTCGTCCCACCCCAGACCCACACCCGGTACCGCGAGAACCAGCTGGGCCACGGTGAATGCCGCGGCGACCGCCGCCGGCCCCGCCATCCGGCGGGCACGCGCCCGGCCGCCGTGGGCACCGCGGCGCGGTCCGCCGTCTCCCGGCTCGTCGCTCCGGCCGGACGGCAAGCCGCTCGGGGAGCCGGACATCAACCCGGAATCTCGCATGCCTGACCTCCCTCAACAGTGCCCGCGTGACGTCACGGCCCTCGGTCCGTCTCCCCATGCTGCGGCGGGCCGGACGGCGCCACCACGCGACGAGGCAGTCGGCCCAACGGACGTGACGGGACGAGCGGAGGGAGAGGTTTCGAGGCGCCGTGCCGCTGCCCGCGGGCTACGATCCGCGACAGGGGGCCATCGGATCCACGGAGACCGTCATGAGTAACCCGCATGCCTCCCGCCTGGCGACGAACCGCTCCCGACTGGGGCACAAAGTGCGCTACGCGCTGCGGCATCCACAGCGTGTCGTCCCCTACCTGCGCCGGGCGGGCCGAAACACCTGGCTGCGCCTGCGCCACCGGGGCAGCCATGTGGCGTACTACCGGGCGGTGATGGCCTCCGACACCGCGAGGAGCCCCGAGGCGGCCGTCGGGGGCGTGCCGTCGCACGACCGCTGGCTCGCCATCGGACAGATGCAGTACGACTATCTGGTCGGGCATGGTCTGAAGCCGGAGGACCGGATGCTGGAGATCGGGTGCGGCAACCTGCGCGCCGGCTGGCGGTTCATCTCCCACCTCGAACCCGGCCACTACTACGGCATCGACATCTCGCCCGACATCCTCATCGAGGCCAAGAAGACCGTCGTCCGCTACGGCCTCCAGGACAAGCTGCCCCACCTGACCCCCGTCGACGACCTGACCCTGGACTTCCTGCCCGACGGGTGGTTCACGGTGATCCACGCGCACAGCGTCTTCTCGCACTCGCCGCTGGAGGTCATCGACGAATGCCTGGCGCACGTGGGGCGGGTGCTCGCTCCCGGCGGCTTCTTCGACTTCACGTACGACCGCACCGAGACGAGCGAACACCAGGTGCTCGGTGAGGACTTCTACTACCGCACCCAGACGCTGGTGGCGCTCGCGGAGAAGCACGGGCTCGTCGCCCACGTCATGGACGACTGGGAACGGCTGCCGCACGGCCAGTCGAAGCTGCGGGTCGCCCACACCCGGCTGAACGCGATCGGCTGACGCGACCGGGCGGGCACGACCGGCCGGTGCACCGACGGAGCGGGCACGACCGGCCGCCCACCGGACAGGGCCGACCGATCGACACGGCCGACCGGCCGGCCCCGTCGGCGTCTCCCCCGGTGCCCGCCCCGGACGCCGCTCCGGGCCCTCCCGTAGAGTGGCCCCGGGCCGTGACTGGCGCTTGAGGTGGATCACCACCGGGGAGCGGTCCCGTGGAGACCACGCGTCCGCGCGGCTCCGACGCTGCCGTGCGCCTGGGCGATCACCTGTCCTCGACGACGCCCAGGAGCGGCCCATGTCCGTCAGCGCCCCCACCAGCCTCGCCTCCCACGGCCCCGCCACCCTCATGGACGGCACCGCGCTCGCCCGTCGCACCGTCGACGAGGCCGCCGCCCGCGCCGCCGAGATCACCCGCCGCACCGGTGTCACCCCCTGTCTCGCCACCGTGCTCGTCGGCGCGGACCCGGCCTCCGTGACGTACGTGAAGATGAAGCGGAACCGCTGCGCGAAGGCCGGAATCCGTTCCCGCCACGTCGAGTTGCCCGCCACCACCACGACCGCCGAGCTCGTCGCCGCCATCACCGCGCTCTCCGACGACCCCGACGTCCACGGCATCCTGCTCCAGCACCCCGTCGGCCCGCACATCGACGAGCGCGCCGCCTTCGAGGCGATCGCCCCCGAGAAGGACGTCGACGGGGTGACCATGGCCTCGTTCGCCGCGATGGGCTTCGGACTGCCCGGCTTCGTCTCCTGCACCCCCGGCGGAATCATGCGCCTGCTCGACGCCTACGAGGTCGGGCTCAGCGGCAAGCGGGCCGTGGTCGTCGGCCGCTCCGCGATCCTCGGCAAGCCCGCCGGCCTGCTGCTGCTCGGCCGCGACGCCACCGTCACGTACTGCCACTCGCGGACGACCGAGCTGTCCTCCGTCGTCCGGGAGGCGGACATCCTGGTCGCGGCGGTCGGCAGGCCGAACTTCATCAAGGGCGAGGACATCAAGCCCGGCGCCGTCGTCATCGACGCCGGCTACAACCCGGGCAACGTCGGCGACGTCGACTTCGCCTCGGCGGCGGAACGGGCCTCCCTGATCACCCCGGTCCCGGGCGGCGTGGGACCGATGACGATCGCCGTGCTCCTCGCCCAGACGGTCGAGGCGGCCGAGCGCCGACTGGGTCTCTGACCCCCGGCCGGTCTCCAACGGCCGCTCCATGGAGCGATTGTCACGGTTCTGTGCGAGACGTGCCGCACGTCGCCCGCACAGTGGCCGGACCGGCCGTCCAGAGGTGACCCTGGTCACATGGCCCCGCACTCCGGCGACCGTCGCCGCTCCCGCGGCACCTCCTCGTGCCGGTCCTGCTCCTCCTCGCGGCCGCCCTGGTGGCGGCCGCGCTGACAGGCGGCGGTGACGGCGACGGGGAGGCGCCACCGCTCGGAACCGGGCCGACGTCCGACCGGGCCGCGTCCGGCACCCGGACCCCCCGGACGGTCGGTCGACACCCCGCCCCCCAGGGAGGGATCGCCACCCGCCGGCCCTCGTCGGCTCCCACCCCGTCGCGGTCCGCGCGCCCCCCGCGCCGCCCGGCGCCGCCGCCGTCCGCCCTTCCCTACCACCGGCTCCGGGCGGGGGAGTGCTTCGACATCGACCGGGCCGCGCCCGGCACGGTCGTCCGACGCGCCTGCCACCGGCCCCATGACGCCCAGCTCGTCACCGTGCTGCGGCTGACCGGCGACCATCCCACCGACCAGGACGTCCGGGACGCGGCCACCGGCCTGTGCCGGGGGCCGCTGCGCCGCAAGGCGGCGGAACAGCCGCGCGGCACCCGCTGGACCACCTTCGTCCAGTACCCGTACCGCACCAGCTACCTCCTCGGCTCCGACGCGGTGGCCTGCAGCCTCGCCACGCCCACCGGTCGCGGCGAGGCGGGGCGGAAACTCACCGCCCCGCTCCACTGACCCGCCGCCCGCCCGGCCTTGCCCCGTCCTACCGGCCCGTGTGCGCGGCGCTCAGTCCTCGCCCGCCGCCGACAGGGCCGCGAGCGCCGCCGCCGGGCCCTGGTCCGCCGGGCCCGCGGGCGCCCACTGACCGCGCTCCTTGCGATACGGCCACCAGCGGCCGTCCCCGCCGAGCCGCAGCTGCGCCTCCGCCCCGACGACCGTCCAGCGACCCGCCCCCGCCGCGCGCAGCACGGGCCGCTCACCGTCCTCCCAGGCCTCCGCGAGCCGCGCCTTGGCCCGCGCCAGGAGTTCGGGCCCCGGCGTCGACTCCTCCTCCAACACGGCCAGGGCGGCCGCGCCCCCGCACCGCCACGCGCGCGTGGCCAGGTCCAGCTCCGCACGCCGGCGCCCCGACCCCGAGGCGAGCCGCTCCACGATCCGCGCCGCCGGAGCACCGGCGGCCAGCCGAACCGCGTCCTGACCCACCGACAGATCGTGCTCCTGTGCCGCTCGTTCCCCGCCGGATCCGAGGCCGTGGGCGAGAGCCTCCGCCAGCATCCGGTTCGCCCGGTCGGCGGCGTCCGCCGCCAGGAACTCCAGCGCCGCCGGGTCGAGGCCCGGCTCCGGGGACGTCTCCGTGTCCAGGGACGGCGGCTCGCCCGGCGCCGCGGGCAGCTCGGGCGCAGCGGGCAGCGGCGGCAGGATGTCCCGCGCCGCGAACGCCTCCCGCGCCGGCACCCCTTCGGCAGCGGCCTCCCGCGGCGCCGCGGCGGGAGGCGCGGCCCGTGACGCGCTGCGCTCCTGAAGCTCCCCGAGGACCGTCCGCTCCCCGCGGCCCCGCATCAGCAGCAGGACGAACGGATCCTCGTCCAGCAGCCGCGCCACCTGATAGCAGAGTGCCGCCGTGTGCGGGCAGTGGTCCCACGCCTCACAGCTGCACTCGGGGTCGAGATCACCGATGCCCGGCAGCAGTTCGAGCCCCGCGGCCGCCGCGTCCTCCACCAGGTGCGGCGGCATCTCGCGGTCGAGCAGCGCCGCGATATGGCCGGCGCTGTCCACCGCCAGGTCCAGCAGCCGGTCCCACTCGTCCGCCGACAGTTCCTGCAGGAGCACATCGCTGCGGTACGAGGTGCCGTCAGGGTCCTTGACGACGGCCGTGATACGGCCGGGCCGCACCGACACCGCGCCCACCGCGCCCTCGCGCGCGTGCCGCCGCCCCCGCTTCAGCTGCTGGTTGTCGAGAGCCGTGTCCTCCAGGGCCTTCAGCCATGCCCGGCCCCACCAGGTCCGGGCGAAGGCACCACCGCCCGGGGCGGGCGGCAGCGCCGTGAACGTCCGCTCCTCGCCGCCGGTCTCGTATCCGCTCATCGTCCCTCTCCTCGAAGCTCGACCAGGTTCGCCAGCTCGGCGTCCGTCAGTTCGGTCAGCGCCGCCTCGCCCGAACCGAGGACGGCGTCGGCCAGCGCCCGCTTGCGCACGAGCATGTCGGCGATGCGGTCCTCCACCGTGCCCTCGGCGATGAGCCGGTGGACCTGGACGGGCTGGGTCTGGCCGATGCGGTACGCGCGGTCGGTCGCCTGCGCCTCCACGGCCGGGTTCCACCAGCGGTCGTAGTGCACGACATGACCGGCCCGGGTCAGGTTGAGTCCGGTGCCCGCGGCCTTCAGCGAGAGGAGGAAGACGGGCACCTCACCGGCCTGGAAGCGGGCGACCATCGCCTCGCGCTCGGCGATCGGCGTGCCACCGTGGAGGAACTGTGTCGGCACGCCCCGCGCCGCGAGATGCTGTTCGAGCAACCGCGCCATCCGGACGTACTGCGTGAAGACCAGCACGCTCGCGCCCTCGGCGAGGATGGTGTCGAGCAGCTCGTCCAGGAGCTCCAGCTTCCCCGAACGGCCGTCGATCCGGGGGCGCTCCTCCTTCAGATACTGGGCGGGATGGTTGCAGATCTGCTTGAGCCCCGTCAGCAGCTTCACCACGAGACCGCGGCGCTCCATGCCGTCGGCCTCGGCGATCGCCGCGAGGGTCTCCCGCACGACCGCCTCGTAGAGGCCCGCCTGTTCCGTCGTCAGAAAGACGGCACGGTCGGTCTCGGTCTTCGGCGGCAGCTCCGGCGCGATGCCCGGGTCCGACTTGCGGCGGCGCAGCAGGAACGGACGGACCAGGGCGGCGAGCCGCTCGGCCGCGGCCGGGTCCTCGCCGCCCTCGACGGCCGCGGCGTACCGGGAGCGGAAGGTGCCGAGCCGGCCGAGGAGACCGGGCGTCGTCCAGTCGAGGATGGCCCACAGCTCGGAGAGGTTGTTCTCGACCGGGGTGCCGGACAGGGCCACGCGCGCCTTCGCCCCGATGGTGCGCAGCTGCCTCGCCGTGGCCGAGTACGGGTTCTTCACGTGCTGCGCCTCGTCCGCGACGACCATGCCCCAGGAGCGGCCGGCGAGTTTCTCGGTGTCGAGCCGCATGGTGCCGTACGTGGTGAGGACGAACGCGTTCTCGGCCAGGTCCTCCAGGCCGCGCGTGGTCCCGTGGAAGCGGCGCACGGGCGTGCCCGGCGCGAACTTCTCGATCTCGCGCTGCCAGTTGCCCATCAGGGACGTCGGGCAGACGACCAGCGTCGGGCCGGCCGCCGACGGCTCGGTCTGCCGGTGCAGATGGAGCGCGATCAGGGTGATGGTCTTGCCCAGGCCCATGTCGTCGGCGAGGCAGCCGCCGAGCCCGAGCGAGGTCATACGGTGCAGCCAGTTGAGGCCGCGCAGCTGGTAGTCGCGGAGTGTCGCGGCGAGCGCGGCGGGCTGGGCGACCTCCTGCGGACCGCCCTCGGGGTCGGCGAGCCGGGCGCGCAGCTGTTCCAGCCATCCGGTCGCCCGGACCTCGACGCGGCGCCCGTCGACCTCGGTGGTGCCGGTGAGTACGGCACCGAGTGCGTCGACGGGGGTGAGCTCGCGGTCCGCGGAGGCGCGGGCACGGCGCACCTCGGCCGGGTCGATCAGCACCCACTGGTCCCGCAGCCGGACCACCGGACGGCCCGCCTCGGCCAGCCGGTCCAGTTCGGCGCGGGTGAGTTCCTGGTCGCCCACGGCGAAACGCCAGTTGAAGGCGAGCAGGGCGTCGGCGGAGAGGAAGGAGGGCAGAGCGGAGGACCGGGAGGGGCCGGCACCGGCGCCATCGCCGTCGGTGGCCCCGTCCGCGGTGGGACCGGTGAGACCTGTGAGACCGGTGAGGCGGGCCGGAGCACCGTCCGTACCCGGCGGTCCGTACGGCGGCTCGCTCGGCGGGCCGATCACGGCCTGGGCCGTGAGGCGCTGGGCCAGTTCGCGTGGCCAGTGGACCTGGACGCCCGTCGCCTGGAGCGCCCGTACCGCCGGACCGAGAAGCTCGGTGATCTCCTCGTCGGCCAGCTCCACCGCGTCCGGGACGGCCGCCGAGAGCAGCGGGGTCAGCGGCGCCCACGCCCGGGCGGCACGGCGCAACGCGAGCAGGGCGTCCATCCGGGCCCGGGGCCCGAACGCCGCCGCGGTCGGTCCCGATCCCGCCCAGACGTCGGCCGCGTCCGCGACGAGTGCCGGGTCGGCGGCGCTGTGCATCTGCAGGACCGCCCGGAAGGAGGGAGCCTCCAGCTCGGTGAGCCCGGGCAGTTCGACGCGCAGCGAGAGGCGTACTCCGGCGTCGTGACCGGCCGCCACGTCCGCCGCCCAGGCTCGGAGGCCGGGCAGCTCCCGGGGCTCCTCGCCGGCGAAGGCGGGCCCACCCGCCGCGATCGGGGCGGCCGGAGTGCGCGGCAGCCCGTCCGCCACCGCGTCGACGAACGCCCGCAGCAGGCCCTCGGGTTCGGGAAGGAGGAGCTCGCCGTCGGCCGCCGCCCCCGGCAGCGGTACGGCATGGGCGGCCGGCGGCATGGAGGCGGCGAGGGTCCGCAGCGCGGTCAGTTCCTCCGGGCCGAGCGGTCCCGCCCGCCAGGCGTCCCGGTCCGTGCCGGTGAGGCCGGGCAGGAGCAGCCCCCGGGCCACGAGGTGCAGGGCGAGGAGGGCGGCGGCGCCCCAGAACGCCGTCGCGGCCGGGGCCTCGTCGGAGAACCGGGCACGAGCGAGGATCGGCAGGGCGTCCCGTACGGGCAGGAACAGCGCGGGCACGGTGTGCGGACGGAGGTCGTCCGCCACCATCGTCAGCTCGCCGGCCACGCCCGTTCCCTCGGCCGCCGGCGCGGACGGTCCGCCGTCCACCGGCGTCCGCCCGGCGGTCGCGAGCGCCTCACCGCCAGGCGACCAGAAGGCGACCCGGCCGGCGCGGGGAGGGTCGGAGGGCAGGAACAGGGCGGAGCGGCGGGCGAGTTCATCGGGGCTCTGCGGCAGCGACAACGCATTCCTCAAATTTGACTAGCGGGGGCCGAGCGGCCGAGGGTACCCGAACGCCCCGCCACGACGGGCGGCCCATCCCCGTGACCTGACTCACCCCTGCTGCCCCTGGCGGCGAGAGGTGGAGTCAGCCCCACCCCCGCCCCCGGGGCAGCCCCCCGGGATCCCGGGGGAGGACGCCATGGCTGAGGACGATCACCGTTCCGTACGTTCGAGGGAGCCGGCGCGGCAGGCGCCGAACCCCGCCCACGGACACCGGAGACCTCCATGCCCCAGGCCACCGCCACGCTCACGGCGCCCGATCGGAGCACGACCGCCGCAAGAGGAGGCGGCAGCGAGTTCACGCCGCTGCTGCGCGCCGTGAAGGAGCGAGGGCTGCTCGAACGACGGGCCGGCTGGTACGCCCGCGGCATCGTCGTCAACCTCCTCGGACTCGCCGCCGTCGTCGCGGGCCTGGTCCTGCTCGGCCCCTCCTGGTGGGCGCTGCTCCTCGCCGCCCCGCTCGCCGTGCTCTCCGCCCGGATCGCCTTCGTCGGACACGACGCGGGGCACGCCCAGATCACCGGCCACCGCCGCCTCGGCCGGACCGTCCAGCTCGTCCACGCCAACCTCCTGCTCGGCATGAGCCGGGAATGGTGGGACGACAAGCACAACCGTCACCACGCCCACCCCAACCACCTCGACAAGGACCCGGACGTCGCCGCCGACATCCTCGTCTTCGCCCCGCATCAGGCCGAGGGCCGCAGGGGACTGCGCGGGTGGCTCACCCGCCACCAGGCCTGGCTGTTCTTCCCGCTGACGACTTTGGAGGGCATCGCCCTCAAGGTGTACGGGTTCCAGGCCCTCTTCTCCACCGAAGGGCCGTTCCGGGCCCGGCGGGAGCGGTTCGTCGAGGGGGCCCTGCTCCTCTCCCATGTCACCGGCTACGCGGCCCTCCTGCTCTCCACCCTCACCCCCGGCCAGGCGCTGGTCTTCGCCCTGATCCACCAGATGCTCCTCGGGCTCCACCTGGGCATGGCCTTCGCCCCCAACCACAAGGGCATGGAGATGCCCGACGCCCACCCGGACGGAGCCGGCTGGGGCCACCTGCGCCGCCAGGTGCTCACCTCCCGCAACATCCGGGGCGGAGCCCTGACCGACTGGTTCCTCGGGGGACTGAACTACCAGATCGAGCACCACCTCTTCCCCAGCATGCCCAGGCCGCATCTGCGGCTCGCCCAGCCCCTCGTGCGTGCGCACTGCCGCACACTGGGTATCCCCTACACGGAGACGGGATTCGTCGAGTCCTACCGGCAGGCGCTCGGCCATCTGCACGAGGTCGGCGAGCCGCTCCGTACGGCGGCCTGACCGCTCCGCGCGGCGGGCCCGAGAAGGAGGCGTCGGACCATGACGACACGGACCAAGGCAGTGCTCGGGGGAGTGGCCGTCGGCCTCCTCCTGATGCCCCTCATCGGGTTCTGGATGTCGCTCCTCGTGATCCTCGGCGTGCCCGCCGTGGCCTACCTGGCGCTCGACCCGAGCCAGCGGCGCCGGCTGCGCCGGATCTCCCGCAAGGAACTCCGCCGCTGACCGCCCCCTGGGGCGCCGGGCGGGGGTGGCGTAGGGTCGAGGTGATCATCAGTAGGAGAGGGGAGCTCCACGCCATGAGCGGGACGGTCACGACGGTCAGCAGCAACGGCGTGTACGCGTTCACCAAGCCGAACCGCGAGAGCATCACCCTGCTCGCCGGGCTCGGCGTGGAGGGCGACGTCCACGCCGGGGTGACGGTCAAGCACCGCTCGCGGATGGCCAAGGACCCGACCGTGCCGAACCTCCGCCAGGTCCACCTGATCCACGCCGAGCTCTTCGACGAGGTCGCGCGCTCCGGATTCGAGGTTCCCCCCGGTGCCCTCGGCGAGAACATCACGACCCGGGGGATCGACCTCCTCGGCCTGCCGACCGGGACCCGCCTGCACCTCGGCCCCGAGGCCGTCGTGGAGGTCACGGGCCTGCGCAACCCCTGCGCGCAGATCGACACGTACCGGCACGGGCTGCTGAAGCAGATGCTCGGCCGCGACGGGAACGGACAGCTCGTCCGCAAGGCGGGGATCATGAGCATCGTCCTGACCGGTGGGGTGGTGCGGCCCGGCGACAGCATCGGCGTCGAACTGCCGGCCGAGCCCCACCGCCCCCTGGAGAAGGTCTGAGGCTCAGCGCGGCCGGCCGTTCTCCGTCAGCGCGCAGGAGTTGACCACGTCACCGCCCGGGGGCCGGGCGACCGTCCGGTCCCCGGGCGGCGCCGCGCCCTCCTCGACCCACCGGGTCAGCGCGGCGAACGCCGAGCGGTAGCAGGGCAGCAGGGGCCGCAGCCGGTCGGGATACGTGTCGTACAGACCGTCGGTGTGGGTGCCGTCCTGGACCCGGTAGTACCGGTGCAGCCCGCCTCGGCCCCGGCCGTCGATCATCCGGGCGTAGACGTCCGAGTCGGTCGCGATCGGCAGCAGTGCGTCGAGATCGCCGTGCAGGGTGATCAGCGGCTTGCCGATCCGACCGGTCAGAGCGACCTTCGCGACGGCCCGGTGGACCGATGCGGGGCGTGAGGCGTAGTCGTACGAGGCGTCGGACGCGCACGGCGCGAGGATCCGCTCGACCGTCGTCCCGGCCGTGGAGCCGGGGCAGCCCGGATCGTACGCGGGGTCGAACTCGGCCCGGAAGACCTTCTGGGTCAGCCCCCAGTACGCCTTCTCGTGGTACGGCCACAGGAACCGCGAACCGGGTGCGAAGCCGGCGGCGATCAGATCGTCGTCGGACGCCCGGCCGAACGACCGGGCCACGGCCACCGGCAGGCTGGTGAGGAGGTTGGGCCCCCGGCTGGTCCACAGCACCCCCTCCCAGTCGACCCCTCCGTCGTACAGCTCCGGCCGGTTCTCCAACTGCCAGCGGGTCAGATAGCCGGCGTTGGAGATGCCCGTCATGTACGTGCGGTGGGGCGCCCGGCCGTACCGCTGGCGTACGGCCTGCCTGGCCGCCCTCGTCAGCTCGGTCACCCGCCGGTTCCACTCCGCGACCGCGTCACCGGGCTCCCGCCCGTCGGTGAAGAAGTCCGGCCCGGTGTTGCCCTTGTCGGTGGCGGCGTAGGCGAAGCCCTGAGCCAGGACATGATCGGAGATGAGCGCGTCGGTCGAGTACTGGCGGCGGGTGCCGGGCGCGCCGGTCACCACCAGGCCGCCGTTCCAGTTCGCCGGCAGCCGGATGACGAACTGGGCGTCGTGGGCCCAGCCGTGGGTGGTGTTGAGCCGCGAGTCGTCGGGGAAGTAGCCGTCGATCTGGATCCCGGGGACGTCGGAGGGGTTACGGGTGCCCTTCGCGGAGAGACCGGCCTGGTCGGCCATGTCGGTGTACCGCGTGCCCGCCAGGCCGGCCGTCGTGAGATCGGGCAGGCAGGCGGTCTCCTGGTGGGCAGCGCCGGGGACGCGGAGCCGGTCCTGGCGCGCGCAGGGAGCGGGCGAGCCGGTGCCGGCACCGGCAGGTGCGGCGGGGCCGACGACGGTCAGCCCCGCCAGGAGAGTGGCGAGCAGCGGGACGCCTCGGATCGGGCGCATGGACGGCCTCCGGTGGGACGAGGGGACGGGGTGCGCCGCCACATCGTGCGGGGGACCGGTGGGCCGGGCCATGGTTCGGGGCCACACCTCGGGCCGGGGGCCCGTGTGGTTTCCCCGCCCAGGGTGTCAGGAGGGGCGTACCGCCATCGCGTCCAGCGCCTCCAGGAGGGCAGGCAGCTGGGGGCCACGGGTGACGGGCAGGACCTCGCTGGGCTGGTCGTCGAGGAGCACGAAGGCCATGTCGTCGGTCCGGGCCACCAGCGACCAGCCGGGTCCGTCGGCGCGGAGCATCCGCGCGCCGCCGGCGGCGAAGCTGGACCGAACCCGGCCCACCGGCGGGGCCTCCTCCAGATAGCCGCGCAACTCGGCGAGGGCCCGCCGGACACCGGCGTAGGGGTCGGCCGGAGGGCCGGAGCCCTGGTGGTCGACGCCGGACGGTTCGCCTCGGGGCGTGTCGGCGGCCGATGGCTCGCTCGTGCCCGCGCCCGCGCCTGAGCCCGCGCCTGGGCCCGCGTCCGCGTCCGTGCCCGGGCCCGCGTCCGTGCCCGCGCCCGCGCCCGTGGACTCGTCCTCGTCCTCGTCCAGCTGGGCCCGCCAGGCCGCCCACTGCAACGCCACCTCGTCCGCGCCGAGCCGGCGTTGGGCCGGGCCCCAGACGTCGGCGGACGGCGGTGTCAGGGGGGTGCGGTCGCCCTCCTCGGGCTCCGGATCATGCGGGTCCGGGAGGCCGGGAGCGGCGGTGGCCACGGCCAGCGGCCAGCCCGGCAGCGCGGCCACGACCGAGCGCTCGTCGGGGGAGAGGTCGTACTCCATCCCGCAGTCCCAGGAGGCGATCGCGACGGCGACGAGCGACACGTCGTCGACCACCACGGTCCACCGGGCACCCGTGCCGTCCTGCCCGAGCACGAGCCCGTAGCCGTCGGCGTACGGCTCCAGTCCCAGCGCCGCGCACGCCGCCGGGTAGTCGTCCCCGAGCACGCTCGGGAAGCGCGCGGGTGTGAGCAGCACCGCCGTCAGTACGTACAGCGCGTCGTCGTCGATGCCGCCGACGGTGTTGTCGGCGGCGGGGTCCGTTCCGCCCACGGCAGCCTCCCCATCTGGTCGTCGGCGCACCTTAACCAGTGGGTAACCCGCACGTCGAGGGTCTCCGGTGGGGAGAGTGGCGCGGTGGCTTCCGTACGGCTCACGCCTCCGGCAGCCCGAGCAGCGACCGGGCCACCTTCTGAGGCGACTCGTTCCGCTCGCGGGCGAGCGCGATCACGGCGCGGCAGGCGAGTTCGCTGAGACCGAACATGAGCGCCTCCGGCGCGACCGAGGAGGTGGCCTCGTCGACCTGTTCCTGGTCGTCCTCGATGGAACCGACCACATAGACCGCCGCCGCCTCGAAGAGATTGCGCTCACGCCGCATATGGCGTGGCTCGGGCGGTTTTTCCGTGGTTCGCCGGGCGGTCGGGAGGAGTCTGCGCGCCATCGCCTGTATCCGGGACACCGTGTGCCGCCTTTCCCGGACAGGGGCTGCCCGGTGCCTCCACCGTAGCCATGGATGTGCCGGGACAGAAGGGCGCGCGGGCGGCGGCGACCGCGCGGGAGGGGACCCGGCACTGTCGCCCCCGGGCGCGGCACCGCCCGTGGGTGGCGGGCCGCTCAGTCCGCTCGGACGGCGAGCGCCAGATAACGGTCGTCCCTGTCCACGTATGCGGTCAGCCGCCAGCCGGAGCGGGCGAGGAGCGGGCGGAGGTTGGGCTCGGCGCGCAGATCCTCCTCGGTGAGCTGCCGGCCGTGGCGGGCGGCGAGGGCGGCGCGGCCGATGGGGTGGAAGAGGGCGAGACGGCCGCCGGGGCGGACGACGCGGGCCAGCTCCCGGAGGTTCTCCGCCGGGTCCGGCAGATGGGAGAGGAGACCGGCCCCGAAGACGGCGTCGAGGGCGCCGTCGCGCAGCGGGAGCCGGGTGACGTCCGTGAGCAGGAGAGCGGCGACGGCGTCGCGGCCCGCCCGCACCGCTTCGGCGAGCATCTCGGGGGTCAGGTCCGCCCCGAGGACCGTGCCCGCGGGGCTGACGGCCGCGCGCAGCGGAGACAGCGCCCGACCGGTGCCACAGCCCGCGTCGAGCACGGTGTCACCGGGGCGCAGGCCGAGATCGGCGACGGCGGCGGCATAGGCGGGACCGTCATCGGGGAAACGCGCGTCCCAGGCGGCGGCGCGGGCGCCGAAGAACTCCTGGACGCGGGTGGGGTCGTCGCTCATGCGCCCATGATCCCCCACGTGCTGTCCCCCTCAGGGGTGAACGCGCTGTGCACACGTTCGAGCGCGGCACGATCGTTCCGGAACATCTCTGCGTCATATTCCATCAGCTTTCGAAATGCGCCCCCGGTGCGCCCCCCGGTGCGGACTAGCGTCCCTCAGCCATGGGACACCTGGACCACGCCACCTTCGGCTGGCTGACACCCGTGCTGTCGTACGCGATGGCCTGTATCGGCGCCGCCCTCGGCCTGCGCTGCACCGTACGAGCGCTCGACGCCACCGGCCGGTCGCGACGCAACTGGCTGCTCACCGCCGCGTCCGCGATCGGCACCGGAATCTGGACGATGCACTTCCTCGCGATGCTCGGCTTCGGCGTGACCGGGACCGACATCCGCTACGACGTGCCGCTGACCATGCTCAGCCTGCTGATCGCCGTGGCCGTCGTCGGAGCCGGTGTCTTCGCCGTCGGCCACGGCGGCGACCGGGTCCGCTCGCTGCTCATCGGCGGGCTCACCACGGGAGTCGGCGTCGCCGGCATGCACTACACGGGTATGGCCGCCCTGCGCCTGCACGGGGAGGTGCGGTACGACCTCCCGCTCGTCGCGCTCTCCGTCGCCATCGCGGTCGTCGCGGCGACGGCCGCTCTGTGGGCCGCCCTCCACATCCGCGCGCCGGCCGCGGTCGCGGTCGCCTCCCTGGTCATGGGTGCGGCGATCAGCAGCATGCACTACACCGGGATGTTCGCCGTGCAGATCGACGTCGTCCCCTCGGCGGCAGCCCTTCCCGGAGCCTCGGCCATGCAGTTCATCTTCCCCCTCGCGGTGGGCCTCGGCTCCTATCTCTTCATCACCTCGGCCTTCGTGGCCCTCTCCCCGACGGCGGGGGAACGGGCCGCGTACGCCTCGGCGGAACACCTCGACGAACCGGACGAACCCGCCGCGCATGCGCCGCCCCCCGGCTTTCCCCGCCGAGCACCGAGCCCGGACGGCGCGCTGCCCCCACCCTCGTACGCCCGGCAGGCGGGGCCCGTCGACAGGCCCTGAACGCCCCCTGGGCAAGCCCGCGCAGTCACCGCACACCGCACCAGGAAGACGCAGCCGGAACGAGGAGGCCATGCGAACTCCCCGCAGGACCCAGGGCATCGACGCGACGGCGAGGCCGCGCCCGGCGGCGGCGCGCGGGCGGCGCGCGCATGCGGGGCCGCCCGCCCAAGAACCGCCGGAGCACGCCCCCCGCGCCCAGGCCGGACCGCCCGCGCCGCCGATGCCACCCGTGCCACCCGCGCGTCCCGCGCCGCCCGGGCGCCGAACCCCGCGCCCCCGCACCGTCCGCGCGAAGATCGTCTCGCTCCTGATGCTGCCCGTCGTGTCGCTGCTGGGCCTGTGGGGGTTCGCCACCGTGACCACCGCCCAGGACGTCGCCCGGCTGCGCCAGCTGCACCGCGGCGACACCGAGATCCGCGAACCGGTCGCCGCCGCCGTCACCGCCCTCCAGGCCGAACGCCGCGCGGCCGTCCGCCAGATCGCCTCTCCCGGCACCGGACGCGCCACCGAGCTGCGGCAGCAGGGGCGGCGCACCGACGCCGCCGTCTCCCGGCTCCGCCTCGACGGCAGGCACACCGTCGGCGACACCGGTGACCTGCCCGGCGAAGTCGCCGGCCGGGTGCGGCAGTTCGTCACCGAGGCGGAGAGCCTCGGCCCCCTGCGCACCGCCGCCGCCACCGGCCGTGGCGACGCGGACCAGGTGTACGAGGAGTACACCACGGTCATCTCCGCCGCCTTCACCGTCGGAGGCGCCCTGAGCGGCATCCAGGACGCCCGCGGCGGATCCGACGCGCGCGTGCTCCTGGAACTGGCCCGCGCGGGCGAGATGCTCGCCCGTGAGGACGCCCTGCTCAGCTCCGCACACCTCACCGGACAGCTCAGCGCGGAAGGGCTGCGCCGGTTCACCGGCGCCGTCGACACCCGCCGCACTCTCATCGAGTCCGCCACCGCCGACCTGCGCGGGCCCGAGCGAGCGGCCTGGCAGCGCCTCGTCGCCCAGCGCGGCCACCAGCAGCTCACCGCGGCCGAGGACCGGGTCCGCGCCGCCGCCCCCGGACGCAGGGCAGCCCGGGCCGTCCCGGCCGCGACCTGGGACGACGCCGTGGCCGTCGTACGCGGTGGGCTCGCCGCCCTCGACACCGACGCCCGGCGCGCCGCCGCCGACCGCGCCGACCCGCTCGCGGGCGGCGTCCTGACAGCGGGCGGCGCCGCCGTCCTGTTCGGCCTCGGCGCCGTCGCCGCCTCCCTCGTCGTCTCCGTACGCATCGGACGCGCCCTGGTGATCGAGCTGATCAGCCTGCGCAACACGGCTCTGGAGATCGCCCGGCGTCAACTCCCCGACGCGATGCGCCGGCTGCGCGCCGGGGAGCAGATCGACGTCCAGGCCGAAGCGCCGCGCGGCCCCACCCCCGAGGACGAGATCGGCCAGGTCGGCGAGGCCCTCGGCACCGTTCACCGCGCCGCGCTCTCCGCCGCCGTCGAACGCGCCGAACTCGCCGACGGCATCTCCGGTGTCTTCGTCAATCTCGCGCGGCGCAGCCAGATCCTGGTCCACCGTCAGCTCACCCTGCTCGACAGCATGGAGCGCCGGGCCGACGACCCGAACGAACTCGGGGACCTCTTCCGGCTCGACCACCTCACCACCCGGATGAGGCGCCACGCCGAGAGCCTGATCATCCTCTCCGGCGCCGCCCCCGGCCGCGCCTGGCGGAAGCCGGTGCCGCTGACCGACGTCGTCCGGGCCGCCGTCTCGGAGATCGAGGACTACGCGCGCGTGGAGGTGCGCCGGTTCCCCGAGACGGCCGTCGTCGGCGGCGCCGTCGCCGACCTCACCCACCTCCTCGCCGAACTCGTCGAGAACGCCGCCCAGTTCTCGCCGCCCCACACCAAGGTGCGGATCAGCGGCGAACCGGTCGGCAACGGGTACGCCCTGGAGATCGAGGACCGGGGTCTCGGCATGGGCAAGGACACCCTCGCCGACGCCAACAGCCGGATCGAGCGGTCCGAGGACCTCGACCTGTTCGACAGCGACCGGCTCGGCCTGTTCGTGGTCAGCCGGCTCTCCGCCCGGCACGACATCAAAGTGCGGCTACGGACCTCCCCGTACGGCGGCACGACCGCGGTCGTCCTGCTGCCGACCGACCTCCTGCAAAGGGCCCTCCCGGCAGGCCACGAGGAGCACAGCCCACGGAGGGCGTCGGCCGACGTCACGCCGCCCAGCACGCCGGCGGCGGGCGTCACACCGCTGAGGCCGCGGGGTGGCCCCTCCACGCCGGCCGGGCCCGCCTCCTCGTCCGTGGCCGCGCAGGCGCCCGCTCAGACGCCTCCTCCGCCCAAGGCAGGCCCCGCAAACCGTTCCGGCGAACTGCCGCGCAGGGTGCGCCAGGCCAGCCTCGTACCGCAGCTGCGCGAGGCACCCGCCGCCGAACCGGGGCCCGCTCCGGCCGTCCAGAGCACGCGGGAACGCACCCCCGAACGAGTCAGGGACCGTATGACCGCCTACCGCGACGGCTGGACGCGGGGCGGCGGCCCGGCCCCCGGCACCAGACGCCCACTCGGAACCGGCCTCGGCAGTGAAGGAGACCAGGAATGATCGACCACGAGAGGATTTCCCACCATCGGTCCGGCGAACTCGACTGGCTCCTCGACGACCTCGTCGTCCGGGTCCGCGACGTGCGGCACACGGTCGTGCTCTCCCACGACGGGCTCGCCGTGGGCTCCTCCAGCAGCCTCAGCCGTGAGGACGCGGAGCACCTGGCGGCCATCGCGTCCGGGCTCCACAGCCTCGCCAAGGGCGCGGGCCGCCAGTTCCACACCGGAGGCGTGCGCCAGACCATGGTGGAGATGGACGACGGCTTCCTGTTCGTCGCCGCCGCCGGAGACGGTTCGTGCCTCGCCGTCCTCAGCTCCGTGAGCGCCGACATCGGCCTCATCGCGTACGAGATGGCGCGTCTGGTGAAACGGGTCGGCGAGCATCTGCGGACCCCGCCGCGGCTCACCGCCGCTCCGCCGGCCGCGGGCTGACCGGAGAGACTGATGAACGAGGACAGCACCCGTCTCGGCACCGGTCTCGGCATCGATCGCGACGGCGGTCCGGCCGTGCCGGGCAGTCAGTGGTACGACGCCGCGGCCGGGCCGCTGGTCCGGCCGTACGCGATGACGGGCGGCCGGACCAGACCCGGTCCCAGCGACGTCCGGTTCGACCTGATCGCCCTCGTCGCCGTCGACGGCGACCCGCCCGACCGGTCCGAGGAGGCGCTCCTCGGACCCGAACACCGGGCCCTGCTCTCCCTGTGCCGGGCCGAGACCCAGTCGGTGGCGGAACTCGCCGCCGACGCCGACCTGCCCGTAGGCGTGGTCCGCGTCCTCCTCGGCGACCTCCTCGAAGCGGGCTTCGTCAAGGTCAGCAGGCCCGTACCGCCCGCACAGCTCCCCGACGAACGGATCCTGAGGGAAGTCATCAATGGACTACGAGCGCTCTGAGAGCACCGGTGAGGATGGCGGCGTGGACACCACGGCGCTCGCGTTGAAGATCCTGGTCGCCGGCGGATTCGGGGTCGGCAAGACCACGCTGGTGGGCGCCGTCAGCGAGATCCGCCCACTGCGTACGGAGGAAGGGCTCAGCCGCGCCGGGGAGTCGGTGGACGACACGGACGGTGTCGGCCAGAAGACCACCACGACCGTCGCCATGGACTTCGGCCGCATCACGATCCGCCACGGGCTGTCCCTGTACCTCTTCGGAACACCGGGGCAGGACAGGTTCTGGTTCCTCTGGGACGACCTGTCCCAGGGCGCGCTCGGCGCCGTCGTCCTCGCCGACACGCGGCGCCTGGAGGACTGTTTCCCCGCCGTGGACTACTTCGAGCACCGCGAGATCCCCTTCGTGGTCGCGGTCAACTGCTTCGCGGGCGCCCGCGACTACGGAGCCCACGAGGTCTCGCGGGCGCTGGACCTGGAACGCGGCACGCCGGTGGTGCTGTGCGACGCGCGGGACCGCGACTCCGGGAAGGAGGTGCTGATCCGACTGGTGGAGTACGCGGGAAGAGCGCACACCGCCCGCCTCCTGGACTCCGTCGGGTAGCCCCGACGGCCCTGGAGGCGGACCCGCTTCCGCGCCCGGGGATCGGTCCGTCCCGCGGCACGCACGGCCTCCCGGGGTGCTTGCCCTGTCCACGGCAGTGCGTAAGGCTTGCGCGCGACACGCGGACCACGGGGACTACGGGTCGACGGGGACGCAACACACAGGGGGAGGACCGAAGATGGCGCTGGACAAGGGACTGGACTGGCTCCTGGACGACTTGACCAAGCGGGTCGGGTACATACGGCACGCGCTGGTCCTGTCGAACGACGGGCTGGTGACCGGAGCGAGCAGCGGCCTGAAGCGGGAGGACGCGGAGCACCTGGCCGCGGTCTCCTCCGGCCTGCACAGCCTGGCCAGGGGCTCGGGCCGCCATTTCCGGGCCGGCCGGGCGCGGCAGACGATGGTGGAGTTCGACGACGCACTGCTCTTCGTGACGGCGGCGGGGGAGGGCAGCTGCCTGTGCGTCCTGAGCGCCGCCGAGGCCGATGTCGGCCTGGTCGCCTACGAGATGACGCTGCTGGTGAACCGGGTCGGCGAGCATCTCGGCGTGGCGGCGCGGCAGCCGGGCAGGGCGGGCGTCGCCGAACTCTGACACGGTCGGCGGGGGCCGTTGACCGCTGGAGGCGTGGCCTCGGACCGAGTTGTCCACAGGCCACGGCGGGCGGGCTCTCCACCGGCTACGGTCGTCACCGAGAGTATTCGTCACTCACGGGGGAGATCGTCATGACGGTGGAGGAAGGCGCGCGCACGCTGGCGCTGGGGCGGGCCGCGCAGGAGCTTGAGCTGAGGCGCGAGGAGTTCCGGCTCGCCGTGCAGATGGGCCTGGTCCGCACGGTGCCGGGCTCCGCGCCCGGCGCGACGGCCGGAGCCGGAGGACCGGGAACACGAGGCGCCACGGGCTCAGCGGCCGGCCGGCGCAGGGTGGACCGGCGGGAGATCGACCGGCTGCGGGCCGCGCCGGACTTCCCGGACGGCCTGCGCGAGCGGGTCCGCGCGATCGGTACGACAGAGGCCGCCGAGCTGCTCTCGGTGACGCCGGACCGCTTCACCAAGCTGGCGAGGACAGGGCACTTCAGCCCCGCGCGGTTCTACCTGAACCGCTACCGCGCGGTGGTGTGGCTCTATCTCGCCGGAGAGCTGGGCGAGTTCGCCCTGGCGCACCCGTCCCTGCTGACCGGCAGGCTGCCGCGGAACGTCCGGGACCTGATCGACGCGGGGGAGGACTGCCGGCCTCGCAACTGGCGGGCCAGGCGGCTGGGCCTGCTGCTGAGAGCGACCGAGGACCCCTGGGTGCGGGCGGCGGCGATCGCCTCGCTCCTCGATCCGGTCCAGCTGGCCGAGGTCGTCGACGACCCCTACGAGCGCGCGTATCTCGACCGGCTGCGCCCGGAGCCGCCGTCCGGCCGCACGGAATCCGCCGCCGCCCGGGAGATCATGGACCGGATGCTCCTGGCGGACGACCCGGACGAGATCCTCTGGCACCGGATGAGCCTGGCCCTGGCGCTCGACGAGGCCCGCGAGGACCGTCCCGCCCCTCGTCCCGACCGGGCGACGGGGCCGGTCTCGGCGTTCTCGGCCGCCGACCGTCCACCAGGTCCGGTGGCGCCGGCCCGAGCGCCAGGCCGCCGGACCGGGCGGGGACTCCTGGACCGCCTGCTCCGTCGGAAGACGGCCCGCCTGAGCGGTCCCCCCACCGCGCCACCGCCCCGGCCGGGGGAAGGCGCCGCCCGCCCGGCCCTCGACCGCACGGTCCGCGGTTGAGCGGGGGCGGCGGGTGACGGGAAGGCGGATGGCAGGCCGGGTGTCCGGGTTCGGAGGTCGGGGCGCGATGAGTTACGGAGGTCGAGGGCCGCGAGTCTCGGAGGTCGAGGTGCGATGGCGGGGTTGCGCGGGCACGATGACCGCATGCTGCTGGCACGACTCGCCGACGCCTCCCGCCAGGTCGCCGCGACCTCCGCCCGTTCGGGCAAGATCGCGGTTCTGGCCGAGCTGTTCTCCGATGCCGCGCCCGAGGAGAGCCCGCTCGTCATCGCCTATCTCTCCGGGCGGCTCCCACAGGGCCGCATCGGAGTGGGCTGGAGCGTGTTGAAGACCGCGATCCCACCCGCCGTACCGCCCGCCGAGAGCCCCACCCTCACCCTCGCCGGCACCGATGCCACCATGACCGCTCTCGCCGCCGTCTCGGGGGCCGGGTCCCAGACCCGGCGGGCAGCGCTCGTCCATGAGCTGATGGCCGCCGCCACCCTTTCCGAGCAGGAGTTCCTGCTGCGGCTGCTGTCGGGGGAGGTGCGCCAGGGCGCCCTCGACGCCATCGCGCTCGAGGGCGTCGCGCGGGCCGCGAGCGTACCGTCGGCCGACCTCCGCCGCGCCGTGATGCTGGAAGGATCGCTGCCCCGCGTCGCGCGGGCGGTGCTCTCCGACGGCCCCGCCGCCCTGGAGGCCTTCGCCCTGCGCGTCGGCAGCCCGGTCCAGCCGATGCTCGCCCACACCGCCGCGTCCGTCACCGAGGCAGTCGCCGCCCTGGGCCCCTGCGTGGTCGAGGAGAAACTCGACGGCATCCGTGTCCAGGTGCACCGCGAGGGCGACGAGGTGCGGGTCTTCACCCGCTCCCTGGACGACATCACCGCCCGGCTGCCCGAAGTCGTCGCCGTCGCCCACCAGACGTCCGCCGACTCCTTCATCCTGGACGGCGAGGTCATCGCGCTCGACCGGGCCACCGGGCGGCCCATGCCCTTCCAGGACATCGCCTCCCGGGTCGGCTCCCGCCTCGACGTGGCCACCGCCCGCGCCGCGCTGCCCGTGTCGCCCGTCTTCTTCGACGTTCTCGCCGCGGACGGTGAGGTCCTCATCGACCGGCCCGGCCGCGAACGCCACACGGTCCTCGCCCGTCTGCTGCCCGAGCCCCTGCGGGTCCGCCGTACCGTCGTCGAGGACCCCGCCTCGGCCGACCAGGTGGAGGCGGCCGAGGCCTTCTTCACCGACACCCTGGCCCGGGGGCACGAGGGAGTCCTGGTCAAAGCCCTCGACGCGCCGTACGTGGCCGGCCGCCGGGGCCGTACCTGGCTGAAGGTCAAGCCCGTTCACACCCTCGACCTCGTCGTCCTCGCCGCGGAATGGGGGCACGGGCGCCGCACCGGACTGCTCTCCAACCTTCACCTCGGAGCCAGGGCCGCCGATGCCACGTTCGTGATGCTCGGCAAGACCTTCAAGGGCCTCACGGACGAGATGCTGCGCCGGCAGACGGAGATACTGCGTGAACTGGCCGTGGAGGACGACGGTTTCACCGTACGGGTCCGGCCTGAACTGGTCGTCGAGATCGCCTACGACGGCCTTCAGCGCTCCACGCGCTATCCGGCCGGAGTCACTCTGCGCTTCGCCCGGGTCCTCCGTCACCGGCCCGACAAGCCCGCCTCCCAGGCCGACACGATCGAGCAGGTCACCGGCACCGCCTCGGCCGACTGATCAGGACGTCAGCCGCCGCGCGGGCCGCGGCCCCCGCTCCCGGCGTCTCCCGGGCCCGAGCCCGAGTCGGAAGCGGAACGCGAGCCCGAGCGGCGGGAGGAGCTGTTGCCGGAGCCGCGGGAGCTGTTGGTGTACCGATGGCGGACCCATAGCGGCAGCACGTACCAGCACAGCAGGTACCACGCGACCAGACCGACCACCAGCCACGGACCGTAGTCGTCGTCCGTCGCCACCCTCAAAATCAGCAGCAGCGCCGACGCCAACGTCGCGAGCAGCAGGACGAGCCCGATGAAGGTGAGCCGCGAAGCCCACTCCACGGCCTGCGGCTTGATCCGACGCCCCGCCACCAACCGGTGGAACGAGACCGGCCCGATGAGTGCGCCGGTCGCCGCCGCGCCCAGTGACACGGTGATGATGTAGATCGTCCGGTCGAGGACCGTGAGCTCCGGGAAGCGGGGGGTGAAGACGACGGTCAGCAGGAAACCGAAGAGGATCTGGACGCCTGTCTGGGCGACCCTGATCTCCTGCATGAGTTCGCCCCAGCGCCGGTCAGCGCGTTCCTCCGGCGTTTCGTGACGTCCTCTTATGAGACCACCGTCGCCCTGCGAACCCAATTCGTCACGGTTGGTCACGTAACCTCCCGTTTTCACCCCTTCGTTGCGAATAACCGCCCGTAGCGACTCTCAATCGTCCGAACAGCTCGCCGTGGGATCGATGGCGATCTTCGTCGTCTTCCCGCGTCAGCGCGCCCCGGCGATCCGTCCCGTGGGGCGGGCCTCGCGGGAAGCCCGGGCGCGAGGGATGCTGGAAGCGTGGCAGGACGGGCGCCCGCCCGGGGCGTGAGGAGATGAGCGACGTGTACGACATGCACATCGACACCGACGTCACCGTGCAGCTGAGCGACTGCAACCGTGAGGACGCCCAGGCCGTCTTCGACGTCCTCGACAGCGTCTACGAACTCGAGGACATGACGATGCCCGGGCCCGCGGCGTCCACCGCCCCGACCCCCACGGTCTGGATGGCCACGTTCGACACGGCCGGCGGACGGCGGGAGGACGTGCGTCCCGTTCCGTTGAGCGCGATGGTCGGAGCGGTGCTGACCGGCGGCTACCACGCGGTCGACGAGGTGGAGAAGACCCTCGCCGCCAGCTTCGACATCCAGTCGCTGCAGTCCGTCTCCGGCGACCAGGAGACAGAGGCCCGCCTGCTCCTGGCCTCCCGCTGACCTGTCGGGCCGACGGCCCCACGACCTGCTGGCCCTGACCTGCCGGCTCGTCGACCTGCCGGCTCGTCGACCTGCCGGCTCGTCGACCTGCCGGCCCCTTGACCCGCCGAGCTTCTGACTCGCCGGCCGTCCCGGTCGGCGGCCGCGCACCCCGGGCGGAGCGGACGGGCGCCGCCCGGGGCATCGTGTGCCCACCTCGTATCTCATGACCAGGCCCAGGCGCACCCCCCTATGCATGCCGTGTATACACCCTGTGTAGAGTGCTCGGCGAGCCATGCGACACCGCCCTGACCAGGCGGAGTGGCTGACCGAAGCGGATGACATGGGGAAGTGGGTTGCAGCATGTTCCGAACCAAGCCGGGCAGGCGCCGGGGGCCGGCCGTCGCGATTCTCGCGGCGGCCTCGCTGATTCTCACGCTCGGCGGCTGCGGGGTCGACGCGGTGACCCCGGGCGAGGCCCGGGGCGAGGTCGCCGACTCGGACGACAAGGGGGGCGCCGGGGCGGCCGGCGCGGTCGACTGCGGCAAGGCGAAGTGCATCGCGCTGACCTTCGACGCCGGGCCCGGCAAGGACACCCCCCGCCTGCTCGACGTACTCAAGGAGAAGAAGGTCCCCGCCACCTTCTTCCTGCTCGGCAAGAAGCACATCGACCGGTATCCCGAGGTCGTCAAGCGGATCGCGGACGAGGGGCACGAGGTCGCCAACCACACCTGGACCCACCGCATACTGACCGACCTGGAGGCCGACCAGGTCCGCGACGAGCTGTCCCGTACCCAGGAGGCGATACAGCGGATCACCGGCCGCAAGCCCACCCTGATGCGGCCGCCGCAGGGCCGTACCGACGACATGGTCTCCGAGGTGAGCCGCGAACTGGGGCTCGCGCAGATCCTGTGGAGCGTCACGGCCAAGGACTACGCCACCACCGATTCGGCGCTCATACACCAGCGCACGGTCGACGGCGCCGAGGGTGACGGCATCATCCTGCTGCACGACATCTACGACGGGACGGTTCCGGCCGTGCCGGGGATCATCGACGAACTGAAGAGGCGCGGCTTCACGTTCGTGACCGTGCCCCAGCTCCTGGCGCCGGGCAAGGCCGAGCCGGGTACCGTCTACCGTCCGTAGACGAGACGAGACAGCGGGTTAAAACGGGGTGATACGCCTCACACCGGTCATCCCGGATGAGGTGGAACAAGGGGCCGTGGTTTATCGTTCATCAATATGTGAGTGCGAAGGGGCCCGGTCCCCAGGCCCCCCCTCTGAGGTGACCGCCCTTCGCTGATCACGGCGATCGGCCCCGGTTGGAATCCCCCGTCCAACCGGGGCTTCGTCGTGTCCGCCCGCGTCCACGCGAGCGCCTCCGGCCTTCCCCGCGCCTCGCTCCGCAGGCGCTCACAACGCCCCCGAACGGCGCGCACTCCGGCGCTCTCGACCCCTTCGGGTGACCTCCGCATGACCCCGGCCCACCCCGGGCAATGATCGTCACGGGGTGTGACGGCCACGCTGTCGAACCCTGCTGACCAGGCATTTCTCAGGGGGGACCGTTCATGTTCCACAGGTCCGGGCATGCCCGCACCATGCTCGCGAGCACCGCCGCGGCGCTTCTCCTCGCGGGCTGCACCACCGTCGCCGCCGAGCCCTCGCTCCCCACGGAACCCCAGGCGCAGGACGCCCTCCTCCGAACCGCGGAGCGCACCCTCGTGGAGCACTGCCTCCATGCCCAGGGCCTCACCCCGGCGACGACCCGGTCCCGCACACCCGCCGCCGACAGCCGCCTCCAGGCGGCTCTCTTCGGTGCCGGCCCCAGAGAGCTGTCCGTCACCCTCGCCACCGGTCAGACCGTCACCGCCCACAGCGACGGCTGCCTCGCCACGGCTCGCGGCACCCTCTACGGCGACCAGGCGCGCTGGTTCCGCGCCCAGGTGATCGTCGGCAACCTGCGCACCGAAGCCCAGGCCCGTATGAAGACCGACCCCGTTCACCGCGCGGCCCTGGACCGCTGGACCCGGTGCGCCGCCCCGCCCGGCCTCCCCCGCCCGGAACGCCCCGACCCCGCCGTCGCCGCCCGGTGCGAACGCGAGAGCGGTCTCGCTGACGTGCGCGCCCGGCTGGAACCCGCCGAGCTGGCGAAGGTGCGCGCCCTGCGCCGGGAGCAGCTCACCACCTACCGGCAGCTGCGCACCCGCGCACTGCAGCGGGCGGTCGAGCTCTCCGCCCGCACCACTGCACAGAAAGGCGACGATGCTTCATGAAGCGACTCCTCACCACCGCCGCGGCGGCTCTCCTCGCCCTCGCCGGCGGACTGGCCATGACGACCCCTGCGCAGGCGGCCGACTGTCCGAGCGGCCACTTCTGCGTCTGGCAGGAGGCCGACTTCGGGGGCCAGCGGGCCAACTGGAGCGGTGACGACGGCTGGTGGGAGAGCTGGATCGCCGACACCGACTCCTCCTGGGCCAACCACGGCATCTCCGGCCCCGGCGTCAAGGACCACGTCCGCGTCTACGAGAACGCCTGGCAGGGCGGCGCCATGACGATCTGCCTGGCCCCCGGCCAGGAGGTCGGCTACCAGGGCGCCGCCAACGACCGGGGTGACTCCCACACCTGGGCGATGAGCTGCTGAACCCGGCACCCGGACGGCCCGCTCCGCTCCCGTGTGCGGGTCAGGCGGAGCGGGCCGTCCGCGGCCCACCCCGCGTGCGAGCGGGACGGGCCGCGTTCGGGGGAGCGGTGCTTCAGGACGTGCGTGCCCGGAGCGCCGCCAGCGCGCGGTCCGCGTGTGCGCTCATCCGCAGCTCACTGCGGACGACCTCGATGATCCGGCGGTCCTCGCCGATCACGAACGTGACCCGCTTGGTCGGTGCGAGCGAGAAGCCGCGCGTCACCCCGAACCGGTCGCGTATCGCGCCGTCCGGGTCGGACAGCAGCGGAAACCCGAGCGAGTGGCGGTCGGCGAACTCCTGCTGCCGCTCGGCCGGGTCGGCGCTGATCCCGACAGGCCGGGCCCCGACGGCCCGGAACTCGCCCGCCAGATCGCGGAAGTGGCAGGCCTCGGCCGTACAGCCCGGCGTGAACGCGGCGGGATAGAAGAAGAGGACGACGGGGCCGTCGGTGAGCAGCCCGGTCAGCGAACGGGGCGCCCCCGTCTCGTCCGGAAGAGTGAAGTCCTCCACCATGTCACCGACGTTCATCAGGCCCACCCCTTGTCCGACACCGGTCGCTCCGGTCGCCGACCGGTGACCTTACCCCTGCCGTACGGACCGCCGCTGATCCAGGATCGCCAGCACGCGCTCGCCCCAGCGAAGGTTCTCCTCCTCGAAGGAACGGCCCCGCATCAGCGTGAGGTACGGACCGATCCGCTCGGCCTCACGCAGGTACGTCTCCTCGTCCCGGCCCGCCAGCAGCCACTCCCGCGCCTTGTCGTACCGCGCGAGCTTGCCCCGTGCCCACTCCATCCGCTCCTCGACGAAACCACGGACGGCGTCCGTGTCCCCTTCGTCGCACGCCTGCACCTGCACCATCAACTCGTCGCGGATGGCCGTGGGGCGGGGGGCCGTGGCCGTGTAGGCGACGAGATCCTCCCGGCCGGCATCGGTGAGCGTGAACATCCGCTTGTTGGGGCGGCGCTCCTGCTGCACGACGCGGGCGGCGATCAGACCGGCCTCGGAGAGCCGGTCCAGCTCCCGGTAGAGCTGCTGCGGGGTCGCCGCCCAGAAGTTGGCGACGGACACGTCGAAGAGCTTGGCCAGGTCGTATCCGGATGCCTCGCCCTCCAGGAGAGCGGCGAGAACGGCGTGCTTGAGGGACATCCGGACACGCTAGCAGCGCGTCGAACAGCGTGATCCACACCTATTCAACCGGTGTCCCGCCCCTCCCTGGCCTCCCCGGTCGGCAGGCGGGGCGCGGTCCAGTCGGCGTGACGCAGGATCATCCTGACCGTCATGCCCGAAGGGGCCGCCCGCAGAACCGCGTTGCGCAGCGCCACGGCCGGCGGGCTGCTGAGCCGGTGCCCCATCCGGCCGGCTCGGCGGGCCGCCATGGCGACGGTAGTGGTACGGGGGCGGCGCTGGGCGTCGTAGGTGGCCAGCGCCGTGCCGGTGTCGGCGGCGTCCGCCAGGGCGGCGGCGAGGACGACGGCGTCCTCCAGAGCCTGGCACGCGCCTTGGCCGAGGTTCGGCGTCATGGCGTGCGCCGCGTCGCCGAGCAGAGCGACGCGGCCGGCGACGAAGGACGGCAGCGGGGTGGCGAGTTCGTGGACGTCGTGGTGGAGAACGGCGTCCGGCCGGGTCGCGGCCAGGAGCCGGGCGACGGGCTCGTGCCAGCCCGCGAAACGCCCGCGGAGCTCGGTGAGCGGATCGGCGTACCGTACGCCGGCCGGAGCGTTGAGCACCGCGTGCCACTCGGCCCGGCCGTCGGCGAACGCGATGTGCCCGAACTCCGCCCCGCGTCCCCAGGTGATCTCGAAGTCCGTACGGAGGTCCAGCGGGCGGTCGGTGATCGCCCGGAACACCGTCGAGCCGCTGTGGACCGGGCCCGGGTGGGAAGGCAGGAGCAGACCCCGGACACGGCTGTGGACACCGTCGGCGGCGACGACCAGGTCGGCGTCCATGGAAGCGCCGGTTCCGTCGGGTCCGCCGTTCAGCAGCACGCGTACCCGGTCCGGACTCGAACGGTCCAGGCCGGTCACCTCGGCGCCGACGGTCAGGACACCGGGCGGCAGCGCGGCGCGCAGCAGGCGGTGCAGCGTGGCACGCGGGATACCGACGATGGGCGTGCCGAGGGCGCGTTCGAGGGCGGCGCCGTCCATCCGGGCGAGCCAGGAACCGCCCGGGGTCCGGGTGCCTCCGGTGTACTGCCCACGGGCGGCGGCCCGCACGGCGGCGCCGACGCCGAGGGAGTCGAGGGCCCGGACGCCGTTGGCGGCCAGGGAGATCCCGGCACCCGCGTCCCCGAGGACCGGCGCCCGCTCCACGACCCGCACCTCCCAGCCGACGCGGCGGAGCCCGATGGCGGCGGCGAGCCCCCCGATGCCGGCACCGACGACGACAGCGGTGTTCCCCATGGTCCCCTGCTCCTCTTCTCCGCTTCTACAGCTGTAGAAGAGTAGCGCCGTGCTTCTACAGGTGTAGAAAGAGGGGGTGACTTCGCCTCGCCATACCCCCGACCGGCCCGCCACCGACCGACGCACCCTGCTCGCCGACGCCGCGCTCGGCGTCCTCGCCGACGCCGGCATGCGCGGGCTGACCCACCGGGCGGTGGATGCCGCCGCAGGGCTTCCGACCGGAACGACCTCCGCCTACTACCGCACCCGCTCGGCGCTGCTGTCCGCTCTCGTCCGCCGCCTGGTCGAACTCGACCAGGCGGAGCTGACGGCGGCGGTACGGCGAACCCCGGCGTTCCGCTCGGCCGCCGAACTCGCCGACGGCCTCACGGCCCTCGCCGTGGCCCGCCTGGCCGGTGAGGGCCGGCGTCGTTCGCTCGCCCGCTACACCTGCGCGGTCGAGAGCGTGCGCGACCCGGAGCTCCGCGAAATCCTGGTACCACGGGAGAATCCCGCACGCGACGCGGTCCGCCGCTTCCTCGCCGCCGAGGGCGTCGAGGACCCGGAGGGCCGGACGCTCACGCTGCTCGTCTGCGTGGACGGGCTCGTGCTCGACCGTGTGGTCGGGGGCGGGACGGTGACGAAGGAGGAGGTCGAGGGGCTGGTGACGGCGGCGCTGCGACCCGCCGGGGCCGGGCTTCGTTAGAGCAGTACGCCCACGAGCGCGTCCACCCCGCCGCGCTCGCCGACCCGACGTCAGCGAGGGGAGCACAACCCGATGGACACCAACGCCTTCGTCTACACCACCTATATCCGCACCACCCCCGACGAGCTCTGGCAGGCCCTGACCGACCCGTCCTTCACGCGCCGGTACTGGGGCGTGGCTTTCGACACGGAGTGGACCGCCGGGTCGCCGATGGTCTGGGACGAGGGAGGCCGCAAGACCGCCGACCCCGAGCAGACCGTCCTCGCGGCCGAGCCCGGCCGGCTCCTGTCGTACACCTGGCACACCTTCACGCCGGAGTGGGCCGAGGCGGTCGGGATCGGCGACGAGATGTACGTGAAGCTGGCCAAGGAGCGCCGTTCGAAGGTGACCTTCGCGATCGAACCGGCCGGGGACATCGTCAAGCTGACCGTCGTGCACGACGACCTGGAGCCCGACGGCATGATCCGCGACCTGATCGCCGAGGGGTGGCCGGCCCTGCTCTCCAGCCTCAAGAGCCTTCTGGAGACGGGCGAGGAGCTGCCGGAGCCGCCACGCTGAACCCGGCGGTACGCCGCGTCACGCGCCATGGCGCCTCCTCCGGAGATCGGGCGGCGGAGGCCGTCCCCCGAAGGGCCGGCCCGCCCGTTCCCCCGCCGCTACGCCGTATGCCCGCCACGGACGCGCGTGCGGCGCCGCCCGGCGATACTGGCGTCCTGCCCGCAACCCCGCCCCGGAGGAGTCGTGTGATGCCGGACGTCACCAAGGTCGAGGTCGCGGACGGTGTCCTCTACGTGGAGACGGAGCGCGTCGGCCCCGACGTGGAGCTCGAAGGGCTCGCCGATCACGTGGCCGACCTTTCCGGGGTCACCCGCGCCTTGTCCTCCTTCGCGGGGCAGCTCAGCGACGCCCTGCGGGCGGCGGCGCCCGACCGGGCGACCGTGGAGTTCGGCTGCCAGCTCGGCGTCGAGCCCGGAGGGCTGACCGCGATCATCGTGAAGGGCAGCACCAGCGCCAACCTGCGGGTGACGCTGGAATGGACGAAGTCCCCCCACTGAGCCCCCACTGAGCCCTCGGCGCAAGCGCCCGACGCCTCCCCCGGTCCGCCTGGCGGCCTACCGGTACTCCACCGTCAGCGCCGCCGGAGCGTCCCTGCCGATGAAGAGATACGCCGTGGAGTCGGGCGCCGACTCGAAACGCAGCCGCACCTGGGTGGTCCCGTTCCGGTCGAAGGCGGCGAGGGCCGCCGCCGAGAGCTCCGTCGACGTGGCGCTCCCCGACGAGAAGGCACCGATCTGGGCCCCGCCCTCCACCGTGGCCGCCGCCGACCAGTCCGACGCCTCGACCGGGCATGCCCCGAAGCAGCCCGCGCGGACGTCCACGAGGAGCCGGTTGCCCGTCGGCGAAGCCCATGGATCGCCGGAACCGCTGCCGCGACGCACGGTCAGACGGGCCCGCACGATCTCCTTGCCCGCCGGGATCCGCGAGGTGTCGAAGGACAGCAGCGCCCGGTTCACCCGGCCGTCGGTGCCCCGGCCGAGCGCGAGACCGTGACTGTCCTCCAGCGTGCCCACCGCCGCCCCCGAACCGTCCGTCGCCGCCTTCACATAGCCGTCCTCGGCGTCCACGCTCTCCAGGGTGACGCGACCGGTCTCCGGCTGCGGCGTGGAGCCGCCGCCCAGCGCCCGGACCATCGCCATGACCGTCTCGATCTGCTTGCCGCCGTGCCGCGCGTAGGCGGAGTCACCGAGATAACCCCACCAGTTCCAGCAGCCGTTGGGGTTCTCCAGCGTGGCCGTCGCGGCGGCCTGCGGGTAGAGCACGATCATGTCGTTGGTGTCGGCGTACTCGTTGAGGTACGCCTTGTCGACGAACCGCGTCCCGAAGCCCTGGTGTCCGTACCCCTGCTTGCAGCCGTGCAGGGCCACCATGAGGGTGCAGGCGGCGCCGGCCGAGCAGGACGTGGGCACGTACAGGAAGCCCCGGTCGTCGAGGGAGTGCGCCGCCGCCGTGCCACCGGGGGCATAGGCGTTCTGGTCGAACTGGATCAGCGCACCGCCGGGGGAGGCGCTCGGAGCCTCGACGGAGCCCAGCAGATGGCCGAGGAGGTCCCGCTGCGCGTCGATCCCGCAATGATTGATCCACGGACTCTGCGTGACCGTACAGGAGTTGGGGCCGAGGGGGCTGATCCAGGCGTGCCCGGCCGCCGTGGAGCGGTCGTACCGGACCCGCGCGCCGAACCGGCCGTAGTAGTCCGCCAGCGCGTCGGCCACCGGCCGCTTCACCGTGGAGTCGTTCGAGCCGCTGAAGACGTACACCGGGTCGCCCGCCAGCTGGGCCACCGGGTCGACGAGCCCCCGCGCCGACCAGTCCCGGGTGGTCTGCTCCAGATTCCCGAGCTGGAGGTCCTGCGTGGTGTTCATGCAGGCGTTGAGGGCGGTGGAGAGCGAATTCCGGGCGCAGCCGTACGGGCCCGAGGCGAAGGCCGCCGAGCCGCTGAACGTACCCGAGTACGCCACGTGGAGCTGCGTGGCCATGTAGCCGCCGGACGACACCCCCGAGGTGTAGACGGCATCGACGTTGTACGGCCGCAGCTGGCCGGGCACGGGTGCGGGAGCGGTGGACGCGGCGGAGGCGGCGGGCGTCGTGGCGGGGAGGAGGGCGGCGGCAACGGCGAACAGCAGCAGCGCCGCCGACCGGCGGACGGAGCGGGACGGTGGTCGCATGGAGTCTCCCGGGCGGCTCGTACGGACGGGGTGATGGCCGGGAGGGTAGGGGCACGCCGGACCGGGCTCCTATGGTCCCGGCCGCCACAACCGGCGGGCGGCGCTATGGTTCCCCGTCATCTGGCATCCGCCGCGCCACGGCCCCGGGCCGCCTGCGACGATGACGCCATGAGCGACGACGTGAGCGACGATGTGAGCGACGTACGGGACGACCTGCTGGCGGAGGCGATACGGCTGCGGGAGCAGGGCGGTCAGGAGGAGGCGAGGATCCGGCTGGTGGAGCTTGCCGCGCGGTACCCCGACGACGCCGAGGTGGCCTACCAGGCCGCCTGGGCCCACGACGTCCTCGGCCTGGAGGCCGAAGCGGTCCCGTTCTACGAACGCGCGCTCGCCACCACCGGCACGGGCGCCCTGTCGGCCGAGGACCGCCGCGGGGCGCTCCTGGGCCTCGGGAGCACGTACCGCGTCCTCGGCCGCTACGGACAGGCCGTCGACACGCTCCGCCGCGGGACCGAGGAGTTCCCCGACGACGGCGCACTGCGCACCTTCCTGGCGATGGCGCTGTTCAACACGGGCGAGCACCACGAGTCCACGCGGCTGCTGCTCAACCTGGTCGCGGCGACCAGCGACGACGCGCACGTACGGCGGTACCGGCGGGCCATCGAGTACTACGCGCGGGATCTGAACGAGACCGTGTGAGCGCCGTCGAGGCCGAATGACCGACGCGGGAACACCACCGCGCGTCTTCCCGTGGCGTTGAGGGGCCCGCTGCGCCGACCCCTGACGGCGCGACTAGTCGTTGACGGCGGTCAGCAGGACGACCGCGTCCTCCAGGGCGGCGAGGCCGTGCCGCTCCTTGGGGATCATCTGCAGCTCGCCCGCCGACAGTTCCTCCGAACGGTCGGCCGCCGTCACCTTCACCCGCCCGCGCAGCACCTGCAGGCTCGCGGCGGGTGGCGCGTTGTGCTCGTCGAGCACCGTCCCCGACGTCAGGGCGATGACACTCTGCCGGAGCACTCCGTCATGGACCAGCAGCTGGGCGCTCCTGCCGTGCGCGTCGTCGCGCGCGTTGGCGAGATGCTCGTCGGCCAGGGCTGCGAGATCGTGCATCGTTTCTCCCTGCGGGTACGCGGGTTCTGCCTCCCAGCCTTGCGCCTGTCCCGGGGAACGCAACTCGAAACAACCGGGGCAGGGTCGCGAGCGGCCGGGGCACCCCGCTCACCGACGGTCAGGGTTCCGGCGAGAGGGTCCTACGCCACCCGAGCGTGCAGCCGGACGCCCGTGACCACGGTGTCGTCGTCGGCGTGCGGCCGGTCCCCGACCACTCGCTGCACGGCCGTCCCTCCAAGGTGTCGTCCACCGCCCCGTCGCCCGCCGGAACGGGAAGGACCACGGCCGGTGGAGGGAAGCGGGGCACCGGCCGACGCCCGGAGGCATCACGGGCCGGCCGCCGCGGGCGTACCGCGCTCGATGATCGCCGCCGTGTCCAGGCCGGGGGGCAGCGTGCCGAAGGCGACGCCCCAGTCGCCGTCCAGGCGCGAGGCGCAGAACGCGTCCGCCACCGCCGGGTGACCGTGGCGGACGAGCAGCGAGCCCTGCAGGACCAGCGCCATGTGCTCGACGAGACGGCGCGCGCGGTACTGGAGGGCGGCCGGGTCGCCGAGGTCGGCCAGCTCCTTGCGCAGCCGGGCCGTGGCCGCGTCCAGCCGACGGTCGGCGCCGGCCGCCCGGTCGACCTCGGCGAAGAACGCCTCGACGGCGTGCGGCTGCCGCCCCATCGCCCGCAGCACGTCGAGCGCGGCGACGTTGCCGGAGCCCTCCCAGATCGACGGCAGCGGCGACTCGCGGTAGAGCCGGGGGAGCCCCGAGTCCTCCACGTAACCGTTGCCGCCCAGGCACTCCAGGGCCTCGGCCGCGTGCGCCGGAGCCCGCTTGCACACCCAGTACTTGGTCACCGCGAGGCCGATCCGGCGCAGCAGCTCCTCGTCCGCGTCACCCGCCGCCGCCCGGTCCACGGCGCCCGCCAGCCGCAGCCCCGCGATCGTCGCCGCCTCCGCCTCCACGGCCAGGTCGGCGAGGACGTTGGTCATCAGCGGCTGGTCGACCAGGCGCGCCCCGAACGCCCGGCGGTACGTGGCGTGGTGGACGGCCTGCACCAGCCCCTGGCGCATGCCCGAGGCCGAACTGATCGCGCAGTCCAGACGGGTCATGTTCACCATCCGGATGATGGTGGCCACGCCCCGGCCCTCCTCGCCCACGAGACGGCCGAGAGCGCCCTCGTACTCGATCTCGGACGACGCGTTGGAACGGTTGCCCAGCTTGTCCTTGAGCCGCTGGAGCCGGATCGCGTTGCGCGAGCCGTCCGGCAGGACGCGCGGCACGAGGAAGCACGACAGACCGCCGGGGGCCTGCGCCAGGGTGAGGAACACGTCCGACATCGGCGCCGAGGTGAACCACTTGTGACCGGTCAGCGCGTACCAGCCGTCCTCGCCCGCCGGTACGGCACGTGTCGTGTTCGCCCGGACGTCCGAGCCGCCCTGCTTCTCGGTCATCGACATCCCGGCGATGATCCCGCGCTTCGAGGTCGGCTCGCGCAGCCCGAAGTCGTAGAAGGGAGAGGTGAGGAGGGGCTCGTACACCGCGGCCAGATCGGGCTGCGCCCGCAGGGCGGGCACCGCCGCGTACGTCATCGACACCGGGCACAGATGGCCGGGGTCGGCCTGCCCCCAGACGAACACCTTCGCCGCACGCGCCACATGGGCCCCGGGGCGTTCGTCGCGCCAGGGCGCCCCGTGCAGCCCGTGCCGCACGGCCACCGTCATCAGCTCGTGCCAGTACGGGTGGAACTCCACCTCGTCGACACGGTGGCCGTAGCGGTCGTGCGTGTGCAGCACGGGAGAGTTCCGCTCGGCCGACCGGCCCCACTCCTGGGCCTGTTCACCACCGGCCAGCACACCCAGCTCGCGCACCTCCGCCTCGGCCCAGCCGGCACCCTCCCGGCGCATCCCCTCCAGCAGGGCCGGGTCGGCCGACACGTCGTAACCGGTGAGCGGCGGGACTTGGTTGGTGACCTCATGCGTGGTCGGCATCGGGAACTCCCAGGGCTCGCAGGGTGAAGGTGACCAGGGCGGGTACGGTGTCCGGCCCGACCGTGCCCGCCGCCAGCGGGCCGACGAGCGCCTCCGCGCCCGCTCCCACGAGCGCCGAGGCCGTCAACGCGGCGTCCTGGGGCGGGAGGTGGCCGGAGCGCACGCCCTCGGCGATCCGCTCGGCGAACACGTCGCGGAACGCCCGCCGGAAGACCAGTCGTTCGGCGTCCACCGCCGGGTCCACAGGCTCGGCGAGCAGCGCGTACGCCAGGCGCGGCGACTTCAGCGCGCGGTTCGCGAACGTCTCGATGACGGCGACGACCCGCTCGGCGGCGTCCGCGTGCCCGGGCCGGCCGGCCGCCTCGGACACCGCGGCGACCTCGCGCGAGACCACCGTCCGGAACACTTCGACGGCCAGCTCCGCCTTGCCGGCGAAGTGGCGGTAGACGCTGCCGGTGGCGATCCCCGCCCGCGCCGCCACGGCGGCCATGGTGCAGCCGGCGTAGCCGTGCTCGGCGAGCAGCCCGATGGCCGCGTCCACGACCGTGGCGCGCTGGGCGTCGAGGCGGGCCTGGACGGCGGGCGTGCGTCGGTAGGGCATGGAAGAAGTGAAGCAGTGATTCATTGCTTCAACAAGGGCGGGGGCGTCTCCGCTCGGGTCGGGCGCGGGGGCGGGTCGACAGGTTCGCCCCATGGCGCTTCAGCGGGCGGGCGTGGGGTCCTGCGCGAGGACTGGGCCGGCTCCGACGCGGAGTCCCTCCACCGTGGCCGGTACGCGGTGGCGCAGCGGATCTGTCTCGACGAGGTCGCCCCCCTCCCCAGGGTGGACGCCGTCGTCGGCGACACGGACTGCACCCGCCCCGGCGCATCCCGCGCGGCCGGGGGCGGGCGCATCCCCGCCGTCCGGGTGTCAGCCGACGAAGACCTCGGTGAGGGACCAGATCGCCAGGGCCGCCATGCACAGGCCGCCGATCCGCTGCACCGTTTTCAGCGGGACGCGCTTGGCGATGAAACGGCCCGCGACCAGGGCGAGGGCCGAGACGCTCATCAGGGCCGCGGCGGACCCGATCGCGGTGGACCAGGTGCCGTCGGTGGCGGCGAGGTTGGCCGTGGTGATCTGGGTGAGATCACCCCACTCGCTGATGAACACGGCCGTGAACGCGGTGGACCAGACGGGCCAGAAGCCGGTCACGGTCCTGCCGCCCGCCTCGTCCTCCCCTCCGTCGTCCCCGCCGCGCAGCAGCATGAAGGCGCCGAACGCGAAGAGCAGGGCCGAGATCAGCCGGACGATCCAGTCGGGCAGCAGGCCGATCAGGCTGCCGGCGCCGACGGCGATGGCGACGTGCACGACGAACGCCGTGGACGTGCCGAACCAGACGTACAGCGGACGCATCCGCGTGCCCATGGCGAGGGACGCGAACATCGTCTTGTCGGGAAGCTCGGCGAGGAAGATCAGCCCGAAGGCGGTGAGGACCGCCAAGGGGTCGAGGTGCATACCGGGGGCTCTCTGCTCGGTCCGGGCCCGGGATCCGCACGGCACCGCGGTGGGCGACGGAAGAACCACTCGGCCCGGCATGACGGACCGCGCCCACGGTGTGCGGGCGTGGCGAATGCCTGGCCGAAGGTCTCGCCCGTCCGCGCTTCCGCACGGACCCGGCCACCGGGAACCCGGGGGTTCCAGTGTGTCGACGACCGGTTCGCGGGGCTACTCCCCTTCGCTTCCGACGAGTGTACCGGAGGCCCTCGTCGATCTTGCCCGGATGCGTAGACAGTGTCTACGACGTGCTGGTAGACACTGTCTATGACCCGTGAATCCGTGGCCGAGGCCGGCCTGCGCGCCCGCTTGGTCGAAGCCGGAGTGGACCTGGTGCACGCGGAAGGCGCCCAGGCCCTCTCCCTGCGCGAGATCGCCCGGCGCGCCGGGGTGTCCCACGGGGCGCCCCGCCGCCACTTCCCGACCCACCTCGATCTGCTCTCCGCCATCGCCCGCGAGGGCTTCGCCGAACTCGCGGCCCGTGTCGCCGACGCGGCCGGCCCCGGACAGGGCCCGGACGACGAGCCCCGCGCCCGGCTGCACACCCTGGCCCGCGTCTATCTCGACTTCGCCCTCCACCGTCGCGGCATGTACGAGCTGATGTTCCGTCACGACCTGCTGGAGAGCGGCCGGCTCGGGCTGCGGGAGACGAGCCTGCCCCTCTTCGAGCTGCTGACCGGACTCGTCGCCCTCGCCCGCCCCGGCACGGACGCCGGCGCGGACTCCCGAGCGTCCGACGTCGCCGGCGCGCTCTGGGCCAACCTGCACGGCATCGCCCAGCTGTGGGGCTGGGGCAGCCTCCAGCTCGCCACCGGCACCCACGACGTGGAGCCCCTGGTGCGGGCCGCCGTCGACGCGCACCTCGGGCCGGCGGAGCGCGTACGGTGACACCGCCACGTCACCTCACGCTCGCCTGCGGCGTCCTCGGCGCCGCCGTCGTCGCCCTCGACGGCACCGTCCTCACCCTCGCCCAGCCCGCACTCCAGCGCGATCTGCGCGCGGACATCGACCAGGTCCAGTGGACCAGCACGGCCTACCTCGTCGCCGTCGCGAGCCTCCTCGTCTTCGCGGGCAGGCTCGGCGACCGCTACGGCCACCGCCGGATCCTCGCCCTCGGCGCACTCGGCTTCGCCGCCGCCTCGGCCGGCATCGCCGCGGCGCCCGGGATAGGCTGGGTCATCGCCCTGCGCGTCGCCCAAGGCGTGTTCGGCGCACTGCTGCAACCGGCCACCCTGGGCCTGCTGCGCGCCGCCTTCCCACCCGACCGGCTGGCCATGCCGATCGCCCTGCGCACCAGCGCCATCGGCCTCGCCGCCGCGACCGGACCCCTCGTCGGCGGCGCGCTGGTCAGCGCGTACGGCTGGCGTGCCGTCTTCCTCCTCACCGCCGCCCCGGCCCTGGCCGTCGGACTCCTCACCCTCACCCTGCGGCTGCCGGACCCGCCGGCCGGCGCGCCCGCCACGCGCACCTCGCTCGACCTGCCCGGCGCCTGTCTGCTCGCCGTGACGCTCGCCTGCCTGGTCCATGTGCTCGCCACCGGCCCCGCCGGCCGGCCCGCGGCCACCGTGCTCGCGCTCGTCACCGCGTCGGCGGCCGGGGCCGCCCTCGTCCGGCACGAGCGGCGCACCGCCCACCCGCTCGTGCCCCTCGGCCTCCTGCGGTCGGCGCCCGTCCTCGCCGGACTCGGCGCGCTCCTCGCGGCCGCCGCGACCCTGTCCGGAACGCTGTTCGTGACGACGTTCCTCCTCCAGGACGTCCTCGGACTCGACCCGCTGCGCACCGCGCTCCGGGTGCTGCCGCTCGCGGTCCTGATGGTGCTCGGCGCGCCCGTCGCCGCGCTCCTCGCGCGCCGCTTCGGGCCACGCCGTACGACCGTGTCCGGAGCGGCCCTCCTGGCCCTCGGCGTCCTGCTGCTCTCCTGCCTCGGCGACGCCGCGCCGGCCCTGGCGACCGGCGCCTGCTTCGCCCTGGTCGGCGCCGGATTCGGTACGGTCATGGTCACCGCCACCGCCGTGCTGGTGCGCCGCGCGGACGTGGCCGACGCCGGGGTCGCCGGCGGGCTCCAGCAGACGGCCATGAACATCGGGCCGGCGCTCGGCGTCGCCGTCGCGACGGCGCTGATGACGAGCGACCCGGGCGCCGGCCGCGGCCGGGAGACCACCGTCCTGCTGGTCCTGGCGGCCGTCGCCGCACTCGGCGCGGCCGCCGCGCTCCGACTGCCGCGAGGAACGCCCGCCCGGCGGACCGCACGACACGTCGACCGCGCGGAACCCCCGGGCCGGACCGGGCCCGTCGAGTCGGCCGCGTCCGCGCGGCGCCGCTGACCGGCTCGCGCCGGCCCGGGCGGACACGCCAGGGACGCGCCACCGTGAGGCCGGTGCTCCCCCTGCGTACGATCACGGAATGCCCTCTGGTGGTCACCGTCAGTCTCCCCTGTCCCGGACGCGCACACAGATCACCGTCGGCCGCGCACTGCCGTTCCTGGTCATCGTCCTGACGGTCGCCGCCGATCTGCTCACGCCCGACCGGGAGCGCTTCGACCGTCTCCTCGTCGCCGCGCCCGCCCTCGCCGCCATCACCTGGAGCGTCCGCGGCACCGTCCTCATCGGGGGCGTCGTCATGGCGCTGCGGGCGCTGCTCGGCGCCTCCAGGGGCGAGCCCCTCGCCCCCGACCTCCTCGCCAACGAGGTGGTGCTCGCGACCTTCACCGCGGCCGCCGCCTGGGTCAGCCGGGTCCGGGCGCGCTACGAACGGGACCTTCGCGAGCTCACGGCCGTCGCCGAGGTCGTGCAGCGGGTCGTGCTGCGGCCGCTCCCGCCGAGGCTCGGCCCCGTCGAACTGCATCTGCTGTACGTCGCCGCGGCGGCCAAGGCCCGGATCGGCGGCGACTTCTACGAGGCCGTCCGGGTGCCAGGAGCCGTCCGCCTGATGCTCGGTGACGTCCAGGGCAAGGGGCTCGGGGCCGTCGAGACCGCGTCCGTGCTGCTCGGCTCCTTCCGCGCCGCCGTCCACGACGCCGCCGGCCTGACCGAGCTCGCCGACCGGCTCGAAGAGGGCCTCGGCCGGTACGGCGCCTGGGACCCGGACACCGACGCGGCCGAGCGGTTCGCCACCGTCGTCCTCGTGGAGATCCCGGACGGCGAGGACGTCGTACGGCTCCTCAGCTGCGGGCACCCCGCCCCGCTGCTGCAACGGGGCGGACGCGTGCGGCCGGTGGACTTCGCCGACCCCTCCCTGCCGGTCAACCTGGCGGGTCTCGTCGAGGCACGGCACCGCGTCGAGGAGGTGCCCTTCAGGCCGGGGGACCGGCTGCTGCTGTTCACCGACGGCGTGAGCGAGAACCGCGACCGCGCCGGCGTCTTCTACCCGCTGGAGGAGCGGATGCGCGGTTGGGCGGCCGAGCCGGGGGACCGGCTCCCCGCCCTGCTCCACTCCGACCTCGTCGCCTACGGGGCCGACGGTCTCGACGACGACGTGGCCGCGCTCCTCGTCGTACGCCTTCCGGAACCGTCTCTCGAGCGCGGGCCGTCTGCCGGATCCCTGACCGGCGGCTGACGCCGGCCGGGCCGTTCGGCTCAAGACGGGCCCCCGCCCTCCTGGCCGGACGCCGGAACCGACTCGTAGAGGACCGTGTGGAAGCGGCCTTCCGTCTCCCGGCCGGTGGGGTCCGCCCCCAGGGCCCGGACCGTCTCGATCGCGAACCGCTGCTCCCGCTCGTCGGTGAACAGCCGCTGCGGATAGGTCACCGACGGGTCGACGACGGTCCGCAGCCCGTACTCCGCCAGACAGGCGGCGATCGGGGCGTAGTCCACCGTACGCAGTACGAACGCGCTCACCCGCAGCGGCCGCCGCGACCAGGGGAGCAGCGCGGCGAAGGTGCGCCGGGTCAGGTAGCTGCCGCCGCCGGTGAGGGTGATCAGCCCGACATCCGCCATGGCCGCGCGCAGCCGGGGGCTCGCAGGCTCGTCCCCTTCGAGGTTCTCCGCGAAGGCGTCGTCCAGGAGGCCCACTTCGCGTGCGTAGCGCAGGGCGTGGCCGGCGACGTCGAGCCCGAGGACCGGGGCGGCGTCCGGGCGGCGCCGTGCGGCGTAGAACGCCTTGTCCCGTTCGGCGAGCTCGGCGCCGGTCAGCTCGCTGACCTCCGGACCCGTGTAGCGCGCGTACAGCTCGGCCAGCGTGAGGTCGTGGTTGAGGAGGGCGGCGTTGATCCCGTACGAACAGCACAGATCGAGCACCGTGCCGCCGTCCCGCTCGGCCGCCGCGCGGCGGAAGGCGGCCTGGGCCCGCTGCGGGATCTCGTACTCCAGCGGCGCGAGACGCCGGAAGTACGCGCGCGGGTCGGGCTGGTCGTAGACGTCGTCGAACCGGGCTTTGCCACCGCTCGCGTCGCCGGGGCCGGACTCCTGCACGTGACTCGCCTCCTGCCCTTCGCGGGTCCCTCCCTCCACTCCAGGATGGTCGCGTCCCCGCCGCGCTTCAACGGCACACGGGTGCACCGACGGCTCACGGTGCTTCGACGGCCACGGCCGCCACGGCTACCCGCCGAGGGCGTGCCCCGTCGTCGCGTCGACATGGTCCGGGACGTCGTCGTGGCGGTCGCCGACCGAGAGGGTGCCGGTCGGCTCGAAGAGCAGGATGGACGCGCCGGCCGGTGCGTACGGGCGGTGCTCCACGCCCTTCGGCACGGTGAAGACCGAACCCCGGGGAAGGGAGACCGTGCGCTCCTCCCCGTCCTCGCGCAGCGCGATGCGCAGTTCCCCGTCGAGGACGAGGAAGAACTCGTCGGTGTCGTCGTGGGCGTGCCAGACGTGCTCGCCCGCCACCTTGGCGACGCGCACGTCGTAGTCGTTCACGTGCGTGACGATGCGGGGACTCCACAACTCCTCGAAGGAGGACAGGGCCCGGTCGAGGGCGATGGGCTCGTTCTTCGACTCACTGTTCAGCTCGCTCATGGGCCAATCCTGGGCCGTGACCGCGAGCCGCCGCGAGTGCTAGAAAGAGCACATGCCGCAAGGATCCTCGCATGAGTCAGCATGAGTCAGCATGAGTCAGCATGAGGCGCACGGGTCGCACGAGTCGCAGGAGGACGGGAGGCGCCTCCACCGGGTCGTCGTCGTCGTCGACGCGAACTCCAACCCCTTCGAACTCGGCTGTGCGACGGAGATCTTCGGTCTGCGCCGGCCCGAGATCGGCCGCGAACTGTACGGATTCCGGCTCTGCTCGCCCGAGCCGCGGACCCTCATGCGCGACGGTTTCTTCACCCTCACGGGCGTCGCGGGACTCGAAGCGGCCGACGAGGCGGACACCCTGATCGTCCCCAACCGCCCCGACGTCGAGGTCCCGCGCCGCCCCGCCGTGCTCGACGCGATCCGCCGCGCCCACGCCCGCGGCGCGCGCCTGGTCGGCTTCTGCAGCGGTGCCTTCACGCTGGCCGAGGCGGGGGTCCTCGACGGCCGCAGGGCGACCGCCCACTGGCAGTGGGCCGACTCGTTCCGCGCCCGCTTCCCCGCCGTACGGCTCGAACCCGACGTTCTCTTCGTCGACGACGGCGACATCCTCACCGCGGCGGGCAGCGCCGCCGCCCTCGATCTCGGACTGCACCTGGTGCGCCGAGACCACGGCGCCGAGGTGGCCAACGCGGTGAGCCGCCGACTGGTGTTCGCGGCCCACCGGGACGGCGGACAGCGCCAGTTCGTCGAGCGCCCCGTTCCCGACCCACCGGACGAGTCCCTCGCCCCGCTGCTGGCCTGGGCGCAGGAACGCCTCGGCTCCCCGCTCACGGTGGCCGACCTCGCCGCCCGCGCCTGCGTCAGTCCGGCGACGCTCCACCGCCGCTTCCGGGCCCAGCTCGGCACCACGCCGCTGGCCTGGCTCACCGGCGAGCGGGTGGCCCTGGCCTGCCGTCTGATCGAACGCGGCGAGGCACGCCTGGACGTCGTCGCCCGCACCAGCGGCCTCGGCACGGCCGCCAACCTCCGCGCCCTGATGCACCGAGAGACCGGACTCAGCCCGTCCGCCTACCGCCGCCGCTTCGGCCCCGGCACCGGCTGATCCGGAGGACGGCTCAGGAGCGGTGAGGACGGCTCAGGAGCGGTACGGAAGAACGTTCGCCGCGGCCCAGTCGGCGAGGGAACGGGCGCAGCCGGCGACCGTCTCGCGCCAGGTCCGGCCCGCTCCCTCGCCCGCGTCGTCGCTGACGTGCTTGACGATGCGCAGCGGCACCCCGGCGAGGGCGGCGGCCGACGCCAGGGCGTACCCCTCCATGTCGACCAGCGGCGCGCGGAGGGCGAGCCGGGCCCGGGTGGCCTCGTCCGCGATGAAGGCGTCACCGGTGGCCAGGACGACGTCCCCGCCGTCGGGCAGGGTCAGCGGCGTGCCGCAAATCTCGCCGGCCAGCTTGGCCAGCATCTCGCCGTCGAGGTCATGCTGCAGCACCGTGCCGACGACATGGGTACCCGTCCAGCCGGGGCGCAGCGCGCCTGCCGTGCCCAGATTGACGACACCGGAGGGCCGAGGGCCCCGGCCGAGCGCCATGGCGAGCGCGGTCGCCGCGTTCACCTTGCCCATGCCGGTCAGCAGGATCGGCAGATCCGTGTCGAGGAACTGCGCCTCCTCCTTGACGGCCAGGACGAGCAGCGGTCGGTCGGCCGTGATCTCTCCGATGAGTTCCATGGGGGCAACGCTAGTTCAACGCCACCCCCGCCCCAGCACCCGGGGCGCTGCGGGAAGTGGCCTCGACCGACCTTCCGCCGCATCGCGTACCGCGCCGGCTCGACGCGTTCGCCGAGGAGGGCGAGCGCCGGCCCGCCACCTGCCTGCTCGTCCAGGTAGACCCGGAGGCCCCTCGATGCCGTCAGCGTGACCGCCACCGCACCGCAGGTCACCTTCGCCGGCGCTGCCCCACGTATGTTTCGAGCCTCGGCGCGATTCTTTCGGCAGGACGCTTGTGCACGGCAGCCCGCCCCGGCACGCTCCTCGGTATGAACACAGCCAGGCACGCCAGTGAACGCCTGATGAGCTGGCCCTCGCTGATCGCCGACCCCGCCCTCTGCGGAGCGGAAACCGGTCTGCGGACCGCGACGCGCGAGATCGTCCACTTCCACGGGGAACACGAGGCGGACGTCCATCTCAGCCGGGCGATGATCGCGAAGCTGCGGCCCGCCCTCCTCGGGTCCAGCGCCGTACGGCTGCGCGCGGGATCCGGCTGGGTGACCGTCCGGCTGGAGATGGGATCGGACATCGACCTGCTGGCGACGCTGGTGAGCGCCGCCCTCCAGGCCTCCACCCGTGGCCCCGACCCCGTGGACACCGCGCCCGACGGCTGCACCCGTACCTGCCTCGCGTCCGGCCGCCGTTGACGCCGCCCTCCGCGTACCCCCGTTCGGCGGCATACCGGAGGGCTCCCGCCCCTCGGCGGGTACTCCCCGTGGCATGCCCCCCACCTCCGGTGCGCCGCACGACGGTGCCCCCGCCGAACACGGTCACTGGTTCCACCGCCTTCACCGGCGGGTCCTGACCTCGGCCGTCGGACTCGCCTGGAGCCGGGGGCGGGAGATGGAGCTGATGCACCGCGCCATGGGCTTCGCGGCCCTCAGCCTCCTCACCCTCGTACCGCTGCTCATCGTCGTCGCCTCGGCCGACCTCGCCAGCGGCCAGGGCTTCGCCCGCTGGCTCATCCACGGCCTCGGCGTCTCCGAGGTCTCCCAGGAAGAGGTCGAAGCGATCTTCGGCAAGCCGGGACAGGCACTGCAACGGACCACCGCCTTCGGTCTCGCCGCCCTCGCCGCGTTCGGCGTGACCTTCGGCTCCGCCGTACAGACGGGGTACGAACGGGTGTGGGACCTGCCCACCGCCCGCTGGCACACCATGTGGCGCCATGTCGTCTGGCTCGCCGTCCTGGTCGCCTCGCTCCTCCTCTTCGTCGGCGCCCCGACACCGGCGCACACCTCCGCCGCCGGTACCGTCCTGGTCGCCGCGGCCGACGTCACCGGAGCCTTCCTCTTCTTCTGGTGGTCACAGCGCTTCCTGCTCTGCGGCCGCATCCGCTGGCGCGCCCTCGCGCCCGGGGCCGTCTGCACGGCCCTGGGGCTGCTCGGACTGCGCGTCTTCTCCCAGTTCGTCTTCTCCCCCCTGATCGCCTCCAACGCCGTCACCTACGGGGAGTTCGGCACGGTCCTCGTGCTGCAGTCCTGGCTCGTAGGCGTCGGCTTCGTCGTCTACGGAGCCGCGCTGGTCGGCCGGATGATCCATGAGCACCGGATCGTCCGCCGGCTCGACCGCGAGCCTTTCGACCTTCCCTGACACCGTCGACGGCGGCCGCTCACTGGTCCCGCCGGTGCACGGCCGTCACCGTCACCACCGCGGCCGCCACCGCCCACGAGCCGTACACCAGCCACGCTCCGGAGAGCGACCACGGGTACGCCACCTCGTACGGCCCGGCCACGACGAGCCGCCGCCACGCGTGGTACGGCAGGCCGTGCGCGAGGACGGCCGACCAGCGCCGCTCGTCGCCGAGCACCATCGGCAGCAGGAGCACCACCACCACGTTCGCGACCATCGTCGCCGCGCTGTGCCGCAGGAGCGTACCGATCGCCATGCCGACCAGCCCCGCCACCGGAGCCAGCAGCGCCGACGCGACCACCAGGCGCACGGCCCCCGGCTCAGCGATCGACACCCCCGCGCTGCGCCCCGCCAGGACGGCCTGGGTCAGCCAGAACGAGGTACCCGCCACGACCGCGCCGAAGAGCGCCAGGACCGCCGAGACGACCACCACCTTCGCCGCCATCACCGAACGGCGGGCGGGAACCGCCGCGAACGTCGTACGGATCATGCCGGTGCTGTACTCCCCGACGACCGCCACGGCGCCCATCGCGCTGGCGCACAGCATCAGGACCATGGCACCGTTCCCCGTGAACGCGTCCCACAGGCCCATCCTCAACCGGACGAAGTCGGCCTGGTGCACCGCGTCGAACTCTGGCCAGTAGCGGTAGTCGTCATAGGCCGTTCCGACGTTGAACGCGAGCACCGCCAGGGCGGAGAGCAGCAGGGACCAGCCGGTCGAGCGCAGCGACCGGACCTTCAGCCACTCGGCCGCCATCAGATCACCGAAGCGGGCCCGGGGCTCCGGCGGGCGCGGTGCGGGCCGCGATGCGCCGGTCGGTGGGCGGTGCGTCGCGGCGGCGGTCATCGGGCCCCTCCCGCCGGGTACTCGACGCCGGCGGCGGTCAGTTCCATGAAAGCTTCCTCCAGGGAGGCGGTCCGGGGAGTGAGCTGGTGCAGCGAAATGCGGTGGCGCAGGGCGAGTTCAGCGATCCGCGGCGCGTCGAGCCCCGTCACCGTCAGCAGGCCGCCGGCCTCATCCCGCACCGCCGCGCCCTCGGCGAGAAGTACGCGAGCCAGCGCCGCCGCGTCGGCGGCGGCCACCGTCACGCTCGGCCGACTGCCCCGGGCCGAGAACTCCGTAAGGCTCTCCGCCGCGATCAGTTCGCCCCGGCCGACCACGACGAGCTGGTCGGCTGTGTGCTCCATCTCGGACATCAGATGGCTGGATACGAAGACCGTTCGGCCCTCGCCCGCCAGCCGCCGGAACAAGCCCCGCACCCACTTCACGCCCTCCGGGTCGAGCCCGTTGAGCGGCTCGTCGAAGAGCAGCACCGGCGGATCGCCCAGCAACGCGGCGGCGATCCCGAGACGTTGTCGCATCCCGAGCGAGAAGCCGCCGATCCTGCGTCGGGCCGCGCCCGCGAGGCCGACCTCGTCGAGGACCTCCTCGACCCGGCTCCGCGGGATGCGGTTGCCGCGGGCGAGCACCGACAGGTGCGCGGCAGCCGTGCGGCCGCCGTGGGCGTCGCCCGCGTCGAGCAGCGCCCCGACGTGCCGCAGTCCGCGGGGACGGGCCCGGAACGGGCGCCCGTTGACGGTGACACCCCCGCTGGTCGGAGCGTGCAGGCCGAGGATCAGGCGGAGGGTGGTGCTCTTGCCGGCGCCGTTCGGTCCGAGGAACCCGGTGACCCGCCCGGGGCGCACGGTGAAGGTCAGCGCGTGGACCGCGGTGGTTCCGCCGTACCGCTTGGTGAGTTCATTGACTTCGATCATGCGGTCCACGGTGCCGTGGCGGCCCCCGCGACGTCGTCGGACCGGCGATGGCACTCGACGGGGCGCGCTGTCGACCGGGGCTGTACAACCCTGGTCCGATGACCACGCCACCGCCAGGCCCTACGATCTGATCATGCATGCCGCCGCCTCCCTCCCCTGGCTCAAGCGCGTACCGTTCGGTGTCTGGCCGGTCGTCGCCTGGTGCGCGGGCACGGCTTTCACGTTCCTCACCCGGATGGAACTGCCCGGCCAGGAAGGGCCCGCGGTGCGGGCAGGGGTGTTCTACCTCCGATGGGACGGTCTGACCCTGCTGGCGCTCGCCACCGCCCTGGTGGTCGGCGGAAGCCTGCGGTTGCGCGAGCGGCCCCTGACAGCGCTGGGGTTACTTCTCTCCGCAGCCGCCCTGGGCACGCTTCCGCTCAGCGTCGGCGAGATCCCGCTGCCCCAGTTCCTGATGGTCGACGTGGCGTTGTACGTCATCGCCGCCACCCGGCCGCGCCGGACCGGCGTCATCGCCCTCCTCCTCGCCCTCGCCGTGCTCGCCGGCTATCTGATGACCCGCCTGGCGTTCGGCTGGAGCGTCGGTACCTCGGAGGAACTGGCCGTGGCGCTGACGGCGGTCATCGCCTGGCTGATCGGCAACTCGGCCTATCAGGCGCGGGTGTACGCCGAGCGGACGCACGCCGAGGCCGCGGCGCGCGCCGTGAGCGACGAACGGCTTCGCATCGCCCGCGAGATGCACGACATGGTCGCCCACACCATCGGCGTCGTCGCCCTCCAGGCCGGCGCCGCCGTCCGGGTGATCGACACCAGGCCGGACGCGGCGCGGGAGGCGATGGCCGCGGTGGAGACCGCCGCCCGGGAGACGCTGTCGGGGCTGCGGCGGATGCTCGGTGCCCTGCGGCGGAACGGGGACGAGGAACGGAACGGGGAAGGGAACGGGGACGGGGCCGGGCAGGGGGACGACGGTGGTTCGCTGCACTCCCTGGCCGGGCTCGCGGACGTCGAGGCACTGGCCGCCGCCACGACGGCTGCCGGGGTCCGCGTCGATGTCGAACGGCGCGGCGAGCGACGTCCGTTGCCTCCGGACATCGACCTCTCGGCCTTCCGGATCATCCAGGAGTCGGTCACCAACGTCGTCCGCCACGCGGGCGCCGGGTCCTGCCGGGTGACGGTCGACCAGCGGCAGGACGAACTGACCATCGAGGTCGTCGACGACGGCCGGAGTGACATCTCGACGGGCAGCGGTGCCCCGGCCCCTCCCGCCTCCGCTTCCGCCACCGGCGGCGGTGCGGGTGGCGGTGCCCGTACCGATGGTGGACACGGCCTCGTGGGCATGCGCGAGCGTGTCACTCTGCTGCGGGGCGAGTTCTCCGCGGCACCACGAGCCGAAGGCGGTTTCCGCGTCATCGCCCGCCTCCCCCTGCCGACAGGAGTCCGATGACCGACCACGCCGTACGCGTCGTCCTCACCGACGACCAGCCCCTGATCCGCGCCGCCCTGCGGATGGTCATCGCCGAGGCACCCGGCCTCGAGGTCGTCGGGGAGGCCGGGAACGGCGCCGAAGCGGTCGCGCTCGCCCGGAGCCTGAGCCCCGAGGTCATGGTGATGGACCTACGCATGCCCGGTATGGACGGCATCGAGGCCACCCGGGCGATCATGGCGGACCCCGGCCCCACCCGGGTCCTCGTCCTGACCACCTTCGACGACGACGAGTACGTCTACGGCGCGCTGCGGGCCGGGGCCTCCGGCTTCCTCGTCAAGGACATGGGCCTGGACGACATCCTCGCCGCGATCCGCGTCGTCGCCGCCGGGGACGCCCTGATCGCGCCGAGCGTCACTCGCCGCCTGATCAAGGACTTCGCCGACCACCCCGCGCCGGGCGCCCCACGCGGGGGCGGCCTCACCGCCATCACCGACCGCGAACGTGAGGTGCTCACCCTCATCGGCAGCGGTCTGTCCAACACCGAGATCGCCGAGCGCCTGGTCATCAGTGTCGCCACCGCCAAGACCTACGTCACCCGGCTGCTGTCCAAACTGGACGCCCGCGACCGGGTGCAGCTGGTGATCATCGCGTACGAGACGGGGCTCGTGGCCGTGGGCCCGCCCCGTGATCACACGATCCGGTGACGTGCTCGCGGGTCGGCCGACGCCGCCGCGCGGACCGCTTGTATGGGGGTGATCCACCTGGTCCGTCCGTCGAGAGAGAGCCCCCCCCATGGCGAACACCTGGCTGCCGCCCGCCGAGTACATCGCGACGCTGCCGAGAGCGACGGCGTACGCCTGCCTGTACTTCACCGACACCGACGGCCGGCCCTTCCAGCTGCGCGCCACGTACCGGACCGAGCTGTGGCAGTGGCCGGGCGGGAACATGGACCCGGGGGAGACGCCGTGGGAGACGGCGGTGCGCGAATGCCACGAGGAGACCGGCATCGTCTTCGAGGGGAAACCGAAGCTGCTGGGGACCCACTTCGTCCGCGACCGGGGCGAGGAGTGGCCGGCCAACCACATCGGGTTCATCTTCGACGGCGGGGTCCTGACGCCCGAACAGATCGACGCCGTCGTGCTCGACCCCGACGAGCACAGCGAGTTCAGCGTCCGCACCCTCGCCGAGTGGGAGCGGGAGATGGCTCCCCGGAACTTCGCGCGCCTCGCCGAGATCGACCGGGCCCGCCGCCTGGGGACGACCGTGTACGTGGAGACCGGCGCGGACGTCTGAACCGCCCGGACGCTTGAACCCCGGCGTCCGGGCCGGCGGGCGGGGCCGGCCCCGTCGCGGCGGTCGCCGTTCAGGCCGGGCAGCCGGCCGGACGGCTGACGTCGAGCACGAAGCGCTCGGGCGAGTCGAGTGGAGCCTGAACGTCTTGTAGGCGGGCTTGGTGTCGAAGGCCGCTCCGATGGTCACCACGCCCTCGAAGTCGCCGGTGAGGGCGACCCCCTTGAGCGTGGGCAGAGAGATCTTCACGAGCCGGGGTCCCTTGTCGGCGCCCACCAGGTCGTCGAGTCCGTCGTGTGGCGCGCGGGCGGCGGTACCGGCCCGGCCACCCTCGCCTGGGCGGTGATCGCCCTGCCGCTGCTGGCGCTCTGGGTGCCGCTCGGGGCCCTGACCGCCGCCGCGCCCGCGCACCGCGGGCGTCTTGTGGTGCCGGTCGCCGCCGGAGCGCTCACCGCCGCCGTCCTCGCCCACCGCCTGGCCGGCGGCCGGCCCGTCGCTGCCGAGGTCCGCGGCCGCACCCTCGGCTACGTTCTCGACCTGCCGTACGCGTTCCCGGTGATCGCGGGCTATCTCCTGGCCACGGTCGGGGCGCTGCTGCTCGCCCGCGACCGGCTGCTGCGTCTGCTCGGCGCCCTGACCGGGGTCGGAGCGGTCGTCTGCGTCCTGCTGTGGCGGACGGAGTTCGTCTCCACGTGGTGCGCGTTCGCCGCCGTGGCCTCGCTCCCTCTGTTCGCCTGGGTGCGAGGCCGTAACCCCGGGGCGCCTCGGCAGTTGACCAGGGCATGAAGAAGCGCAGCATGCTCGCCATCGCCTCCCTCGCCGCGGGTGTCGTCACGGCCCTCGTCAGCCCGCCGCCCCACGCGACCGCCGACACCGGCGCGGCGGGGCCCACCGGACTCCTCCAGAACGACACCGGTCTCGACACCCTGCTGGAGGAGACGGCCCCCGTCACCTCCGACGGCACCCTGGAGGCCCCCGGCATCCCGCAGGCGCCCGGCACCGGCCCGCTGGCGTAGCGACGACCCCGGATCCCCGGATCCCCGTACCCACGGCGGGGTACGGGGATCCGTCATGTGGCGGCAGCCCGTGCGCGGGCGGCCCCGCGAGAATGACAGGATGTCCCCATGAGCAACAACGTTTACTTCGACATCACCATCAACGACGAGCCGGCCGGCCGGATCGTCTTCAAGCTCTTCGACGACGTCGTCCCGAAGACGGCGAGGAACTTCCGTGAGCTCGCCACCGGCGAGCACGGCTTCGGCTACGCCGGCTCCCCGTTCCACCGCGTCATCCCGCAGTTCATGCTCCAGGGCGGTGACTTCACCAACGGCAACGGCACCGGCGGCAAGAGCATCTACGGCGAGAAGTTCGAGGACGAGAACTTCCAGCTCAAGCACGACCGTCCGTACCTGCTCTCGATGGCGAACGCGGGCCGCAACACCAACGGCTCCCAGTTCTTCATCACCACGATCGTGACCGACTGGCTCGACGGCAAGCACGTCGTCTTCGGCGAGGTCGTCGAGGGCCAGGACCTGGTCAAGAAGATCGAGTCCCTCGGCTCCCGCTCCGGTGCGACCAGCGCGAAGATCGCCGTGGGCGCCTCCGGCGTCGTCGAGGCCTGAGCGCCTTCCCTCGTACGCACACCGGCGCACCCCCGATGAGGGGGGCGCGCACGACCGCCCCTGCCGAGCACCAGGCAGGGGCGGTCCTCGTTCACCGCGGCACGGACGGCCCGTCGTCGTGGTCCGGATGCGCGCGACGTGCTGCCGCGTGTACGGTCACAAGACACGCCGAACCCGGGAGGTGAGACCCACATGGACGACCAGCAGCCTGTAGGGGCCCTCCTCGGTGCCGCGGCGGTCTGAGCCGCGCACAGGAGCGCCCGGCGCCCGAGTACTCCTGAGCGAAGGAACCATGACTGTCACGCCTTTCCGGATCTCCGTGTCCGACGACGTCCTGCACGACCTGCGGCACCGGCTCACCCGCACCCTCTACACCGAACCGTCCGATCCCACCCCGTGGGCCGCCGGCACCGACCCCGGCCATCTGCGGGAGCTCGTCTCCTACTGGGCGGACGGCTTCGACTGGGCCAAGGCCGAGACGCGACTCAACACCTATCCCCAGTACCTCGCCGACGTCGACGGGCGCCCCGTGCACTTCGTCCGTCTCCGCGGCCGGACCGCCGAGGGCGCCCCGGCGCCGCTCCCGCTGGTCCTGACCCACGGCTGGCCGAGCAGCTTCGTCGAGATGCTGCCCGTCGCCGAACTGCTCGCCGACCCGGCCGCGCACGGCGGTGACCCGGCCGACGCCTTCGACGTGATCGTTCCGTCGCTGCCCGGCTTCCTGTACTCGGCACCGCCGGCCCGGCCCTTCACCCGCCGCGGGGTCGCCGAGACCTGGCACACGCTGATGACCGAGACCCTCGGCCACGACCGGTTCGGCGCCTTCGGCGGCGACATCGGCGGCGGAGTGACACAGTGGCTCGGCGCCCTCCACCCCCGCGACGTCGTCGGCGTGCACATCACGTCCGCCGTCGTCACCGGCGACTTCGAGGCACAACCGCCCACCGCCGAGGAGCGCGCCTATCTCGACGCGCTCACCGCCTACGACGCCGGCGACCAGGGCTACAGCGAGATCATGTGCACCCGGCCCGACACCCTCGCCGCCGCCCTGCGCGACTCACCGGCCGGGCTCCTCGCCTGGATCGTCGACAAGTACCGGGACTGGAGCGACTGCGGCGGGGACGTGGAGTCCCGCTGGGACAGGGACACGCTGCTGACCGTCGCCACCCTGTACTGGGCGACGGGCTGCATCGGCTCGTCCTTCCGGCAGTACTACCACTACGCCCTCAACCAGCCCGTCCCGCCGGTCGAGGTCCCGGCCGCCGTCACCCTGAGCCATGAGCCGGCGTACGCGGACTTCCCCCGCAGCCTCGCGGAGCGCACGTTCCGCGATCTGCGCCACTGGAGCACCCCGGGCCGCGGCGGCCACTTCATGGCCCACGAGGAACCCGAACAGGTCGCCGCCGAACTGCGTGCCTTCTTCCGCCCGTTGAGGTGAGCCCGGAGCGGTGAGGGCGGAGCCCTGGAGCCCCCCGGCTGGAGCACGCTTCAGGAGGACTCCTCGCCGTAGCGGCGTTCGAACTTCGCGATCCGGCCCTCGGAGTCCACGGTGCGGGCCTTGCCCGTGTAGAACGGGTGGCTCTCCGAGGAGATCTCGACGTCGACGACGGGGTACGTCTTGCCGTCGTCCCACTCGATGGTCTGCTCGCTCGTCGCCGTGGACCGGGTCAGGAACGCGAACCCGGCGGAGCGGTCGCGGAAGACCACGGGGCCGTACTCCGGCTGCTTGTCCTGCTGCACATGTCCTCCTCGGGGGGCCTGCTGCTCGCCCCAGCCTCGCCGGATGCCGTCCCGCCGACCAGTGCCCGGCGCCGACCGGGTGACGCGTGGGGAGTGCCGTTCAGGGGTGCTCCGCCCAGCGGGCCGCCAGCAGGAGGGCGATGTCGTCCGGCCGGTCGGTGGCCCGTCGGGCGTCGCGGATCAGCCGGTCCGCGGTCTCGGCCAGCGGAATCGCGCCCGTGGCGGAGAGCGCGCGGCGCAGCTGTTCGATGCCCTCGTCGATGTCGTGGCCGGCCCGCTCCACGAGACCGTCGGTGAAGAGGGCGAGGACCGCGCCGGGATCCAGCCGGGCCTCGGTGACGGGGTACGACGCGTCGTCGTCGATGCCAAGCACCAGCCCGCCCGCGAGGTCCAGCACCTCCGTCGTACCGTCCGGGCGGCGCAGCAACGGCTGCGGATGCCCGGCCCGTACGGCCTGGATGGCGCCGGTCCGCGGATCGAGCACGATGTAGCAGCAGCTGGCGAACTGTCCCGGGTCGAGGGCGATCAGCAGCCGGTTGGTGCCCCGCAGGACCTCCTGCGGAGGGTGGCCGCCGATGGCGAACGCCCGCACCGCGCTGCGGAGTTGGCCCATCGTGGCGGCGGCGGCGACCCCATGGCCCTGCACGTCGCCGACCACCAGCGCCAGCAGCCCGTCCGGTGACTCGATCACGTCGTACCAGTCACCGCCCACGTCCATGCCCTGTGTACCGGGGAGATACCGCGCCACCGTGTCCACGCGGTCGAGCACCGGCAGCCGGTGCGGGAGGAGGGCGTCCTGCAGGCCGCGGGCCAGCGCCGACTCGGAGTCGTACCGGCGGGCCCGCTCCAGCGCTTGCGCGATGAGACCGGCGAGGGCCGTCAGCACGGTGCGCTCCTCCGGGCTGAAGCCCCGCGGCCGGTCGAAGCCGAGGATGCACGAGCCGACGGGCCGGCCCGAGGCGATCAGCGGGAGAAAGGCCCGCGCTCCCGTGTGCGAGTCCAGCGGAAGCCCCGGGTAGGCCGCGCCGAGCTGCTCCATCGACTCGTAGAACAGGGGCCGGCCGGTCGTGAGCGTCTCGACGCCCGGCAACCGTGCGTCGAGACCGACCCCGTCGAACGGCTCCAGGAACCCGGGCGGGAAACCTGTCTCCCAGGCCAGATAGAGATGGCGCTCGCTCAGCAGGTAGATCGCCAGCTGGCGGCCGCCGAACGCGGGCAGCAGCTCGTCGGTGACCACCGCCGACACCTGGCGGGCCGTCACGGCCTCGGTGAGCGCGATGGCCAGTGCCACCGGCCGGTACAGCGCGGACGCCCGGTCCGCCGGTGAGCCGAATCCCATGTCCGGCTTGCTCACGGAGGCGGGCCGGTAGGCGGGGTCCTCCTCGGGGAGCAGCAGCAGCGTCACCCCGTCGTGGCCGGGGTAGAGCGAGACCGAGAGCCACTCCCGTTCCGCGGGGTGGGCCAGGAAGTGGACCGGTTCCTCCGCCAGCAGCGCCGCCCGGAGCTGTTCCTCGTGGGCGGGCCTGCCGAACCACGGGAAGACCTCCGTCAGCGGCCGCCCGGCCAGCGCGGCGCGGGGCCGCCCCACCAGGTCCTCGGTGCGGTGGTTGACGTAGGTGATCCGCCCGAGACGGTCGATCGCGAGGACGGCCCGGGGGAGGCGGTCGGTGGGGTCGGAGCCGACGAGACCGGTGCCGAGGTCGACGAGCGAGCCGGTCAGCCGCCCACCGCGGCGCCCGTGGTCAGGTCCGCCGTCCGGTCCGTGGCCGGGTCCGTCGTCCGGTCCGTGGCCGGGTCCGTCGCGTGGTCGGACACGGGGGGCGGCGCGGGCGGAGACCTCCAGCAGATGCAGTCCGCCGTCGGGCCCTCTGAGCCGGATCCTGCGCGCCACCGGCGCCCCCGACTCGGCCGCCCGGCGGGCTATCGTCCACAGCGCGTAGGTGTCCTCCGGCGCGAGGCGGGCCGTGAGGGCCTCGATGGTCCCGGGGAACGGCGCGTCGCCGCCGAGGATCGCCCGCAGGCCGTCGTCGGCGATCACCCTTCCGGATTCCAGGTCCCAGTCGAAGTAGCCGATCCGTATCGGCGGCGTACCGGCCGACGGCAGCTGGACGCACACCGGCTCGCCGGGCCACTCGACCGTCGTGCCGTCCGCCGCCAGTTCGCCGAGCGCCTCCCCGAGCTGTCGAGCCTCCTGGAGCATCCGCCGGCGGTCCCGCGCGTCGACGGGAATCCCCGGGGCCCGCATGACCACCAGGACGCCGAACCGTTCACGACCGCTGATCACCGGCGCGTAGTGGGAGGCGAAAGGGAACGGGAGACTCGCCACGAGCTGCGGGAACAGCCGCATCGCCTCGTCGACGTCGGACAGGTGCACCGGCTGGGACGAGCGGTACGCCTCCGCCACGGGGAAGGGGCGGTTCACATGCATCCGCCACCAGGGCCGGAACAGGGAGCCGGGCAGCCCGGCGAGGAGCGCGAGCCGCAGCAGACCAGGGGTACCGGAGCGCAGATAGACGCCGCCCGCGTACCCGCCGAGCGCCTCGATCGTCCGCAGAGCGGCCTCGGCCAGCGTCAGCGGCAGCACGCCCAGCGGCTGCCCGCCGGCGTCCGCTCTCCGGGCCGTGTCCCCGGTGCCGGCCGACACCCCGGGGCGGGCCGCGCCGTGCGACGTCACACTGCCAGGATGCTCCCCGGCGCGGGGGCGCCGCATCTCGGGCGTCCGGGGCACCGTCGGCGAGCATGCCGTGAGGGAACATGGAGGGCGACAGCACGGAAGGCGGGGCCATGGACGTGAGCGTCATGACAGCGGTGGTCGCCGCGGCGGCGCTCGTGTGCCGGGCGGCCCTCCTGGAGTGGCGTGAACCGGGCGCCGGGCGGCGGATGGGGGCCTTCCTCACCGACCGGCGGGCCCTCGCGGCCGGGCTGGTCACGGCGGTCCTCCTCGGCGCCGCCGGGTGGTCCCGCGCCGGGTTCGCCGCCGTCGCCTGGGCCGCTCTCGCCGGGGTCCTGGTGGCATCCCTGACGGCCGGCAGGCGCGGGCCCGAGAACCACCCGTGACGGCTGCGCAGCGTCGGCCGGGGAGACCGGCTGCCGGGCGGCAGGCGGGGCTCAGGCGTCCTTGAGCTCGATCTCCACGAAGCTCAGGCCCGCCTCGCCGACGTTGACGACGTCGTGTTCGGCGCCGGCCGGACGCGCGTAGGACTCGCCCGCCACCAGCTGTGAGCGGGTCACCGAGCCGTCGGGGGCGTACGCGCCGATGGTGCCGTCGGTGACCGGGACGACGACGTAGTCGTACGCGTGCACATGGCGGCCCGTACGGGTCCCCGGCTCGAAGTCCCACCGAGTGACCCGGACCCGCTCGTCGTCGTGCTGCACGGTCGCTCGGGCGGTGGGCGCCTGCGGCCCCGGAGTAGGTTCTGGTCCTGAGATCGACATGGACGAGGAGTACCACGCATGCGGGCCGACGACCCGCTCGACCCTCCCGCTTCGGCGGCGAGCGGGAAACCCTGCGGGCCGGCTGGTACGTCGGAGCGCGAGCGCCCGGCGGATGCACGACAGTGGTGGCGTGGACGTGGATGTGGAAGCCGTCGCCTCGGAGCTCTACGGGCTGGTGCCGGCGGAATTCACCGCCGCCAGGAACAGCCACGTCGCCCGGGCCCGTGAGGCCGGTGACGCGGAGGCGGCCCGGCGGATCGGCGGGCTGCGGAAACCGACGCTCGGGGCCTGGGCCTCGACTCTTCTCGTACGGCACAGGCCCGAGGAGACCGAGCAGCTCCTCCGACTCGGGCACGCCCTGCGCGAGGCTCACCGCAACCTCGACGGAGCCAGGCTGAGGGAGCTCGGCCACCGGCAGCACGCCGTCCTGGCGGCGCTCGCCCGCCAGGCGCGCGACCTCGCCGCCGAGGCCGGACAGCCGGTGGGCGACGGCGTCGTGCGGGAGGTCGAGGAGATCCTGCGCACGGTGCTCACCGACGAGCGGGTGGCCGGGCAGTGGGCCACCGGAGTCCTGGAAAGAGCGCCGGCGGCGAGCGTCGGCTTCATCGGACTCGAGCCGGGGCCGACCGCCGTACTCACCCCTCCGAAGAGCGGCGGCACCACCGCCCGGAAGGACCAACCCGAGGTACGGGAGCAGGAGAGAAGGGACCGGGAGAAGAGGGATCGGGAGAAGGAGGAGCGGGAGAAGCAGCGGAAGGAGGCGGTCGCGGCGGCTCGGCGCGAGACGGAACGCCGTGACAGGGAGCTTCGGAAGGCGGAGGAGGCCCGGGACGGAGCCGGTCGGCGCCTGGCGCAGGCGGAGGACCGCCTCGCCGATCTGGAGCGACGGCGGCGGGAGGCGGAGCGGTCACGGGACCAGGCCCGCGAGGACGCCGAAGCGGCCGCACTCCGCGCACTCGAGGCCGGACGGGCGGCGAGGGCCGCTCGGGAAACGCTGGAGCGCCTGTCAGGCTCCGGCTGAGCGAGGCGGCCGGTCGGCGGCCGGGCGAGTGTCAGTGGTGGATGCGATGCTGCCGGGTATGGACGAGCTGATGAGAGGCCGCGTGTACGGCGCCGACCACGACGACCCCGACCCGGGGCCCAGGCCGGGGCACGACTACCGGGAGCTGGTGGCCGGTCCGTTGGACGGACTGCTCCTGGACGTCACCGGCTGGACGCCGGAGCAGCTCCGGGAGGGAGCCGCCCTGGCCACCGAGATAGGCACGTACGGGCCCGGCGGCCGCGCCCAGTACGGTCCGCGCGACGGCGACCCGCTGCGCTGGGACTGGGAAGGCGACATCCGCTGAACGCGCAAGACGGTCGGCGGGCGGCCCGGACGCCCCGGCGGGAACACCCTGTCCCGGGATGAATCGTTTTAGACGGTGAAACGGCTCGGCTCGCGGCTCAGCGGGCGCTGTTCGGCTCAGTACCAGGAGCAGCGTCCGGCCCGCCGAGAAACACCCGTTGATACGATCCAATCCGCATTCGGGCGGCGGTGGCACGTGAAGGGGACGGGACGCTCCAGGTGAGGCGTACGGCAGGCGGCGGCGGGCAGGGTGCCGGGATCAAGGACGTGGCCCGGGAGGCGGGTGTCTCGGTCGGCACGGTCTCCAACGTGATCAACCGGCCCGACCGCGTCTCCGAGCGCACACGCCGCCATGTGCAGGACGTGATCGCGCGTCTCGGCTATGTGCGCAGCGAGTCGGCACGCCAGCTGAGGGCCGGACGCAGCCGCATCCTCGCGCTTCTCGTGCTCGACATGGGCAACCCGTTCTTCGTCGACCTGGCCCGTGGGGCCGAGCGTTCGGCCCGCGCGGCCGGGCTCAGCGTCATGGTCTGCAACAGCGACCAGAGCCCCGAGGCCGAGGCCGAGTACCTCTCCCTCTTCGCCGAACAGCGCGTACACGGCGTCCTGGTCACACCGGCCGACCCCAGCGGCGACAACCTCCGCGAGTTCCGGCGGCACGGCATTCCCTTCGTCCTGGTGGACCGGGTGGCCGGCGGCCCCTCCGAGTGCTCCGTCTCGGTGGACGACGTGGCGGGCGGCGCGCTGGCCGTCCGTCATCTCGTCTCCCTCGGCCACTCCTCGATCGCCTACGTCAGCGGGCCGCCGCATCTCCACCAGGTCCGCGACCGGCGCACCGGAGCGCTGAACGCCCTGGCCGAGGCCGGGCTGCCGCCGCACGCCCTGCACGAGATCGTCGCCGACCGGCTCGACGTGAACGCCGGCCGCGACGCGGGCGCGCGGCTCCTGGGGACGGCACGGCGTCCCACCGCCGTCTTCTGCGCCAACGACCTGCTCGCGCTCGGCGTGCTGCAGTCGATGTACGCGGCGGGGGTCAAGGTCCCCGAGGACATCGCCCTCGTGGGATACGACGACATCGAGTTCGCCGCCGCGGCGGCCGTTCCGCTGACATCGGTCCGGCAGCCCGCCGCGACGCTGGGCACCCTGGCCACCGAACTGCTCCTGGAGGAGGCCGGGGACACCGATGCCGTGCACCGGCACCGGCAGGTCGTGCTCCAGCCCGAGCTGGTGGTCCGCGGATCGACCCTCCATCCGCGCTGACCGTGGCCGGGGACCGGCCGGAACCGGAGTTCCGGCCGGCCCCCGGCGCGCGTCACGGACAGGCGTCCGTCACAGCGCGGGGTGGGCGTTCTTCAGCAGCTCCTGGAACTGGGCGGAGAACCACTGGCCCGAGATGGGCGCGTCCGGCAGCGCGCCCGACATGCTGTTGCCGTTCCGCGGGTTGCCCGTGTACGTCGGGTCGCACATCCGGTCGAAGCCCTTGCCCTCGTTGTTCGGGATCTCCTTGCTGGAACCGTCCGACTCGCCCGGAGGCTTCATCCACACGTACGCGTCGATGCCCGCCGCCGGAGCCGCCTTGGGCCGTTCGCCGAGCCCCGCGCCCGCCTGGTTGCACCAGTTGCCGAGGTGGATGCGCCGGTCGTAACGGCCGCCGTTGACATACGTGTCGACCGACGTCCGCGCGCCGGGCGCGCTGGGCCGGGCGGTGCCGCCCCAGCCGTTGCGAGAGGTGTCGATCAGCATGCCGAGACCGGAGTCGAAGCCGAGGGACACCAGCTTGGCGCGCATCGCCTGGGCGTACGACAGCTCGTCGACGTATCGGTTCCAGTCGACCCACTTCGACTGGCGCACGGAGACGCCGTTCACACTGTCGTCGATGGTGAAGTGGTCCTCCTTCAGCGCGCTGTAGTTGGCGGTGTTGACGATGAAGCCGTGCACCTTGGAGACCGTGGAGCCCTCGGCGGTCGCGGCCTGCTTGAACAGTTCGGCGGAGGCGCCGAAGTTGTCGTCCCAGCCGAGCCAGCCGTGGTGGCCCGCGTCCACGTAGTTGTAGACGTTGGCGATCGAGCCCAGCTTGTTCAGCGCGTAGCCGACGCCCTTGACGTAGTTGCCGTTGGCCTTCATCACGTCGCAGTTGGCGGTGGCCGTGGGCCGTCCGGAGACGTTGGTGACGAGGTTCGGCAGCGAGTCGATCTCGACCGTGGTGACGATCCGCAGGCCCGCGTACTTCGGGTCGGCGAGGATCGCCGCGATCGGATCGATGTACTGGGTCTTGTACCGGTCGATCTCGGTCGGGCCGAGCTCGCCGTTGGAGGCGAGGGCGGCGCAGTCGCGACCCGGCAGGTTGTAGATCACCAGCTGGACGACGAGCTCACCGGAGCCCTTCTGCGTCAGGGCCTCGTCGAGGTGGTCGCGCAGCCCCATGCCGCCGTTCACACCCCCGATGGCGGCGATGCGGTCGAGCCAGACGCCGGTGGGCTGGTTCGAGACCCTGCTGCCGCCGGGCTCGGCGGCGGCCTTCGCGGACCACTCCGGGTTCACGTACACCTTGGCGCCGGCGTACGGGTTGTCGGCCTTGCCACCGGCCGGCGGCGGGGTGGTCGGAGGCGTCGTGGGCGGCGTGGTCGGCGGTGTCGTCGGCGGCTGGGTCGCGCCGTTGCAGGTCACGCCGTTGAGCGTGAAGGACGCGGGGAGGGCGTTGGTCCCGCTGTAGGAGCCGTTGAACCCGAAGGAGGTGGAACCACCCGTCGTCAGGCTTCCGTTGTAGGAGAGGTTCCTGGCGGTCACGGCGGCGCCGGACTGCGTGATCGTGGCGTTCCAGCCCTGGGTGACCTTCTGGTCACCGGCGTAGGACCACTCCAGCGTCCAGGCGCTGAGCGGGTCACCGGTGTTGGTGACCACGACATTGGCTCCGAAGCCGGTGCTCCACTGGTTGGTGATCTGGTACTCGACCTTGCAGCCGGCGGCGGCTGCCCCGGCGGTGGACGTCATGACGGTGGCCGTGGCGCCCGTGGCGGTGATCAGGCCGAGGGCCGCCAGAAGGGCGGTACGGCTCGTGGTGCGGCTCGTTGTGCGGCTCATTTCGGGGATGCCTCTCAGTTCAGGGCGCGCAGATGGTCGCGCAGCCCGATGCCGAATGCGGTGGGTGTGCCGTCGTACGAGGTGATCAGGGCCGGACCCGAGGAGCAGTTCCAGGTGTTCCACGTCCAGCCGAGATACGACAGGGAGCGGTCGTCGAACCACTTCATGACGCGGTCGATGAAGGCGTGACCGCAGGTGTTCTCGCCTATCTCGCCCGCGACCAGGGGGACCCTGGCGGCGACGGGAGCGAGGGTGCTGTCCCAACAGGCCTCGTTGGAGCAGGTGTTGAAGTTGTACACGTGCCAGGCCGCGGCGAGATTGCCGGTGGGATCGGTGGGGGCGTGGGCGAGCCACTGGCTGAGGTCGTTGGAGTACGCGATGCCGGGGACGAGGACGAGATTGCGGGCCCCGGTCGCGCGGACCGCGTCCAGCAGGTCCTGCATGCCGGCGACCTCGTAGCCGATGCCCGGGCAGGTGCCGCCGTCGCGCCAGCACGTCCATGCCTGCGCCGCGGTGGAGGTCGCCCGGTCCGGATAGGGCTCGTTGAAGAGGTCGAAGACCACCCGGCGGTCGCTCTTGAAGGTGTCGGCGACCGACTTCCAGAAGGCCGGTGTGTACTGCGCGTTCGGCATCGGCTTCTGGCAGGAGGCGTGGACGTCCGAGCAGCCCGCCGAGTTGCCGGTGTACTGGCCGTACGTCCAGTGGAGTTCGACGATCGGCGTCATACCGTGCGCCAGGACGCGGCCGACCAGGTCCTTGACGGCGTTGACGTAGTTCGCGCCCCGGTACTCGGGCTTGATGTTGGACAGGCCCAGCCAGCACTCCTCGTTGAGCGGGATACGGACGGTGTTGGCCTTCCAGTCCGCGATGGCACGGACCGAGGCGTCGTCGACCGGGCCGTCGAAGATGCCGTGGCCCTGTACACACATGAACTCGCCGCCGGAGCGGTTGACGCCGAGGAGCCGGCGGGTGGCGCCGTTCTGGTCGACGAGCCGGTTTCCGGCCACGCTCAGCTCGGGCGCACCGCCGACCGGGTCCGGTGGGTCGGTCGGATCGGTGGGCGTCGGTGTGGGTGTCGGGGTCGGGGTCGGGGTCGGGGTGGGTGTCGGAGTGGGTGTCGGGGTCGGGCCGGGGCCGGAGGCGATGTCGCACGCGGTGCCGTTGAGCGTGAAGGCCGTGGGCGCGGTGTTCGTGCCCGACCAGGACGCGATGAAGCCGGCCGTGACGCTCGCGCCCGTGGCGAGCGAACCGTTCCAGTTCTCGTTGACGGCCGTGACCTTCGTCCCGGCCTGGGACCACTTCCCGCCCCAGCCCTGGCTGACGCGCTGACCGGCCGGGAAGTCGAAGCCGAGACTCCAGCCGCTCAGCGCGGTGCTGTTGTTGGTGACGGTGACGGATCCCTGGAAGCCGCCGGACCACTGGCCGACGACCGAGTACGCCACCGTGCACACCGGTGCGGCCGCTGCTCCGGAGGCCGTACCGACCACGGCGAAAGCGGTGCCCGCCATGGTGAGCGCCGCTCCGGCGAGCAGCGCGGACAGACGTGGGGGATGTCGCATGAGCGACTCCTTGCAGCGAGGGCGCGTCTCTGACGACGCGCCGACTGACGGAATCGCTCCCACTGGTGGGCCCAGACCGTAGCGGCAACCGGCGCCAAGCAACAGAGGAGTTGAAGAAGTTTCTGGTCGAATGTGTTCGATTCTTCGGGCACCTTGACGCCCTCGCGTCCCGTCTGCACAGTGGGAGCGCTCCCACTGGTTCAGAGAATGTGCCCTTCTTCTCCGCACGCCCCCACCTCCCCGAGCCGCGAGGAGAACCACCGCATGCCACCACGCCGGCCCCGCAGACGACGCGGCCTACTGGCCGCGCTTGCCGCAGCCCTGTCCCTACCCCTCGGAATGACCGCCGTCGGCACCACCGCCCACGCCGCGGCGGTGCAGTGCAGCGTGGACTACAAGACCAACGACTGGGGATCCGGCTTCACCGCCGAGCTGACCCTCACCAACCGCGCCACCACCCCGCTGGACGGCTGGACACTGACGTACGACCAGACCGGCGACCAGAAGCTGACCAACGGCTGGAACGGCACCTGGTCCCAGTCCGGCAGGACCGTCACCGTCACCCACGCCGCCTGGAACAGGACCGTCGCCGCCGGAGCGGCCGTCACCACCGGTGCCCAGTTCGGCTACACCGGGACCAACGCCGCGCCCACCGCCTTCGCCGTCAACGGCACGCCGTGCGCCGGAGCCCACCAGCCACCGGTCGCCGTGCTCACCAGCCCGGCCGCAGGAGCGGTCTTCACCCAGGGCGACCCCGTCCCGCTGGCCGCCACCGCGGCCGCCGCCGACGGCGCGAGCGTCGGCAAGGTGGAGTTCTACAGCGACACCACCCTGCTCGGCACGGACACCACCGCGCCGTTCACGTTCAGCGCGACCGGCCTCGCGGCCGGCGCCCACTCCCTCTACGCCAAGGCGTACGACAGCATGGGCGCCTCCGGCGAATCGGCCCCGGTGGGCATCACCGTCGCCGCCGGTCCCGCCCTCGTCGCCACGCCCGCCCAGCTCGGGGTCCGCCAGGGAACCACCGGCACCTTCGACCTGAAGCTCTCCACCCGGCCGGCGGGCGATGTCACCGTCGCCGTCACGCGCACCTCCGGCAACGCCGGCCTCACCGTCAGCACGGGCGGGCGGCTCACCTTCACCCCGGCGAACTGGAACACCGCCCAGAAGGTGACCGTCGCCGCGGCGGCCACCGGCACCGGCTCGGCCGTCTTCACCGCGACCGCCCCCGGCCACACCAAGGCCGAGGTCACCGTCGCCCAACTGGCCGCCGACTCCACGTACGACGCCCGCTTCCTCGACCTCCACGGGAAGATCACGAACCCGGCCAACGGCTACTTCTCACCCGAGGGCATTCCGTACCACTCGGTGGAGACCCTGATCGTCGAGGCCCCGGACCACGGCCACCAGACGACCTCGGAGGCGTACAGCTATCTGATCTGGCTCCAGGCGATGTACGGCAAGATCACCGGCGACTGGACCAAGTTCAACGGCGCCTGGGACATCATGGAGAAGTACATGATCCCCACCCACGCCGACCAGCCGACGACCGGTACCTACAACGCCTCCAAGCCCGCCACCTACGCGCCCGAGCACGATCTGCCGTCGCAGTACCCGGCGCGGCTGGACTCCGGCGTCACGGCCGGCTCCGACCCGATCGCCGGCGAGCTGAAGAGCACGTACGGCACGGACGACATCTACGGCATGCACTGGCTCCAGGACGTCGACAACGTCTACGGCTTCGGCAACGAGCCCGGGAAGTGCTCCGCGGGACCGGCGGCGACCGGACCCTCGTACATCAACACCTTCCAGCGCGGACCGCAGGAGTCCGTCTGGGAGACCGTCACCCACCCCACCTGCGACAACTTCCGCTACGGCGGGAAGAACGGCTATCTCGACCTCTTCACCGGGGACGCCTCCTACGCCAAGCAGTGGAAGTTCACCAACGCCCCCGACGCCGACGCCCGCGCCGTCCAGGCCGCCTACTGGGCCGACATCTGGGCCAAGGAGCAGGGCAAGGGCGCCCAGGTCACGGCCACCGTCTCCAAGGCGGCCAAGATGGGTGACTACCTGCGCTACGCCATGTTCGACAAGTACTTCAAGAAGTCCGGGAACTGCGTCGGGCCGACCGCCTGCCCCGCCGGCAACGGCAAGGACAGCGCGCACTACCTGATGTCCTGGTACTACGCCTGGGGCGGCGCGACCGACACCGCCGCCGGCTGGTCGTGGCGGATCGGCTCCAGCCACGCCCACGGCGGCTACCAGAACCCGCTCGCCGCCTATGCCCTGAGCGAGTACGCCCCGCTCAAGCCCAAGTCGGCCACCGGCGCGGCGGACTGGGCGACCAGCCTCGACCGTCAACTGGAGTTCTACCGCTGGCTCCAGTCCTCCGAGGGCGCCATCGCGGGCGGCGCCACCAACAGCTGGCAGGGCCGCTACGCCACCCCGCCGGCCGGCACCCCCACCTTCCACGGCCTGTTCTACGACGAGAAGCCGGTCTACCACGACCCGGCGTCCAACCAGTGGTTCGGCTTCCAGGCCTGGTCGATGGAGCGGGTGGCGGAGTACTACCGGCAGACCGGTGACACGGCCGCCAAGACCGTCCTCGACAAGTGGGTCGCCTGGGCCCTGTCGAAGACCACGGTCAACCCCGACGGCACCTACCGGATCCCCTCCACGCTCCGGTGGTCCGGCGCCCCCGACACCTGGAACGCCGCGAACCCCGGCGCCAACGCGGGCCTGCACGTCACCGTCACCGACTACACCGACGACGTCGGCGTGGCCGCCGCCTACGCCAAGACCCTGACGTACTACGCCGCCAAGTCCGGCCATACCGAGGCCAAGCGGGTCGCCAAGGCACTCCTCGACGGCATGTGGGCCCACCACCAGGACCCGCTGGGCATCGCCGTCCCGGAGACCCGCGCGGACTACAACCGCTTCGACGACCCCGTGTACGTGCCGAGCGGCTGGACCGGCACCATGCCGAACGGTGACACGGTGAACTCCTCGTCCACCTTCTCCTCGATCCGCTCCTTCTACCAGGACGACCCGGCCTGGCCGAAGATCGAGGCCTATCTGGCGGGCGGCACCGCCCCCGTCTTCACCTACCACCGGTTCTGGGCCCAGGCGGACATCGCCCTGGCCATGGGCTCGTACGCGGAGCTGCTCGAGTAGCAGCCGCCCCGCCAGGAGCCGGCTCCGCGTACGACAGGGCCGGACGGACCCGCTTTACGGGGCCCGTCCGGCCCTTGCGCGTGGGAGTTCCTCCGCCTTACGGTCCTGTTCGAGGAAGCGAGTGCAGTTCGATATATCGAACAACCCTCCTTTCTTGAATCCATTCAGCAGGGCGGTCGCCCTCCCGGACGGAAGGCGCCATGCGACGCGTCTGTTTTCTGCTCAAGGTCCGCGCCGACCGGCTGGACGAGTACCGCGCCCAGCACCGGGCCGTCTGGCCCGAGATGCTCGACGCCCTGACCGCCGCCGGCTGGCGCAACTACTCCCTCTTCCTGCGGGAGGACGGACTTCTGGTCGGCTATCTGGAGACCGAGGATTTCGAGGCCGCCCGCGCCGCCATGGCGGCCACCGGGGTCAACGCGCGCTGGCAGACGCGGATGGCGCCGTTCTTCGAGGCGCTCGACGGCGCTCCGGACGCCTCCATGGTGCCGCTGACCGAGGTCTTCCACCTCGACTGAGCCGCTTCCGCGAGAAGCGCCCCGACGGATCCTGTCCGAACCGTTGACGTCCGGCCCGGCCGTCTTTACGTTGTGCCAGCAAGCGCTTTCTTGGAACGTTTCAATCGCAGGAGGAACGGTGCGTACTCAAGGGACGGTCGACCGGCGGGGAGTGCTCAAGCTCGCGGGTGGCTCACTGGCCGCTCTCGGCCTGACCGCCGCGGGCTGTGGCAGCGGTGGCGGCTCCGGCGACGGGACCGTCACCATCCGGTACGCCTGGTGGGGTTCGGACGACCGTGCCAAGCGCATCAACCAGTCGATCGCGCTCTTCGAGGAGAAGTACCCGAAGATCAAGGTCAAGACGGACTTCCAGCCCTACCTCGACTTCTGGAAGAAGTTCAACACCCAGGCATCGGGCGGCAATCCGCCAGACGTCTTCCAGAACGCGGTCGGTTTCCTGCGGAAGTACGACGAGAAGAACGTCCTGCTCGACCTGAGCGGGCAGGTGAAGGCCGGGAACCTGCGCATGGACGGTTTCCGGGCCGGCCTGGAGAAGTTCGGCGAGATCGACGGCAGGCTGCTCGGCGTCCCCGTCGGCAGCAACTCCATGGCGCTCGTCATCGACCAGGCCGTCTTCGAGAAGGCCCGCGTCACCCCGCGCCCCGGCTGGACCTGGGACGAGTTCCACGCCGCCCTCGCCACGATCCGCGACACCCAGGGCCGGGCCGGCGACAGCGGCATGTACGGCGTGATGTACCTCTACGACCTCCATCTGCGCCAGCACGGCAAGGCGTTCTTCACCGACAAGGGACTCGGCTTCACCGAGGGCGACCTCACCGACTGGTGGACCAAGGGGTACGCCGGGGTGAGGGCGGGCCTCTACTCCGACCCGAAGCGGGTGGCGCAGGTCAAGCCGAAGTCCGCCGTCGCCGCCGAGCTCGCCGCCTCCGAGTTCACCTGGGACAACTTCACCATCCGCTACACCTCGGAGGGCAAGAGCCGGTACGGCCTCGCGCCCATCCCGACGACCGACGGCAAGCGGACCGGGCAGTACCTCGGCTCGCTGATGCTCAGCGGCTCCAAGCGCACCAAGCACCCCGCGGAAGTGGCCCAGTTCATCGACTTCATGGTCCACGACCCCGAGGTCGCCAAGGTCATGGGCTTCGACCGAGGTGTTCCGGCCACCACGGCGCAGTACGAGGCCTTCAAGCCGTCGGACCCGGTCGCCCAGCAGATCGCGGCGTACGAGAAGCAGCTCGTCGACACCCGCGTCCTGGAGACGATCACCCCGCACCCGGCCGGCGCCGATGTCTGCGAGGCGGCCTTCCTGCGCCTCGCGGAGGAGATGGCCCTCGGCAAGCGGTCGGTGGGGGACGCGGTGAAGCAGTACTTCACCGAGTGCGCGACGGCGCTCGGCTCCTGATGGGCCCCGCCATGACACAGGTACCTTCGGCGTCGCCGGAGGCGGAGCCCGCCGGGCCGCGCCTCGCCGCCGCCACGGCTCCCGCCCCGCCGGGCGCGGGCCGCCGGGCGCGACGCGAGAACCTCGCCGGCTATCTCTTCATGTCCCCGTGGATCGCCGGCTTCCTGCTGCTGACCGCGGGACCGATGGTCGCCTCGCTCTACTTCGCCTTCACCGACTACAACCTCTTCGACGCTCCGCGCTGGGTCGGCCTGCGGAACTTCACCGACATGTTCGCCGACCCACGCTGGCGGACCTCGGTGGAGGTGACGAGCTGGTACGTGATCGTCGGTACGCCGCTGAAGCTGGCCGCCGCGCTCGGTGTGGCCCTGCTCCTCAACCAGAGCCGGCGGGGCCAGGGCTTCTACCGGGCGGCCTTCTACGCGCCCTCGCTCATCGGCGCCAGCGTCTCCGTCGCCATCGTCTGGCGCGCCCTCTTCTCGGACGATGCCGTCGTCGACCGGACCCAGCAGCTGTTCGGCCTGGACGCGGGCGGCTGGATCGGTGACCCGGACCGCATCGTCTACAGCCTGGTGGCGCTCACCGTCTGGCAGTTCGGCGCGCCGATGGTGATCTTCCTGGCGGGTCTCAAGCAGGTGCCGCGCGAGCTGTACGAGGCGGCGGAGATGGACGGCGCCGGCGCCTGGCGGCGGTTCTGGCACATCACCCTGCCGATGATCTCGCCGGTGCTCTTCTTCAACGTGCTCCTGGAGACCATCCACTCCTTCCAGATCTTCGGCTCCGCCTACATCCTCGGCGGCCAGGGCAACGCCTGCGGACCGGCCGACGCGACGCTCGTCTACACCTGTTACCTCTACATCCAGGGCTTCGAGAACAGCCGGATGGGCTTCGCCTCGGCGATGGCCTGGATGCTGCTGCTCGCCGTCGGTCTGGTGACGGCGGTGCTGTTCTGGTCCCAGCGGCGCTGGGTGCACTACGAGGAGGCCTCCCGATGACGATGACAGGCGTATCGCGGAGTACGGGCTCGGTCGCCTGGCACGTGGGGGCGCTCGCCGTCCTCGCGGTCGTGCTCTATCCGGTGGTGTGGGTGATCGGCGGCTCGTTCAAGCCGAACGACGAGATCGTCGGCAGTCTGGAGCTGTTCCCCACCGATCCGATCGTGGAGAACTACAGCAGGCTCGCCGACGGCATCGCCGACATCCCGATCTCGACCTTCTTCACCAACTCCCTCCTGCTCGCCGTCGGTTCGGTGGTCGGCGTGCTCTTCTCCTGCTCGCTGGCGGCGTACGCCTTCGCCCGGATCGGTTTCGCCGGGCGCGGCATCCTGTTCGCCGTCATGATCGGCACGCTGCTGCTGCCGTACCACGTGCTGCTCATCCCGCAGTACGTGCTGTTCCAGAAGCTCGAACTCATCAACACCTACACGCCGTTGCTGCTCGGCAAGTACCTGGCGACGGACGCCTTCTTCGTCTTCCTGATGATGCAGTTCATGCGGAACCTGCCCAAGGAGCTGGACGAGGCCGCGCGGCTGGACGGCTGCGGGCATCTGCGGATCTACTGGTCGATCGTGCTGCCGCTGTGCCGGCCGGCGTTGATCACCAGCGCGATCTTCACCTTCATCAACGCGTGGAACGACTTCATGGGGCCGCTGATCTACCTCAACGAGCCGGAGAAGTACACCGTCTCGCTCGGTCTGAAGATGTTCGTCGACCAGGACGGTGTGGCCAACTACGGCGGCATGATCGCCATGTCGCTGGTGGCGCTGCTGCCGGTGCTGCTCTTCTTCCTGGCCTTCCAGCGATATCTGATCGACGGTATGGCCACCTCGGGACTCAAGGGCTGAGGGGATGCTCAAGCCGCGGACACTGGCCGGGTTCGGCGTCTTCGCCGAGTGCCTTCTCGTGGGGGTGTGGATCGCGGTCGCGTCCCTGCCGCTGGTCACCCTGCCGGCGGCGCTGGCCGCCGGCGCGGCGCATCTGCGCCACTGGACCGGGGGAGAGGAGAGCGGGTGGCGGCGGTTCGCCGCCGACCTGCGGTCCGCGGCCCGGCGCGGCTGGCTCGTGGGTCTCGCCGGGTGGGCCGCCCTCGGCCTGGTGTGGCTCGATCTCGCGATCGTACGGGCGGGACTTCCGGGCGGGCCCGTCGTGGGCGCGATCGGGGTGCTGGCGGCGATCGGCCTCGTCGTCACGGTGCTGCGGGCCGGTGCGGCCTGGCGGCCGGGAGCGTCGTGGCGGACGCTGCTGCCCGCCGCGGCCCGCCGCACCGTCCGCGACCCGGCCGGCTCGCTCCTGGTCGTCTGCGGCTTCGCCGTGATCGCGGCCTCCGCCTGGTTCGCGGCCCCCCTGGCCGCCCCGGCGCTCGGCATGCTCGTCGCCTCGACCCTGGCGATCGAACACCGCACCACGACGACGACCCCCTGACGCCGGGCCCGGGCCCGGGGGACCGGGGCGGGTCGTCCCGGTCGTATGTCATGCACATGGAAAGGAAGCCCGATGTCCTCGATTCCCCGCAGGTCCCTCCTCAAGGCCGCCGCCGTCGCCGGGGCCGCCGCGCAGTTCAGCTGGGCGCTCGGGCGCGGCAGCGCCCAGGCCGCGCCCGCCGCCGGAACGCCCGCCGCCGACCGGCCCGTCTCCGTCGGCTGGCTGGAGGGCGGCGGGCTCGGCGCCGCGCCCGGGTCCACGTTCGGCGTGCCGTGGCCCAAGGGCGTCCACCCCGCCGACCGCACCTTCGCGCTCACCACCGCCGACGGCGAGGAGGTCCCCGTACAGACGTGGACCACGGCCCGCTGGCCCGACGGCTCGCTCAAGTGGACCGCGCACGCCGTCGGCCCCCAGGCCGCCGGGGCGGAGCGGTTCACCCTCGCCCCCGGCACCCCCGCCGCCACCACCTCGCGGATCACCGTCACCGAGACCGGCCGCCGCATCACCGTCGACACCGGCACGATCAGGGCGGTCGTCTCCCGAGACGGCGAGAAGCTCGTCGAGTCCGTGACCCGCGACGGGGTGAAGATCGCCACCGACGGGCGGCTCGTCCTGCTGCGCCAGAGCGACCTCGACGACGGCGACCAGGGCAACGCCAAGTGGGAGCGGTTCGACGGCGAGATCAGCGCCGCCACCGTCGAACAGCGCGGCCCCGTCCGTGCCGTGGTCCGCATCGACGGCAAGCACCGTAAGGGAAGCCGCAGTTGGCTTCCCTTCAGCGTCCGCCTCTACTTCTACGCCGGCGCCGACTCCTTCCGGATGGTGCACACCATCACCTACGACGGCGACCAGCCCGCCGGGCAGAAGCAGGGGGACTTCATCCGCGGCCTCGGCGTCCGCTTCACCGTCCCGATGCGCGACGCCGCCTACGACCGCCACATCCGCATCGCCGGCCAGGACGCGGGCTTCCTCACCGAAGCCGTCCAGGGCATCACCGGTCTGCGCCGCGACCCCGGCGCCGCCGTCCGCAAGGCACAGGTCAGGGGAGAGAAGCTGCCCGACCCGGCCACCTGGGACCAGCGGGTCACCACCCGGCTCCCGTACATCCCCACCTGGGGCGACTACACCCTCTCCCAGCTCTCCGCCGACGGCTTCACCCTGCGCAAGCGCACCAAGCCCGGTCACGGCTGGATCCCCGCCGGCGGCGGCCGCCGGGCGAACGGTTTCGGATACGTCGGCGGGCCGAGCGGCGGATTCTCCTTCGGACTGCGCGACTTCTGGCAGAAGCATCCCGCCCAGCTCGACATCCGCGGCGCCGCCGGCGACGCCGCCGAAGTCACCCTCTGGCTCTGGTCACCCGAGGCCCAGCCCATGGACCTGCGCTTCTACCACGACGGCATGGGCCAGGACACCTTCCCCGAGCAGCTCGAAGGCCTCAACATCACGTACGAGGACTACGAGCCCGGCTTCGGCACCCCGTACGGCATCGCCCGCACCAGCGAGCTGATGTTCTGGGCCAACGCCTCCACTCCCACGGCAGAGACGCTCGTCGCCCAGGCCGCCGCCGTCCGCACCCCGCCCCAGCTCGCCGCGAGCCCCGAGGACCTGAGCCGCGCCGGAGTGTTCGGCGGCCTCTTCGCCCCCGTCGACCGCTCCACGCCCGCCAAGGCGACGATCGAGGACCACCTCGACTACCTCTTCACGTACTACAAGGACCAGGTCGAACAGCGCCGCTGGTACGGCTTCTGGGACTACGGCGACATCATGCACACCTACGACGAGGACCGGCACCAGTGGCGGTACGACGTCGGCGGCTACGCCTGGGACAACTCCGAACTCTCGCCCGACCTGTGGCTCTGGTACGCCTATCTGCGCTCCGGCCGCTCCGACATCTTCCGCTTCGCCGAGGCGATGACCCGCCACACCGGCGAGGTCGACGTCTACCACCTGGGCACCTGGGCCGGACTCGGCACCCGCCACGGCGTCCAGCACTTCGCCGACAGCGCCAAGCAGCAGCGCATCTCCACCGCCGTCTACCGCCGCCCCTACTACTACCTCACCGCCGACGAACGGGTCGGCGACCTGATGCACGCCCTCGTCGACTCCGACGAGACCTTCCTCGCCCTCGACCCCATCCGCAAGATCCGCACCGAGCCCTACACCCCCGACCGCCACGCCCTCTCCATCGGATTCGGCACCGACTGGAGCGGACTGGCCGCCGCCTGGCTCACCGAGTGGGAGCGCGGCGGCCCCAAGGCCGCCAAGGCCGAGGCCCGGCTGCGCTCCACCATGGAGACCATCGCCGCCCAGCCCAACGGATTCGTCCAGGGCACCGGCCTGTACGACCTCGACACCGGCCGGTTCGCCATCGCCTCCCAGCCCGCCGTCGGCGTCTCGCACCTCTCCGCCATGTTCGGGCTCGTCGAGATGTGCGCCGAGCTCATCGACCTCGTCGACATGCCGGAGTTCAAGGAGGCGTGGCTGGACTACTGCCGCTACTTCAACGCCTCCAAGACCGAACAGGCGGCACGCTACGGCAAGAACTTCGGCAATCTGCTCCTCTTCCAGGGCCACTCCCGCCAGGACGCCTACGCCGCCGCGCAGTTGAACGACGCCGCGCTCGCCAAGCGCGCCTGGGCGAAGTTCCACGCGAGCGACGGCTACACCTCGGCGATGGTCTGGGACAAGACCCCGGTCCAGGGCCCGGCAGCCCTGGAGCCCGGCTACGAACACCTCTGGATCAGTACCAACACCACCGCGCTGTTCGGACTCGCCGCCATCCAGAACCTCGCCCTCGTCGGCGACAGCCTGCCCGAGTAGCGAAGAGAGGCAAACGATGAGACGCACCGCCCTGCTCACGGCCGTCGCCACGGTCGCCGTCGCCCTGGCCGCCGCCCCGTCCCCCGCCCGCGCCGACGGCCCGTACGGCCCCGGCCTCGAACACTGCGACGCCACCGGCACCGGCCCGGTCGTCTGCCACGTCGACGTCCCGCCCGGCACCTACGACGTCACGGTCACCCTCGGCGGCGACACCGCCGGCAGCACCTCCGTGACCGCCGAGACCCGCCGCGCGCTGCTGGCCGAGACGGCCACCGCGCCGGGGGAGCGTACGAAGCGCCATGTCACCGTGCACGTACGCGACCCGGAGGGCGAGCCCACCGGCCCCGCCGGAAGCCCCGGTCTCGATCTGACCTTCGCCGGCGCCGCTCCCCGGCTCGCGGCCCTGCGGGTCACCCCGGCCCCCGCCGCGCCGCGGATCCTCCTGATCGGGGACTCGACGGTGTGCGACCAGCCGGGCGAGCCGTACGCCGGCTGGGGGCAGTACCTGCCCCGCCACCTCAAGCGCGGCATCGCGGTCGCGAACTACGCCGACTCCGGTGAGAGCACAGTCAGTTACCTGGCGAACCCGGCGCTCTTCCCGACCGTCCAGCCGCTGGTGCGCCGCGGCGACGCCGTCCTGATCCAGCTCGCCCACAACGACAAGCAGACCGACGCGGCGACCTACCGCGCCAACCTCACCACCCTGGCCGAGGGGGTACGGGCACGGGGCGGCCGGCCCGTGCTGGTGACGCCGATCGTCCGCCGCTGGTTCAACGCCGACGGCACCTTGAACAACGGCACCGCCCTGCTGGTCAACGGCCTCGGCGTGGACCACCCGGCCGAGATCCGGCGCCTCGCGGCGGACCTCGGCACCCCGCTCGTCGACCTGACCGCCCTCACCAGGGCCAGGGTGGAGGAGCTGGGCCCCGAGGCGTCCAAGGCGCTCTATCTGACGGCCGAGAAACGGGACAACACCCACACCTCGGCGCGCGGCGCCGACGAGTACGCGGCGCTCGTGCTCGGAGAGCTGCGCGCCCAGGGAATCGTCCCGGAGCGGCTGATCCGCTGAGGCGGCGACGCGAACCCGCCCCGCCCTGGGCGCCTCGGTCACGAGGCGCCCAGGGCGGGGCCTTCCGGACAGTCCCTAGCGGCCCGCGCGACGCTTGTTCCAGACGTCGAACCCGACCGCCGCCAGCAGCACCAGGCCCTTGATGACCTGCTGGTAGTCGGTGCCGATGCCGACCAGCGACATGCCGTTGTTCAGGACACCGAGGACCAGACCACCGATCACGGCGCCCATCACGGTGCCCACACCGCCGCTCATCGACGCGCCCCCGATGAACGCCGCCGCGATCGCCTCCAGTTCGAAGTTCAGACCCGCCTGGGGCGTGCCCGCGTTCAACCGCGCCGCGTAGACACAGCCCGCGAGCGCCGCGAGAACGCCCATGTTGACGAAGACCAGGAACGTCACCCGCTTGTCCTTGACGCCGGAGAGCTTGGCCGCCGCCTTGTTGCCGCCGAGCGCGTACACATGGCGGCCGACGACCGCGTTGCGCATCACGTACCCCAGGCCGATCAGCAGCGCGCACATGACGAGCATGACGATCGGCACGCCGTGGAAGCTCGCCAGGGTCAGGGTGAAGGCCACCACCGCCGCCGTCATGGCCACGCACTTCAGCGCCCACAGACCGGCGGGCAGCACCTCCAGCTCGTACGCCAGCTGGCGGTTGCGGTCACGCCACTCGCGCAGCAGCAGCAGGACGACGGTGAGCAGACCGAGCAGCAGGGTCGGGTTGTGGTACTGCGTGTAGGGGCCCATCTCGGGGATGAAGCCCTTGGCGATGTTCTGGAAGCCCTCCGGGAACGGCGCCAGGGAGCGGCCCTCCAGGAAGATCTGGGTGAGACCGCGGAAGAGCAGCATCCCGGCGAGCGTCACGATGAACGACGGTATGCCGAGGTACGCGATGAAATAGCCCTGCCAGGCGCCGGCGAGCGCGCCGACCAGCAGACAGAGCACCAGCGCCAGGAACCAGGGCATGTCGTGCCGCACCATCAGCACGGCCGAGAGCGCCCCGACGAACGCCGCCAGGGACCCCACGGAGAGGTCGATGTGACCGGCGATGATGACGATCATCATGCCCATGGCCAGGATGAGGATGTAGCTGTTCTGCTGGATCAGGTTGGAGACGTTGTTCGGCAGCAGCAGCGTGCCGTCCGTCCATATTTGGAACAGGACGACGAGGAAGGCGAGCGCGACCAGCATGCCGTACTGGCGCATGTTGGCCCGCACGGCCTGAAGGAGCAGCGCACCGGCCGACGGGGGCTGCGGCCGCGCCGTCCTCGGGTCCCGCGTGGAGGGGGTCGTGGTGGTCATGGCGGGCTCAGCTCCTGCTCATGGTCATGTGGCGCATCAGTCTTTCCTGGCTGGCCTCGTCGCGGGCGACCTCACCGGTCAGCCGCCCCTCGGCCATCGTGTAGATCCGGTCGCACATCCCGAGGAGCTCCGGCAGCTCCGAGGAGATGAACAGCACGGCCTTGCCCTGTGCCGCGAGCCGGTCGATGACGGTGTAGATCTCGTACTTGGCGCCGACGTCGATGCCGCGCGTCGGCTCGTCGAGGATCAGCACCCGGGGGTCGGCGTGGATCCACTTGCTGAGCACGACCTTCTGCTGGTTGCCGCCGGAGAGCCGGCCCACCTGCTCGTAGACGGTCGGCGTCTTGATGTTCATGGAGGCGCGGTACCGCTCGGCGACCTGCCGCTCGTGGTGTTCGTCGACCACGCCGCGGCGCCGCATCCCCGGCAGTGAGGCGAGGGAGACGTTGCGGTGGATCGTGTCGATGAGATTCAGGCCGTACCGCTTGCGGTCCTCCGTCACATAGGCGAGTCCCGCCTCGATCGCGGCCGGAACGGTCCTGGTCGACGCCTCCTCCCCGTCGATCTCCACCGATCCGGCGACGTACCGCCCGTAGGAGCGGCCGAAGACCGACATCGCCAGCTCGGTGCGGCCCGCGCCCATCAGGCCGGCGATCCCGACGATCTCCCCCCGGCGGACGGTCAGGGACACGTCGTCGACGACGGTACGCCGCTGGTCGACCGGATGGCGGACGGTCCAGCCGCGCACGGCCAGGGCCACCCGGCCGGAGCCCTCACCCTCGTAGGGGGTGCGTTCGGGGAAGCGGTGGTCGAGGTCGCGGCCGACCATGCCGCGGATGATCCGGTCCTCGGAGAGTTCCGGCGCCGCGTCCGGAGCCGGGCGGACCGAGAGCGACTCGACCGTACGGCCGTCCCGCAGGACCGTCACCGTGTCGGCGATGCGCCGGATCTCGTTCAGCTTGTGCGAGATGACGACGGAGGCGACGCCCTGGTCGCGCAACTCCAGGATGAGATCGAGGAGGGCCGCGCTGTCCTCGTCGTTGAGCGCCGCGGTCGGCTCGTCGAGGATGAGCAGCTTCACCTCCTTCGAGAGCGCCTTGGCGATCTCCACCAGCTGCTGCCCGCCGACGCCCAGGTCGGCGACCGGCGTGTGCGGGTTCTCGCGCAGCCCCACCCGGTCCAGGAGGCGGCGGGCGCTGCGCAGCGTGTCGTTCCAGTCGACGATCCCCCGGCGGGCCTGCTCGTTGCCGAGGAAGATGTTCTCGGCGATGGACAGATGGGGGATGAGCGCCAGCTCCTGATGGATGATCACGATGCCGTGGCGCTCGCTCGCCCGGATGTCCTTGAACGCGACCGGCTCGCCCTCGAAGTGGATCTCGCCCTCGTAGCTGCCGTGCGGGTGTACCCCGCTGAGCACCTTCATGAGGGTCGACTTCCCCGCTCCGTTCTCCCCGCAGAGCGCGTGGATCTCACGGGCCCGGACCGTCAGGTTCACCTCGCTGAGCGCGGTGACGCCGGGGAAGGTCTTGGTGATGCCGCGCATCTCCAGCACGGGCCGGGTCATGACAGCTGTCCCGCCGTGAAGTACCCCTCGCGTACGAGGAGTTGCGTGTTGGACTTGTCGATGCTGACCGGGTCGAGCAGGAAGGAGGGCACGATCTTCCTCCCGTTGTCGTAGTCCTTGACGTTGTTGACCTCGGGCTTCCTGCCGTCCAGTACGGCGTCGCCCATGGCCACCGCCCGGGCGGCCAGCTTCCGGGTGTCCTTGAAGACGGTCTGCGTCTGCTCGCCCCGGATGATGGACTTGACCGAGGCCAGCTCGGCGTCCTGCCCGGTGACGATCGGCAGCGGCCGGTCCGCCGTCCCGTAACCGGCGCTCTTCAGCGCGGAGATGATGCCGATCGAGATGCCGTCGTAGGGGGAGAGGACCGCGTCGACGCTCTCGGCGCCGTAGTTCTTGCTGATCAGGTCGTCCATCCGCTTCTGCGCGGCGCCGCCGTCCCAGCGCAGCGTGGTGGCCTGGTTCATCCGCGTCTGCCCGCTGCGCACCACGAGCTGTCCGCTGGCGAGGTACGGCTGGAGCACCTTCATGGCGCCGTTCCAGAAGTAGCGGGTGTTGTTGTCGTCCGGCGAGCCGGCGAACAGTTCGATGTCGTAGGGCCTGCCCGTGTTCTCGGCGGGCGCGCCCAGCTTCAGCCGGTCGACGATGTACCGCGCCTCCAGCTCGCCGACGCGCTCGTTGTCGAAGGAGGCGTAGTAGTCGACGTGTTCCGTGCCCATGATGAGCCGGTCGTACGAGATCACGGGGATGCCCGCGTCGTGGGCGCGCTTGAGGACGTCGGTGAGCGCCGAGCCGTCGATGGCGGCGACCACCAGCAGCCGGCGGCCCTTGGTGATCATGTTCTCTATCTGGGCGATCTGGTTCTCGACCTTGTCGTCGCCGTACTGCAGGTCGGTCTCGTAGCCGGCCTGCCGGAACTGCTTCGCCATGTTCTCGCCGTCGGCGATCCACCGCTCCGACGCCTTGGTCGGCATGGCGAGGCCGATGGTGCCGCCCTTGCCGCTGTCGGGCTGGTAGCGGCTGCCGCCGCGGGCCTCCTGGCCGCAGGCGGTGAGCGCGAGGACGAGCAGGGAGGCGAGGGCGGCCGCCCGGAACGTGCGGGTGCGCATGGTCAGTTCCCTTCGGGGGCGGGGAAGCGCCGGAGCTCGCCGGGCAGCCGGGAGCCCAGCGGGGACATACCGGCGTCGGCACCGTGCCGGGCCAGCAGATCGAGGACGAGCCGCCCGCGCCGGACCCGCTCGCGGGCGGTGGCGAGCGTGTGCTCGCGCAGATGGGCGCCGTACGGATAGATGCCGGCGGACTTGCTGAGGCCGAACTTCAGGTAGAGAGGCGCTCCCCGGCGGATCAGCTCCGCGGCCTCGTACATCCGGACGAAGCCGCCCAGGTCGTCGGGGGCCTCCACATAGAGGTCCAGGGGGGCACGGCTGGCCCGGCGGATCTCGGTGAGGTGCTCCAGGGTGAGGTCGGAGGGGACGTTGAGGGAGTCCGCGCCGAGGTGCTCGTAGACGGCGTACGAGGCGGGGTTGGCGGGGCCGATGAGCGCGGACGCCTTCAAGGTGGTGTCCTCGGGGAGCACGCCCGTCGCGCGCATCCGGTGCAGGGTCCACAGCACCCCCTCGTCGGCGACGAGCAGACAGCGGACGCCCAGCTCCGTGGCGCGCAGGGCGTCCTCGACACAACCGGCGAGCGCGTCATGGCCGCGGGCCCGCAGCCCGGCGCCGCCGGAGTCGGTACGGGTGGCGGCTCCGGTGTCCCAGGTGCCGCGCGGCCCGGTGAACAGGCAGAGTTCGACGGCCCGTCCGGCGCAGGCGTCCACCATCTCGGTGATCTCGGTGTCGGTGAGCATCCAGACCCCGCTGCCCTGGCTCACCCGGTGCACGGGTACGTCGAGCCGGGAGCTCTCCTTGAGGACGGTGGCCAGTGCCTCCGGCCCTTCGACGGAGGGGATCTCGGTGCGCCAGGTGCCCCCGTCGGGGAAGGAGTGCGGCGAGGCGTCGGACGGGTCGGCCGGTGGGACGGGGTGGCCGATGCGGGCGAGCGCGTCGGCGCCCGGGCGGCGGGGCGGTAGCGGTGGGGCGGTCACGGATGTCCTTTGTTCGACAGGTCGGACGCGGTCCGAGGTGGAGGCTGCGGGGCGGTGGCGCGGGTACGGCGGTGGCGCGGGTACGGCGGTGGGTGTACGGCGGTACGGGGCCGGCTGGGCTTCCCGTACCGCCGTACGTTCGGGGTGCCGCGCTCAGGGGCGCAGCAGCACCTTGCCGGTCCCCGGGTCGCCGCCGCCGACGAGCGCGACGGCCTCCGCGAACCGTTCCAGCGGGAACTCGTGGGTGATCAGCGGGGCCGGATCGAGCAGTCCGAGTCCGAAGGCCCGTACGGCCTCGGCCCAGGCGGCGGAGGACGCCCCGAAGACGCTGCGCACCTCCAGCTGGCTGAGGGAGAGGTGCACGGGATCGATCCCGGTCGCGCCCGGAGTGAACATCCCGGTCAGGACGACCCTTCCGCCCCTGCGCGCCAGCAGGCAGGAGGCCGCCGCCGTGGACGGCGCCCCGGCCGTCTCCACGACCAGGTCGAAGCGGCCGGTCGCCGACGCGGCCTCCTCCGGGGTGAGGGCCTCGTGCGCGCCGTGCGTGAGCGCCTGCTTCCCGCGCGCCGCCCGGGGGTCGACCACGACCAGCTCGGCGGGGGAGGAGGCGGCGAGCAGCTGGACGGCGAGCAGCCCGAGGGTGCCCGCGCCGACGACGGCGATCCGCTCGCCGGGACGGGGACGCCCGGCCCGTACCGCGGCGGCGATCACGGCGGCGGGCTCGAGGAGCGCGGCGGCCCGGAGGTCCGCCTCGTCGTCCAGCAGGTGCAGGAGCCGGACGGGGACGACCACGTGGTCGGCGAAGGCGCCCGGCTCCGTGAAGCCGGTCTCCGCGTATCCGGCCGTGCACAGGCTGGTCTCCCCGCACCGGCACCGCTCGCACATCCCGCAGGACCGGAAGCCCTCGGCGACACAGCGGCGTCCCGCCAGCGCCGGGTCGCCGCCCGGGCCGACCGCCTCCACCGTCCCGGACCACTCGTGGCCCGGGGTGACCGGGTAGCGGACATACCCCGGGTCCCGGTGTCCGTCGTAGATCTCGCGGTCGCTCATGCAGATCCCGGCGGCGGCCACCCGGACGCGTACCTCACCCGGTCCGGGCTCCGGCGACTCCCGTCGCACGAGGCGGTGTCCGCCCGGCGCGTCGACGACGATCGCGCGGCTCACTTCGGCTGCCTCCGCTCCCAGCCTTCGGCCCAGAGGTCGAAGCGGGCTTGTTGCTGGGGGTGTTCGGCTGCTGCGTCGGTGTCGAGTTCGATGCCGAGGCCGGGGGTGTGGGGGAGGGGGAAGCAGCCGGTTTCGGGGTCGATCTGGGG
>NZ_JBSFTU010000019.1:0-117406 GCF_053591435.1 Streptomyces sp. NPDC003027
GGCACGCCGTAGGCCAGCACCTCCACGACACCACCCAGGGTGTCCCCGTCCTTGTGGGCCTGGTCGATCTCCGCGACCATCGCCTTCGACGCGTCCGCGTCCAGACAGCGCACCGGATCGGCATCCAGCCTCTCGACGTCGGAGGGCTTGGGGTACACCCCGTACGGCGCCTTCGCGGCGGCGAGTTCGACGACGTGCGAGACGATCTCGATCCCAGCAGCCTCCTTGAGGAACGACCGGGCCACGGCACCGAGGGCCACCCGGGCCGCGGTCTCCCGGGCACTGGCCCGCTCCAGGATCGGCCGGGCCTCGTCGAAACCGTACTTCTGCATCCCGGCCAGGTCCGCATGGCCCGGACGGGGCCGGGTCAGCGGCGCGTTGCGGCCCGTCTCCTTCAGCTCGGCCGGGTCGACCGGATCGGCCGACATCACCTTCTCCCACTTCGGCCACTCCGTGTTGCCCACCATCACCGCGACCGGAGAACCGAGCGAGAGACCGTGCCGGACACCACCGAGGAAGGTCACCTCGTCCTGCTCGAACTTCATCCGCGCACCACGCCCATAGCCCAGACGCCGCCGCGCGAGGTGGTCCGCCACCAGCTCGGTGGTGACCGGGACACCGGCGGGAAGACCCTCCAGCGTCGCGACCAGCGCGGGTCCGTGGGACTCCCCAGCGGTCAGCCAACGCAACCTGCTCAACGATGCTCCTCATGCTCGCGCCTGGAACTGCTGCGGCGCGACCGGGTGCGCGGCCCGAGCCCGCCGTATCCGATCCTCCCACGTCCGGGGCTCGAACCTGCTCGCCGGTCCAGGTATCGGACGCACCCTGTCAGGTCGGATTCGGAAAGGGAGCTCCGAGCCGGCCGCTCAGCGCTCGCCGAGCGCCTGCTCGCCCGCGGCCCGCATCGCCGCCAGGGGCGCCGGAGACCGTCCCGTCATCTGCTCGACCTGGAGGACCGCCTGGTGGACGAGGAGGTCGAGGCCGCCGAGCACCTTGCCGCCGCGGTCCGACCATGCGGCGGCGAGCGGCGTCGGCCAGGGGTGGTACAGCACGTCGAAGAGCGTTCCCGAGGTGTCCGGAACGGCCGGGGCCAGGTCGTCCGTGGTGCCGGCCGGAGTGGTGGCGATGACCAGCGGCGACGCGAACGCCTCCACCGCACTCCCCCAGTCGGCCGTACGGACGTCGACACCGAGGCGTTCGCCCCAGCCCCGCATCTCCTCGGCCCGGGCCTCGCTCCGTACGTACGCGGTGACCGGCCCGCCACAGATCCGGGCGAGTGCGGCCAGCGCCGAGGAGGCGGTGGCGCCCGCGCCGAGGATCGCCGCGGACTCCACCTTCTCGACGCCCCGCTCGCGCAGAGCCGCGATCATGCCGGGGATGTCCGTGTTGTCACCGACGCGGCGGCCGTCCTCCGTGAGGACGACGGTGTTCACGGCCTCGACCGAGGCGGCCGTGTCACTGATCTCGTCCAGCAGCGGGATGATCGCCCGCTTCAGCGGCATGGTCAGCGAGAGCCCCGCCCAGGAACCGTCCAGGCCGGCGACGAAGCCGGGAAGCCCGGCCTCGTCCACCTCGAAGCGGTCGTACGACCAGTTCTCCAGGCCGAGCGCGGTGTACGCCGCACGGTGGAGCACCGGGGAGAGCGAGTGGGCGATGGGCGAGCCGAGGACGGCCGCCCGCCGCGTTGCGGACATCAGTTGCTCCCGGAGGCGTTGAACTTCTCGACGAGCTTGTCGTGCTCGGCGAGCGTCTTGGCGAATTCGGTCTTGCTCATGCCGTCGGTGGCGACGAAGTACATCCAGCCTGCCTTCGTCGGATTCAGCGCGGCCACCAGCGCCTCGGCTCCCGGGTTGCCGATGGGGCCGGGTGTCAGCCCCCTCCGCTTGTACGTGTTGTACGGGTCCGGGTTGCTGTTGATCTCGTCGCGGCCGATCTTGATCTTGCTCTGGCCCATCAGGTAGTTGTACGACGAGTCGAACTGGAGGAGCTGGTTGGTCTCCGTGTTCTCCGGGCTGAGCCGGTTGTAGATGACCTCGGCCATCTTGGTGAAGTCGTCGTGCGTCTTGCCCTCGGCCTGGACGAGGCTCGCGACCGTGACGAGCTCCCACGGGCCCTTGAGCCCGAGCTCCCTGGACTTGGCCTCCAGGTCGAGCTTGCCGTACTCCTGGTTGGCGCGGGCGACCATCTTGCGCAGGACGTCCTCGGGCTTGTTGCCCTTGGCGACGGGGTAGCTCGCGGGGAAGAGGAAGCCTTCCAGCGGGTCCTTGACGTTCTCGTGGTTCTTGGCCCAGTCGGGCAGGCCGAGGTCGTCCGCCTTGGCCTTGGCGATGTCCTTGGTGGTGCCCGCCTCGAGATCGAGTCGCTTGTCCAGCTGGTCGTAGACCCAGGCGTTCCGCTTGCCCTCGGGGATGACGAAGTTGGCCTGGCTGGCCGGACTGAGGAGCAGCGAGACGGCGCTCTCCGCCGACATCTCCTTCTTCAGCGTGTAGACGCCGGCCTGGATCGACAGTCCCTTGGGGTTCTTCTGCTGCGCCGAGACGAAGGCGTCGACGCTCTTGACGACACCGGCCTTCTTGAGGATGTTGCCGATCTCGTAGCCGCCGGCGGCCTTGGGGATCTCGACCTGGACCGAGCCGGTGCCGTCGCCCGCGTAGTCGGGTGCGGCGCCGAACTGGCCCTGCCAGAACTGGTAGCCGAAGTAGCCGATCCCGCCGACGCCGCCGGCCAGGACGAGGGCGACGACCAGGCAGGCCACGCCGTTCTTGCTCTTCCTGCCCTTTCCGCCCCTGCCCTTGCTCCGGCGGTCGCGGCCACCTCGGGACGGGCGGTTGCCGGCCGGTTCCTCGTCACCGTCGGGGTCGTCGTCACCGGTGAAGAAGGGGTGCCGCTCCTCCTCCGGCTCCTCCGCCTCCCAGTCGGTGACGGGCTCCGGCGGCTCCTGGCGCCGACCCGGCGGCTGCGGCGGAGGGTAGGCCTCGGGGGTGCCGTAGAGATCGGGGTTCTGGCCGCCGTACGGATCGGCGGGAGCGGTGCCGTACGGCATCGCCGCCTGGCCCGTCTCCCAGTTCGCGTCGTACTGCTGTGCGGGGTACCCGGGCGTGTCGTACTCCTGCGCCTGCCCCGCGTGCGTCTGATCGGCATACGTCTGATCGACATACTGCTGATCGTTGTACTGCCGATCGCTGTACTGCTGGTCGCTGTACTGCTGGGGAGCCTGGGACTGCTGGTACTGGGCGTCGTAGCCCTGCTCCTGAGCGCCGTGCCCGCCGTGCCCCTGACCGTACGGGTCCTGGTGGCCGTACTGCGTCTGCTGCGGGTACTGCTGCTGACCTTCCCACCCCTGGTCCCCGTAGAGAGGGTCCGTGGGGTGCCACGGTTCGGAGCCGGGGCCCCGGCCATACTCAGTCATCGATCCCCAAACAGCCGCGAGGCATCCGGAACGGTCCGCCTCTACGTAGTGCGGCAGCTGTTCGAACACCGCCGCATCGCGCGGAACGTTACCGTATCGCGATCAGATGACCACTTCGACGCCCTCGCCGGGCGGATTACCTGATACCCGTTCGGACTCAAGAGCGTTCTGAAGGATGATCACAGCGGCGGCCTGATCGATGACGGACCGGCCCTTCTTCGATGTCACGCCCGACGCCCGCAGCCCCTGAGTCGCCGTCACGGTCGTCATCCGCTCGTCGACCAGACGCACCGGTACGGGGGCGATCCCCCGCGCCAGCTCCTGGACGAAGCGGCGGACCTTGGCCGCGGCCGGCCCCTCGCGCCCGGAGAGGGAGCGAGGCAGGCCGACCACGATCTCGATCGGTTCGTACTCCTCGACGATCTGGCGCAGCCGCCGGTGGGCGGCCGGGACGTCGCGTCCCGGCACGGTCTCCACCGGAGTGGCGAGGACCCCGTCGGGGTCGCACGAGGCGACCCCGATCCGGGCGTCCCCGACATCGATCGCGAGACGACGGCCGCGTCGCATCAGGCGGTTTCCCCGACCATGCGCTCGACGGCGTCGATGGCGTCACCGACGGCCTGCGGGTTCTGACCGCCGCCCTGGGCGACGTCCGGCTTGCCGCCACCGCCGCCACCGAGGGTCTTGGCGGCCGTGCGGACCAGCTCGCCGGCCTTGAGGCCGCGCTCGCGGGCGGCCTCGTTGGTGGCGATGACCGTCAGCGGACGGCCGTTGGCCGTGGTGAACAGGGCCACGACGGCCGGGCGGTCGCCCGGGATGCGGCCGCGGACGTCGAGGACCAGCTTGCGCAGGTCGTCGGCGGAGGTGCCGTCGGGGACCTGGCCGGTGACCAGGGCGACGCCCCGGACATCCTTGGCCCCGGCGACGAGACCGGCGGCGGCCTGGAGGACCTTCTCCGCGCGGAACTTCTCGATCTCCTTCTCGGCGTCCTTCAGCTTGCCGAGCATGGCGGAGATCTTCTCGGGCAGCTCCTCGGAGCGGCCCTTGACCAGCTCCTGCAGCTGCGCGACGACCGTGTGCTCCTTGGCGAGGAAGTTGTACGCGTCGACACCCACGAGGGCCTCGACACGGCGCACGCCACTGCCGATCGACGACTCGCCGAGCAGCTTCACCAGGCCGAGCTGGGCGGTGTTGCGGACATGCGTACCGCCGCACAGCTCCTTGGAGAAGTCGCCGATGGTCACCACGCGGACCCGCTCGCCGTACTTCTCGCCGAACTCGGCGATGGCGCCCTGCCGCTTGGCCTCGTCGATGGACATGACCTCGGCGTGCACGTCGAGCTCCCGGGCGAGGACCTCGTTGATCTTCTGCTCGACATCGGTCAGCACGGTGCCGGGCACGGCGTTCGGCGAACCGAAGTCGAAGCGGAAGCGGCCCGGGGAGTTCTCCGAACCGGCCTGGGCGGCCGTCGGGCCGAGGGCGTCGCGCAGCGCCTGGTGCGTGAGGTGCGTGGCGCTGTGGGCGCGGGCGATGGCTCGGCGGCGGTGGACGTCGATGGTGGCGTAGGCGGTGGAGCCGACGGTCACCTCGCCGACCTGGACCGAGCCCTTGTGCACGGAGACACCCGGCACCGGCTGCTGGACGTCGCGGACTTCGATGACGGCACCGCTGTGGAGCCGGATCCGGCCGGTGTCGGCCTGCTGGCCGCCGCCCTCGGCGTAGAACGGGGTGCGGTCGAGGACGACCTCGACCTCGTCGCCCTCGGTGGCGGCGGGCGACGGCACGCCGTTGACCAGCAGTCCGACGACCGTGGTCTCGCCCTCGGTGTTGGTGTAGCCGGTGAACTCCGTGGCGCCGTTGCTGTCGGCGATCGCGCGGTAGGCGGTCATGTCGGCGTGGCCGGTCTTCTTGGCCTTGGCGTCGGCTTTGGCGCGCTCGCGCTGCTCCTGCATCAGGCGCCTGAACCCGGCCTCGTCCACGGACAGGCCCTGCTCGGCGGCCATCTCCAGGGTGAGGTCGATCGGGAAGCCCCAGGTGTCGTGGAGCAGGAAGGCCTTCTCACCGGCGAGGACCGTGCCGCCGGCCGCCTTGGTCTCGGTCACGGCCGTGTCGAGGATGTTGGTGCCGCCCTTGAGGGCCTTGAGGAAGGCGGCCTCCTCGGCGAGGGCGACGGTCTCGATCCGCTTGCGGTCGGTGACCAGCTCCGGGTACTGCTCGCCCATGGTGTCGATCACGACGTCGACGAGGTCCTTGACGACCGGACCGGTGGCGCCGAGCAGGCGCATGTTGCGGACGGCGCGGCGCATGATGCGGCGCAGCACATAGCCGCGGCCCTCGTTGCCGGGGGTGACACCGTCACCGATGAGCATCACGGACGTACGCATGTGGTCGGCCACCACGCGCAGCGAGACGTCGCTGTCGTGGGTCTTGCCGTAGGCGACGCCGGTGAGCTCGGTGGCCTTGTCGATGACGACCTTGAGGGTGTCGGTCTCGTACATGTTCTGTACGCCCTGGAGGATCATCGCCAGGCGCTCGAGGCCGAGACCGGTGTCGATGTTCTTCGAGGGGAGGTCGCCGAGGATCTCGAAGTCGTCCTTGCCGGTGCCCTCGCCGCGCTCGTACTGCATGAAGACCAGGTTCCAGATCTCCACGTACCGCTCGTCGTTGACGGCCGGGCCGCCCTCGACGCCGAACTCGGGGCCGCGGTCGTAGTTGATCTCGGAACAGGGGCCGCAGGGGCCGGGGACGCCCATGGACCAGAAGTTGTCCTTCTTGCCCAGGCGCTGGATCCGCTCGGCCGGGACGCCGACGACATCGCGCCAGATCTGCTCGGCCTCGTCGTCGTCCTGGTAGACGGTGATCCAGAGCTTCTCCGGCTCCAGGCCGTAGCCGCCGTGCTCCACCGAGCTGGTCAGCAGCTCCCAGGCGAGCTTGATGGCGCCTTCCTTGAAGTAGTCGCCGAAGGAGAAGTTGCCGCACATCTGGAAGAAGGTGCCGTGGCGGGTGGTCTTGCCGACCTCTTCGATGTCCGGCGTGCGCACGCACTTCTGCACGCTGGCGGCGCGCGGGAACGGCGGCTTGACCTCGCCCAGGAAGTAGGGCTTGAAGGGCACCATGCCGGCGGGGACGAGGAGCAGAGTCGGGTCGTCCGCGATGAGCGACGCCGAAGGGACGACGGTGTGACCGCGCTCCTCGAAGAAGCTCAGCCAGCGGCGGCGGATTTCAGCCGACTCCATTAGTGGTCCTCATTCCGGTTGTACGTGGTCGTGGGGTACGGATACGTGTTCTTCGGCGTCTTCCCGGGCCTCCGGGACGCCGGTGCGGTCGGGTCGAGCGCGGCCCTGCGGCGCGGCCCGGGGAGTTCCCGGTCGGCGGCCGCACCGTCGGGTGCCTCGATGCCGAGTGCCTCGCCGAGCTCGGCCTCCCGCTGGAGCATGCCCGCCCTGACGTCGAGGGCGAAGTCCTTGAGCCGGTGACCGGTCTCGATCGCCTTGTTCGCCGCCTGCGCGGCGAGGCTCTCCGGGGTGAGCTGCTTGAGCTTCCGGTTGACCTTGGTGGTGGCCCACACGCCGGCTGCGGCGCCCGCGGTGAACCAGAACGTACGGCGGAACATCGCGGCTCAGCCCTTCTGCTTCCGGCGCCTGGCCGACGGCACGGTGCGGCCGACGATCACGGTACGGCGTGAGGTCGCCCGGCCCGCCGGGGCAGCCTCCTCGCGGCCGCGGCCGAGCGCCTTGCGCACGCCGTAACCGAAGGCGGCGACCTTGACGAGCGGACCGCCGAAGGTGGAGGCGACGGTCGTGGAGAGCGCCGAGGCGTTGGAGGTGACCTCCTGGACGTCCGAGGCGATCGCGTCGACCCGGTCGAGCTGGGTCTGTGCCGACCGCACGGTCGCCGAGGCGTCGGCGAGCAGCGGGACGGCCTGCTCGGTCACGTCCGCCACGAGCTTGGTGGTCGCCTTGAGCGTCTGCGCCAGTCTCGCCAGCACCACGGCGAGGAAGGAGACGAGAATCGCCCAGAACACGGCCACCAGAAGCCCGGCAACCTCTCCACCGGTCACTCCGCACCGCTCTCTGCTGTCGTTGGGGCCTTGCGAAAAGTCGTCCTCCGACCCTATCGCGCCCGCGGTCTTTCCCCGTACCGCATTACGGGCCCTCGGCGGGGCCCGAGCGGTCCGATTGTACGGAGTGCGGCCGGATGGGTACCCTCCGTGTCCCATGCGAAAGGGCAATCTGCCGTCGGAGTTGAACCGGTTCGTCGGACGCGCCGGCGAGCGGGACGAACTGGCCCGGCTCCTCGAGGAGTTCCGGCTGGTGACGGTCGTCGGGGTCGGCGGGGTCGGCAAGACGCGGCTGGCGCTGCGGACCGCGTCGGAGGCGCAAAGACACTATGCCGACGGCGTGTGGCTGGCCGAGCTCTCGGCGCTGCGGGACCCGGAGCTGGTGGCCCACGCGCTGGTCGAGGCGCTGGGCCTGACCGACCACACGCCCCGCGCACCGCGCCAGGCGCTGATCGAGCACCTGGCGGAGCGCCGGCTGCTGCTGGTGGTGGACGGTTTCGAGCACCTGGTGGAGGAGTGCGCGCCTCTCGTACGGGAGTTGCTGCTGCACGCCCCCGGTCTGACCGTCCTCGCGGTGGGCCGCCGCCCGCTGCGGGTGGACGGGGAGGCGGTCTTCACGCTGGCGCCGATGGGCGACGAGGACGCGGTGGCGCTCTTCGGGGAGCGGGTCGCGGGTGGGGGGTCTGCGGCTGATCGCGGCGACGGCGCCGCCGTGCGGGAGCTGTGCCGGCGCCTCGACGGGATTCCGCTGGCTCTGGAGCTGGCGGCCGCCCGTATGCCGCTGCTCACGGTGGAGCAGGTGCTGCGCAGGCTCGACGACCGCTTCCGGCTGCTCACGGGCGGGGCACGCGGGGCGCTGCCACGCCATCAGACGCTGCGCACGGCGATCGGCTGGAGCCATGAGCTGTGCACGCCGGAGGAGCGGCTGCTGTGGGCGCGGCTCTCGGTCTTCGCGGGGCCGTTCGACCTGGACGCGGTGGAGTACGTCTGCGGCGGCCCCGACCTTCCCCCCGAGCGGGTGCTCGACGTGCTGGGAGGTCTGCTCGCCCAGTCGCTCCTCTCGCGTGAGGACGGCCCGGCGGGGCCGCGCTACCGGATGCTGGACACGGTCGCCGCGTACGGGGCGGAGTGGCTGGCGGCGCTGGAGGACACCGAGCGGATGCGCCGGCGGCACCGCGACTGGTACATGGGTCTGGCCACCTGGTGCGAGCTGGAGTGGTTCGGTCCGCGCCAGCCCGAGGTCGCGGCGGACATGGAGGCGGCGCTGCCGCATCTGCGGGCGGCCTTCGAACTCTGTCTGGAGCAGCCGGACGAGGCCCGTCTCGCTCGGCATCTGGCGGGGACGCTCTGGTTCTACTGGGTGGGGTGCGGGCGGCTTTCGGAGGGCCGGCACTGGCTGGACCGGGCGCTGGCGCTCGGTCCGGACCACGAGGGCGGGCACGAGCACGCCCGGCTGAAGGCGCTGTGGGTGCTGGGCTATGTGGCGATCCTCCAGGGTGACGGCACGGCGGCGGTGGCGGCGCTGCACGAGTGCGGCGAGCGGGCCCGCTTCGCGGGCAACGCGACCGCGGAGGCGTACGCGACGCACCGGATGGGCTGTCTGGCGCTGCTCTCGGACGATCTGGTCCGGGCGGAGGAGCTGTTCGGCCGGGCTCTGGAGGCGTACCGGGAGCTGGGTGAGCTGAACAGCAACGTGCTGATGAGCCAGGTCGAGCTGGCGATGGCGCGGGTCTTCCAGGGCGATCTGGAGGGCGCGGTCGCGTTGTGCGCCGAGGTGCGGGAGATCTGCGAGGAGCGCGGGGAGCTCTGGACGCGGGCGTACGCGCTCTATGTGCTGGCGTACGCGGCGTGGACCCGGGGCGCCCATGGCGAGGCGCGTGAGCTGCTCGGCGAGTGCATCACCATCGACCACCGGTTCCATGACCTGGTGGGGCTCGTCCTCGCGATCGAGTTGCTCGCGCTGGTGACGGCGAGCGAGGGCGATCCGGCGGAGGCGGCGGTGCTGCAGGGCGCGACCCTGCCGGTGTGGGACTCGGTGGGGCTGCGGCTGTTCGGATCGGGCATGTTCGGCGGGCCCCGGGCGCTGTGCGAGCGTCAGGCGGGCGAACTGCTCGGCGCGGAGCGCTACGCCGCGTCGGTACGGGAGGGGCGGGGGCTCTCACTGGAGGAGACCGTGGCCCGGGCGCTCGCCGAGCGACGGGATCCGGCCACCGGTCCCGCGGGAGCGGAGTCCTCTCCTCCGCGGGGTCGGGCCGTCCCGGAGACGCGGAAGCCCGCCGGCTCCCCCACCGGTAAGGGTGGGGAAGCGGCGGGCTGAGAACCGCGGAGTGTGCGGTACTACTCCTCCGGCCGGGGCCGGGAGAGGCCCGGGATCAGCGGGCGTAGTACTCGACGACCAGCTGCTCGTCGCAGATGACCGGGATTTCCTTGCGGTTCGGGTCGCGGTCGAGGCGGAAGGCCAGGGCCTTCAGGTTGACCTGCAGGTAGCGCGGGGTCTCACCGTCGGGGGCGAAACCACCCTCGCGGGCGACCTGGAACAGGGGCTTCTCGCGGGAGCGCTCGCGGACCATCACGACGTCGTCGGGACGGACGCGGAACGACGGCTTGTCGACCTTGCCGCCGTTGACCTGGATGTGACCGTGGACGACCATCTGGCGGGCCTGGTAGATGGTGCGGGCGATGCCCGAACGCAGGACCAGGGCGTCGAGGCGACGCTCGAGCTCGACGACCAGCGCCTCGCCCGTCTTGCCTTCGGCCTTCTTGGCGCGGTCGTAGGCGCGCGCCATCTGGCGCTCGCTGATGTCGTACTGAGCGCGCAGGCGCTGCTTCTCGAGCAGACGGACCTTGTAGTCCGAGTTCTGCTTGCGGCCACGGCCGTGCTCACCCGGCGGGTACGGGCGGGCTTCGAAGTACTTGACGGCCTTCGGCGTCAGCGCGATACCGAGCGCGCGAGACTTCTTGACCTTGGGACGCGACTGGTTAGGCACGTTCTCCAGACCTCCGTTGTAGGTTAGGTTAGGCTCACCTTACTCAAGGAGATCGCATGTCTCGCCCTGGGAACACCACGCGCATCACAGACAGCAGCACAATGAACGACGCTTCGTCCGCTTCCGCGGAGGGCATCGATGTGACGGAGGTCCGATCAGCTCATGGTCAGCCGCGTCCCAGCGGGCTTGAAATCGCGCGGATGCCGTCAGCAGCCGAGCGCACACGAACTCTCGTACAGAGTACATGCTCCGCGGTGCTGCTGATTCCAGGGGCCGAGCACCTGCGCCCCGAGCAGCTCACGCCCGAGGCCAGGGCCGTCGGTCCGGACGGCGAGGTCTTCCTGCTCTTCCCCGCCGACGCCCCGCCCGTACGGGCCGCGACGCACGCGCAGGACGACGAGCTGCCGGTGGTGCTCGAACTCACCGACGTCGCTCCGGTCTCCGTCCCCCACCGCATCCGGGGCCGCGCCTGGGTCTCGGGCTGGCTCACCTGCGTGCCCGGCGTCGCCGAGCCCGGCCGGATGATGCTGCGCCTGGAGGTCGGTGAGGCCCGCGTCGACGATCTGTGGGGCACCGCCCGCGTCGAGCCGGAGGATTTCGCCGCCGCGGCCCCCGACCCCCTGCACGCCCACGAGACCGAGCTGCTCCAGCATCTGCACGCGGCCCACGGCGAGCACGTCCGCGCGCTGGGCGGGCTGCTCGGCGAGCGCTCGGCCGTCGTGGCACCGATGCGGGACGTCGCCCCGCTGGCGCTGGACCGCTTCGGGCTGCGGATCCGCTTCAGCTCGGGGCCGCAGCACTGCTTCGACGCGCGCTTCGACTTCCCCGAGCCCGTACGGGACGTCAGCGGGCTGCGGCGCGAGATGCACCGGCTCTTCGACGCGGCCCGCGCCTGACGTCACCACCGCTCACCCGCCGTCGCCCCGCAGGCGCTCGCGCACCTTCTCGACCACGTCGGCGTACCGCGCCTCGGCGCCGTACCGGGTCGGTTCGTAGTAGCGCTTGCCGTGGATCGCGTCCGGGGCGTACTGCTGGGCCGCGATACCGCCGGGGACGTCGTGCGGGTAGACGTACCCCTGGGCGTGGCCCAGTTTCGCCGCTCCCTTGTAGTGCCCGTCCCGGAGGTGGGCGGGGACCGGGCCCGCCAGGCCGTTGCGGACGTCCGCCTGCGCGGCGAAGATCGCGGTGGTCGCCGCGTTCGACTTCGGGGCCAGGGCCAGGGCGATCGTGGCGTGGGACAGGGTCAGCGCGGCCTCGGGAAAACCGATCATGGCGACGGCCTGGGCGGCCGCCACGGCCGTCGGCAGGGCCGTCGGGTCGGCGAGGCCGATGTCCTCGCTGGCAGAGATCATCAGGCGCCGCGCGATGAACCGGGGGTCCTCACCCGCCTCGATCATCCGCGCCAGATAGTGCAGCGCCGCGTCCACGTCCGAGCCGCGGATCGACTTGATCAGCGCGCTGGCCACGTCGTAGTGCTGGTCGCCGTCCCGGTCGTACTTCACCGCCGCGCGGTCGACGGTCTCCTCGACCGTCTGCAGGGTGATCTCCGGCTCGCCCTTGGCGAGGGCGGCGCCGGCCGCCGCCTCCAGGGCGGTCAGCGCCCGGCGCGCGTCACCGCCGGCGATGCGCAGCAGATGCGCCTCGGCGTCCTCCGGCAGCGTGACCGCCCCGCCGAGCCCCCGGTCCTCCGTCAGCGCCCGCTCCAGCAGATGGCGCAGGTCGTCGTCGGTGAGCGGTTCGAGGGTGAGCAGCAGCGAGCGGGAGAGCAGCGGGGAGATGATCGAGAAGTACGGGTTCTCCGTCGTCGCCGCGATCAGCGTCACCCAGCGGTTCTCCACGGCGGGCAGCAGCGAGTCCTGCTGTGCCTTGGAGAAGCGGTGGATCTCGTCGAGGAAGAGGACGGTCTCCTTGCCGTAGCCGCCGGCCGCGCGCCGGGCGCCGTCGATGACCGTCCGGACCTCCTTGACGCCCGCGGTGATCGCGGAGAGCTCCACGAAGCGCTTGTTGGTCGCCTTGGAGACGACGTACGCGAGGGTGGTCTTGCCGATGCCGGGCGGGCCCCAGAGGATCACCGACGAGGCGCCGGCAGGCCCCCCGCCGCCCTCCCCGACGAGCCGGCGCAGCGGCGACCCCGGCTTGAGCAGATGACGCTGCCCGAGGACCTCGTCGAGGGTGCGCGGGCGCATCCGGACGGCCAGGGGGCTGCTGGACGGGTCCTTCTCCTGGCGTTCTTCGGCGGCTGCGGTAAAGAGGTCGGGCTCCACGTCATGAAGCCTAGGTCACGGCACTGACAGCGCGGCCGGGCCGGTGGCCGTCAGCTGGTCCAGAAGTCCCACCAGCGCGTCAGGATCAGCATCCCGATGATCCCGATGTGCAGCACCGGCAGCACCCAGGTGAACTCGTCGAAGAAGGTCCGCAGGCCGCCGGGGGCGCGGATGACGCCCTGGCGCACGTTGTGCGAGGTGACGTACCAGAACATGACGATGGTCGCGACCCACGCCAGGCAGCACCACAGACACAGCGAGTTGATCTCGTACAGCGACTGGTACATCAGCCAGGTGCAGAATCCGACACCGAACAGCGTGCCCGCGTTCAGGCCGAGCCAGTACCAGCGGCGGTGGCGGGCCCCGCCCAGGAGGCCGACGCCGATCGCGATCACCATGGCGTAGGTGACGAGGCCGAGCATGGGGTTGGGGAAGCCGAAGACCGACGCCTGCTCGCTCTTCATGATGTTGCCGCACGAGACGATCGGGTTGAGGCTGCACCCCGGGGTGAAGCCCGGGTCCTCCAGGAGCTTGAACTTGTCGATCGTGATGACCCAGGAGGCGAGCAGTCCGGCCGCTCCGGTGATCACCAGCATCCAGGCGAGGGCCCGGCTCGCGCCGATCGTGCCACCGTCGCGCTGCACCGCTGCTGTCGTCATATCGCCGTTTCCGTCGTTCGCTGGGCTCTGGGCACGATCATTCTGCCGCACGAGGGCCCGCACACGCCGTTCGATGGACATAAGAACGAGGGAGCCCGCATGCGGCGAGGGCCCGGACCGCTTCCCCGCGGCCCGGGCCCTCGTCGCGTCCGTCCGTCCGTCCGCGGATCAGGCCAGCTTCGCCTGGATCTCGGCGATCACCTTGTCGAGCGCGACCGGCTCCTGCTCGCCGGACTCCATGTCCTTGAGCTGGACCACGCCCTCGGCGAGGTCCCGCTCGCCGGCGACGACGGCGAACCGGGCACCGGAGCGGTTGGCGTTCTTCATGTGGCTCTTCAGTCCCTTGGCGCCGTACCCGAAGTCGGTCGCGACGCCGGCCTTGCGCAGCTCGGTGACGAGCCCGAACAGGACGCGGCGCGCCTCCTCGCCCAGCGGGACCGCGAAGACGCTCGTCGCCGGCGGGATGTCGAGCTCGATGCCCTCGGCCTCCAGGGCCAGGACGGTGCGGTCCACGCCGAGCGCCCAGCCGACCGACGGGAGCGCCGGGCCGCCGATCATCTCGGACAGTCCGTCGTAGCGGCCGCCGCCGCCCACCGCGGACTGCGAGCCCAGGCCGTCGTGGACGAACTCGAACGTCGTCCGCGTGTAGTAGTCGAGGCCGCGCACCAGCTTCTCGTCGTCCTCGAAGGCCACGCCCGCCGCCGTGAGCAGTTCTCGCACCTCGGAGTGGTACGCCTTGCACGCGTCGCACAGGTGGTCGCGGAGCGCCGGCGCGCCCACGAGCTGCTTCTGGACGTCGGCCCGCTTGTCGTCGAGGACACGCAGCGGGTTGATCTCGATGCGGCGGCGGGTCTCCTCGTCGAGGTCGAGGCCGCGCAGGAAGCCCTGGAGCGCCTCGCGGTAGGCGGGGCGGCACTCCTTGTCGCCGAGGGAGTTCAGCAGGATGCGGAAGTCCCGCAGGCCCAGGGAGCGGTACGCCTGGTCGGCCAGGATGATCAGCTCGGCGTCGAGGGCGGGGTCCTCGGCACCGATGGCCTCGGCACCGACCTGGGAGAAGTGGCGGTAGCGGCCCTTCTGCGGGCGCTCGTAGCGGTAGTACGAGCCGGAGTACCACAGCTTCACCGGGAGGCCGCCGGCCTTGTGCATGTTGGCCTCGAGGGCCGCGCGCAGCACGGAGGCGGTGCCCTCGGGGCGCAGCGCCAGATTGGCCCCGCCCTTGGTGGTGAGGGTGTACATCTCCTTGGTCACGATGTCGGTGGACTCACCGACGCCGCGGGCGAACAGGTCGACGTCCTCGAAGCCGGGCGTCTCGACATAGCCGTAGCCGGACTTCCGCAGCGGGCCGGAGATGGCGTCGCGCACGGCCAGATACGTGGCGGAGTACGGCGGGATGAGGTCGAACGTGCCCTTGGGGGCCTTGAAGGTGCTCACGTGGATCTCGTCACATTCCTCGTCGGGGAGCCTTCGTGCTCCCGAGGCCGGAGGCCACGTCCCGCAGATACGGGTTGGTGGCGCGCTCCTGGCCGATGGTCGTCTGGGGACCGTGTCCCGACAGCACCACGGTCGAGTTGTCGAGCGGCAGGCACACGCGGGCCAGCGATTCGAGCATCTCGTCCATGTCGCCACCGGGCAGGTCGGTGCGTCCGATGGAGCCGGCGAAGAGCAGATCCCCGGAGAAGAACACGGAGGGGATCTCCGTGGTCTCGGGCATCCGGAAGGTCACCGACCCCTTGGTATGACCGGGCGCGTGCGCGACGGAGAACTCGAGTCCCGCCAGCTTCAGCGAGGCGCCGTCGGTGAGCTCGCGCACGTCGTCCGGCTCCCCCACGGTGAGCTCGCCCATGAGCGGCATCCCGATGGAGCGGCCGAGGGCCTTCTCCGGGTCGCTCATCATGTACCGGTCGGCGGGGTGGATCCACGCGGGTACGTCATGCGCGCCGCAGACCGGGACGACGGAGGCGACGTGGTCGATGTGGCCATGGGTGAGGACCACGGCGACGGGCTTGAGCCGATGCTTCTTGAGCGTCTCCTCGACTCCCTGGGCGGCCTGGTGGCCCGGGTCGATGATGACGCACTCCTCGCCGGCGGCGGGGGCGACCAGATAGCAGTTGGTCCCCCAGGCCCCGGCGGGGAACCCGGCAATCAGCACGATCGTCCTTAAATGTCGTCCGGCACAGGGGTGCGACGGGGCGGAAGTGGCAGATCAGAGCCTACCGGCGCTGCGTATTCCACAGCCAACCCGTATACGGTACGGGCACATCCGGCCAGGACTGGAACAGACGACCTACAAGGAGCAGACCCGGTGGTCAGCAGCGATCAGCGGCGGCGGCAGCTCGCCAGAGAGAAGTACCTGCGGCAGCAGCAGCGACGGCGGGAACAGCAGAAGGCGAGGCGCCGCAACACCGTCATCGCGGCGGCTCTGGCCGTGGTGCTGGCCGCCGGCGGCGCGGTGTACGCCTCGGTGGTGCTGACGGACGGTGGCGGGAAGGGGTCCGACAGCGCGGCCGACTCCACGCCGAGCGGCACCGCGACGCCCTCGCAGGGCGAGTCGTCGGCGCCGGAGCCGGCCATGGCCGTCGACACGAAGGCCACGTACGCGATGTCCCTGACGACGAACCAGGGCAACGTCCGCATCACGATGGACGCCGCGAAGACCCCGCGGACGGTGAACTCCTTCAAGCACCTCGCGGACAAGAAGTACTTCGACGGCACGAAGTGCCACCGGCTCACCACGGAGGGCATCTTCGTCCTCCAGTGCGGCGACCCCAAGGGCGACGGCACCGGCGGCCCGGGCTACACCATCCCGGACGAGAACCTGACCGCGCTGGGCAAGGCGGGCGCCGACGGTTCGGTGACGTTCCCGGCCGGCACCGTGGCCATGGCCAACACGGGGCAGCCGGGCAGCGGCGGAAGCCAGTTCTTCCTCGTGTACCAGGACACCAAGCTGCCGCCGACCTACACCCCCTTCGGCACGATGGACAAGGCCGGTCTCAAGGCCGTCCAGGAGGTCGCCAAGGGCGGTGTCGAGGGCGGTGCCAAGGACGGCGCCCCCAAGAAGGCCGTCACCATCGCGAAGGCCACCGTCACCAAGGAGTGACGTGCGGGGTTCCACGACCGGTGGGACGAGGCGCGGACACGGTGTGACCATTCAATTCGGGTCGCGCTGAGTGCGGACAGCCGGGCGACCGGTCGCCTAGATTGGCGTTGTGCAGGGCGGGCGCTGCCCGCCCCCGGAAACTGTGGACGATGCCCAGGGGGCACAACCCCCTCGTCGGCATCATGTGGAGGAGGCGCTGTGAGCAGCGACCCGTGGGGCCGCGTCGACGAGACGGGCACCGTGTACGTGCGTACTGCCGAGGGCGAGAAGGTCGTCGGATCGTGGCAGGCCGGTACTCCCGAGGAGGCACTGGCCTACTTCGAGCGCAAGTACGAGGGCTTGGTGGTCGAGATCGGCCTCCTCGAGAAGCGGGTGAGGACGACCGACCTCTCGGCCAAGGACGCGATGGCCGCGATCGATCACATCCGCAAGCAGGTGGACGAGCACCACGTCGTGGGCGACCTCGCCGCGCTGAGCACGCGTCTCGACAAGCTGGTCGAGACGGTGGAGTCGCGCCGCGAGGAGCGCAGGGCCCAGAAGGCCAAGCAGACCGACGAGGCGCGCAGCGCCAAGGAGGCCCTGGTCAAGGAGGCCGAGGAACTGGCGCAGAGCGAGCAGTGGCGGTCCGCGGGTGAGCGGCTGCGCGCGCTCGTGGACACCTGGAAGGGCCTGCCGCGGCTCGACCGGAAGTCCGACGACGAGCTGTGGCACCGCTTCTCGCACGCCCGCTCGGCGTTCTCCAAGCGCCGCAAGGCGCACTTCGCCTCGCTGGACGCGCAGCGCGAGGAGGCCCGCAAGGTCAAGGAGAAGCTGGTCGCGGAGGCCGAGTCGCTGTCGAGCTCCACGGACTGGGGCGGGACGGCCGCCCGGTACCGCGAGCTGATGGCGGACTGGAAGGCGGCGGGCCGCGCCCAGCGCGAGCACGAGGACGATCTGTGGAACCGCTTCCGCGGCGCCCAGGACGTCTTCTTCGCGGCGCGCGGCGAGGTCTTCGCCGAGCGGGACGCGGAGCAGACGGAGAACCTCAAGCTGAAGGAGGAGCTCGCTGCCGAGGCCGAGAAGCTGGTGCCGGTGAAGGATCTGAAGGCGGCCCGTGCGGCCTTCCGTGCCCTCAACGAGCGCTGGGAGGCCATCGGCCATGTGCCGCGCGACGCCCGGCCGAAGGTCGAGGGCCGGATGCACGCGGTGGAGCGGGCGATCGGCGAGGCCGAGGAGTCGGAGTGGCGCCGGACGAACCCGGAGGCACGCGCGCGTGCCGCGGGTCTGACCGGTCAGCTGCAGGACGCGGTCGACAAGCTGCACAAGCAGATCGACGCGGCCCGCGCTGCGGGCAACGACGCCAAGGCCGACAAGCTGGCGCGTGAGCTGGAGGGGCGTCAGGCGCTTCTCGACCAGGCCCTGAAGGGTCTGGAGGAGTTCGGCGGCTGAGCTCCCGTACGGGAAGGGCCCCTGGAAACCGCATGGTTTCCAGGGGCCCTTCCCGTACGTGCCGTTACGGCCTGCGGGCCGAGGTGACCCGGTAGACGTCGTAGACGCCCTCCACGCCGCGTACGGCCTTTAGGACGTGCCCGAGGTGCTTCGGGTCGCCCATCTCGAAGGTGAAGCGCGAGGTGGCCACCCGGTCGCGGGAGGTCTGGACGGCCGCCGACAGGATGTTGACGTGCTGGTCCGAGAGGACGCGGGTGACGTCCGAGAGGAGCCGCGAGCGGTCCAGCGCCTCGACCTGGATGGCGACGAGGAAGACCGACGACTGGGTGGGCGCCCATTCGACCTCGAGGATGCGCTCCGGCTCCCGGGAGAGCGAGTCGACGTTGACGCAGTCGCTGCGGTGCACCGACACCCCGCTGCCCCGGGTGACGAAGCCGATGATCGGATCGCCCGGGACGGGTGTGCAGCAGCGGGCCAGCTTGACCCAGACGTCCTCGACGCCCTTGACGACGACACCGGGGTCGGCGCTGGAGCGGCGCTTGGCGCGGCCGCGCGAGGGCGGCGCGGTCTCGACCAGGTCCTCGTTGGCGGCCTCCTCGCCGCCGAGGGCCTGGACGAGCTTCTGCACGATGGACTGGGCGGTGACATGGCCCTCGCCGATCGCCGCGTACAGCGAGGAGATGTCGCTGTAGCGCATCTCGTGGGCGAGCGTGACGAGCGAGTCTCCGGTGAGGATCCGCTGGATCGGCAGGTTCTGCTTGCGCATGGCCCGCGCGATGGCGTCCTTGCCCTGCTCGATCGCCTCGTCGCGGCGTTCCTTGGAGAACCAGGCCCGGATCTTGTTGCGGGCACGCGGGGACTTGACGAAGCCCAGCCAGTCGCGGGACGGGCCGGCACCGGGGGCCTTGGAGGTGAAGACCTCGACCAGGTCGCCGTTGTCCAGGGTCGATTCGAGCGGTACGAGCCGCCCGTTGACCCGTGCCCCGATGGTGCGGTGGCCGACCTCGGTGTGGACGGCGTAGGAGAAGTCGACGGGGGTGGCGCCGGCCGGCAGCGCTATGACGTCGCCCTTGGGGGTGAAGACGAAGACCTCGTTGCGGGACAGGTCGAAGCGCAGGGACTCCAGGAACTCGCTGGGGTCCTCGGTCTCCTTCTGCCAGTCGAGGAGCTGGCGCAGCCACGCCATGTCGTTGAGGTGGTCGTCCTTGCCGGTCTTCTTCGGCACGTCGGCGCGCACCTTGGAGGCGCCCGCGACGGCCTCCTGCTTGTACTTCCAGTGCGCGGCGATGCCGTACTCGGCCCGGCGGTGCATGTCGAAGGTGCGGATCTGCAGCTCGACGGGCTTGCCGTTGGGTCCGATGACCGTCGTGTGGAGCGACTGGTACATGTTGAACTTCGGCATCGCGATGTAGTCCTTGAACCGGCCGGGGACCGGGTTCCATCGCGCGTGGACGGTGCCGAGGGCGGCGTAGCAGTCGCGGACCGTGTCGACGAGGACGCGGATGCCCACCAGGTCGTAGATCTCCGCGAAGTCACGGCCGCGGACGATCATCTTCTGGTAGACGCTGTAGTAGTGCTTGGGGCGGCCGGTCACGGTGGCCTTGATGCGGGCGGCGCGCAGGTCGGCCTGGACCTCGTCGGTCACTATCGCGAGGTATTCGTCGCGCTTGGGCGCGCGCTCGGCGACGAGCCGGACGATCTCGTCGTACATCTTGGGGTAGAGGATCGCGAAGGCGAGGTCCTCCAGCTCCCACTTGATGGTGTTCATGCCGAGGCGGTGGGCCAGGGGCGCGTAGATCTCCAGCGTCTCGCGGGCCTTCTTCTCCTGCTTCTCCCGCTTGAGATAGCGCATGGTGCGCATGTTGTGCAGCCGGTCGGCGAGCTTGATGACCAGGACGCGCGGGTCCTTGGCCATGGCGACGACCATCTTGCGCACGGTCTCGGCCTGCGCGGCCTCGCCGAACTTGACCTTGTCGAGCTTGGTGACGCCGTCGACGAGCAGGGCGACCTGGTCGCCGAAGTCGCGACGCAGGGTGTCGAGGCCGTACTCGGTGTCCTCGACGGTGTCGTGGAGCAGTCCGGCCATCAGGGTCGCCGGGTCCATGCCGAGCTCGGCGAGGATGGTGGTGACGGCCAGCGGGTGGGTGATGTACGGGTCGCCGCTCTTGCGCTTCTGGCCGCGGTGCCAGCGCTCGGCGACCTGGTAGGCCCGCTCGATCTGGCGGAGCGTCGCCGTCTCGATCTTCGGGTCGTTGGAGCGGACGATCCTGAGCAGCGGTTCGAGGACCGGGTTGTACGGGGAGGAGCGCTGGACGCCCAGGCGGGCGAGGCGGGCGCGCACGCGGTTCGAGGAGCCCCCGGAGCGGGCCGGGGCGGCCGGCGCTGCTTTGGGCGCGGGGGGCCGTGCCGGTGCGGGAGCGGGTGCCGGCGCCACGGGCGAGGGGCCGCTCTCCGCGGGCTTGTCCTGGGGCGTGGCGGGGCCCGCCGCGGCCTTCTCGGCCTGCTGGTCGGGCTGCGCTGCGGAGAGTGGCTGGGCCTCGTCTGGCAAGAGCGCTCCTCGTGCGGTACCGGGTCCCCCGGTCAGGCCCGGAAATCCCATGGTATCGACCCGGGAGCCGGGTTGCTCACGCGTGTGGCCGGTACGACGGCCGCTGTCCGCGTCCGGGGTCCCGATCGGGGACATACCGGGAGAACAGGCGGGGCGCCCCGGGGATTCCCCCGGAGCGCCCCGCTCCGTACGTGCCACGGCGTCAGACCGTGATCAGTGCCTCCAGTGGAGCGCCGCCCAGGGCGGGCTCCAGCCGGGCCCGCCCGGCGAGGAAGCCCAGCTCCATGAGGACGGCGACGCCCGCGACCTCCGCGCCGGCCCGCCGGATGAGCTCCAGCGACGCCTCGGCGGTGCCGCCGGTGGCCAGGACGTCGTCGATGACCATGACGCGGTCGCCGGGGACCAGGTCCTCGGCGTGCACCTCGATCTCGGCGGTGCCGTACTCCAGCTCGTACGCCTGCTTCAGCGTGGCGCCGGGCAGCTTGCCGGCCTTGCGGACCGGGACGAACCCCAGGCCCGCGCGGACCGCGACCGGCGCGGCGAGGATGAAGCCGCGCGCTTCCAGTCCGACGATCTTCGTCGCGCCGTGCGTGACGCACAGTGCGGCGAGGCTGTCGGTCAGGGCCGTGAACGCCACCGGATCCGCGAGCAGCGGAGTGATGTCCTTGAACAGCACTCCCGGCTTGGGGTAGTCGGGGACGTCCCTGATCCGGCTGAGCAGCAGACCGGCGGTGTCCTGGGCCTCCGTCGTCATCCGCGGCGCTCCGAAGGCCGTCCGCGGCGGGCGCGCTGCCCGACGACGGCGGTCTCCGCCGCCTCCTCGAAGCCGTCGTCGCCGTCGTCGCCGTCGTCGTCGGCCCCGTGGACGCTGTCGTCCGCGTCGAGGGACTCACCCTTGGCGGCCGCGGCCGCCCGCTTGGCGAGGACCCGCTTCTTCATCGCCTTGATCGCCGGGTCGCGCTCCTTGAGATCGGCGACGAGCGGGGTGGCGATGAAGATCGACGAGTACGCACCGGCGGCGAGACCGACGAAGAGCGACAGCGAGATGTCGTTCAGCATGCCGGCGCCGAGGACGCCGCCACCGATGAAGAGCAGACCGGCGACCGGCAGCAGGGCGACGACGGTGGTGTTGATCGAACGCACCAGGGTGCCGTTGATCGAACGGTTGGCGATCTCACTGTACGTCCAGCGCGTCTGCTTGGTGACCCCCTTCGTGCCCTCCTTGAGGGAGTCGAAGACGACCACCGTGTCGTAGAGGGAGTAACCGAGGATGGTCAGCAGACCGATCACCGTACCGACCGTGACCTCGAAGCCCACGAGGGAGTAGATACCGACGGTGATCGTGAGGTCGTGGATCAGGGCGATGAGCGCCGCGACCGCCATTCTCCATTCGAAGGCGATGGCCAGATAGATCACCACCAGGATCATGAAGATCCCGAGGCCCGTCCATGCCTTGTTGGCGATCTGCTCACCCCAGCTGGGGCCGACGAGCTCCGCCGCGATCTTGCTCTCCTCGACCTTCAGGTCCTTGGCGAGCTGCGAGCGGACCTTGTCGGACTGCTCGGTGTCGAGGCCGCCGATCTGGATGCGCAGGGTGTCGTCGCCGACCTCCTGCACGATCGCGTCGTGGCCGGAGGCCTCTTCCGCGTAGTGGCGGGCGTCGGTGACCGAGACGGATGTCTTCGGCGTGGTGAAGAGGGCGCCGCCCTGGAACTCGATGCCCATGTTCAGTCCGCGCACCGCCAGGCCGACGATGGCCGTGATGGTGATCAGGATGGACAGGCCGTACCAGATCTTGCGGTTCTTGATGAAGTCGTATCCGACCTCACCTCGGTGCAGCCGGGCGCCGAGATCGCCGAGCTTCGACATCTCACGCCTCCTTCGGGTCGACGGGGGCGGAGACACGGCGGGAACGACGCAGCGGCGGCTTGGCGCCGAGCCGCTTCGGGTCCAGCCCGGACCACGGGTGACCCTCACCGAAGAACTTGGTGCGGGCGAGCAGCGTCATGAGCGGCTTGGTGAAGAGGAACACCACGACCACGTCGAGCAGGGTGGTCAGGCCGAGCGTGAACGCGAAGCCCTGGACCTTGCCGACGGTGACGGCGAAGAGCACCGCGGCGGCGAGGAACGACACGAAGTCGGAGACCAGGATCGTGCGGCGGGCACGCGGCCAGGCGCGCTCGACCGCGGGGCGCAGCGTGCGTCCCTCACGGACCTCGTCGCGGATGCGTTCGAAGTAGACGATGAACGAGTCCGCGGTGATACCGATGGCGACGATGGCGCCGCAGACGGCCGGCAGGTTCAGCGCGAAGCCGATGGCCGGGCCGAGCAGAGACATGATCACGTACGTGAGCAGCGCCGAGGCCGCGAGGCTGAGCAGGGCGATCAGCGACAGGCCGCGGTAGTAGACCACCAGGTAGAGCACGACCAGGGCCAGGCCGATGCCGCCGGCGATCAGGCCGGCCTCCAGCTGCTCGCCGCCGAGGGCGGCGGTGACGGTGTCGACGCTCTGGGTGTCGAAGGAGAGCGGCAGGGCGCCGTAGGAAAGGATGTTGCCCAGGTCCTGCGCGGACTTCTGGGTGAAGTTGCCGGAGATCTCGGCGTTGGCGCTCAGCGTGGTGCGCACCGACGGGGCCGAGACGACCTCGCCGTCCAGGACGATCGCGAACTGGTTCTGCGGCTCCTGCTGCGTCGACAGCTTGCTGGTGATCTTCTGGAACTTCTTGGAGCCCTCGTCCGTGAACTCCATGTTGACGATCCACATGCCGCGCTGCTGGTCGAAGACGCCCTGGGCGTCATCGACGTCCTTGCCGCTGACCTCGGCCGGGCCGAGGATGTACTTGGCGTCACCCTCGGTTCCGCACGCGACGGTCGGCTGCTCCGGCGGAACGGTGCGGGCCGGGTTGGGCACGGCCTTCTTGTCGCCGGACTTCTCGGCCTTGGGGGTGCAGTCCAGCGCCGCGAACTGCTGCTCCAGCTTCGCGGTGGCCGGGTCGGCCGGAGGCGTGGGCGCGCCCGTGGGGTTCGGGGACTTCGCGTCCGGAGAGGCGGTGCCGCCGGGGGTGGTGGCGCCGGGGCTGGGCGCCTTCAGGGCGTCGCTGACGGCGCGGCCCTGCGTGGTGGCGCTCGCGGAGGGAGAGGCCGTGGTGCCCTGGCCGCCCTGCTTCGTGGCCTCGGCCGACGGGCTCGCGGAGGAGCCGGCGGACGGCTTCGCGGACCCGGACGGCGTGGGGCTGCCGGACGGCGTCGGGGCCGTCGGCGTGCTCGGGGCCCAGGTCAGTACCGGTCGGAAGTACAGCTGAGCGGTCGTACCGACCTGCTCACGCGCCTGCTTCTCGTCCACCCCTCGGGGGATGTTGACGATGATGTTCTCGCGGCCCTGGGTCTGGACCTCGGCCTCGGAGACACCGAGACCGTTGACACGGCGGTCGATGATGCCGACCGCGGTGTTCATGTTGGTCTCGTTGACGGCGTCTTCCTTGCCCGGCTCCGCCTTGGCCTTGAGCGTGATCGACGTACCGCCCGCGAGGTCGATGCCGAGACGCGGCGTGGTGTGACCGGACCAGAACATCCCGCCCGTGAGCGCGACCATGGCGATCAGGATCAGAGCCAGGGCACGCCCCGGCCTCCCCTGTCCCCCCGCCGGCCTTCGGCCCTTCTTCGGTGCTGCCACCTTGTCGTTTCTCCCTGTCCAACCGTTCCGCGCCGGGTGTGCGCGTACGGCCACGAAATGTGTGTGGGGACCTGCCCCCGCAGACGTGGAACCGTGCCGGGGGACCGCGGACGCCGGTGGGCGTCCTCGCGGTCCCCCGTCGCGACTACTTCGCGTCCGCCTCGCCGTCGGCCTTGCCGTCCTTCTTGACCTCGGTGTCGGCCTCGGCCGTGTCCGCCTTCTTGGTCAGGTCGGGCTTGGCCTCCCCCGAGACCTCCACCGCGTCCTCGTCGCCGTCCTCGACCGACTCGGTCAGCGAGGAGGCGTCGTCGGGCACGACAGCGGCGTCCGCGTCGTCGCCGTGGACGATCCGGTTGTACTCGGCGTCCTCGAGGACCGCGCCGATCGCGTTCTTGGCGTAGACGGCGTGCACGCCGGGCGCGACCTCGAGGAGTACGGTCTCGTCGCCGACCTCCTTGACGGTGGCGTACATCCCCCCGATCGTCCGTACGCCGGTGCCGGGCTGCATCTGGTTGCGCATCTCCGCCGCCTGCTGCTGCTTCTTCTTGGCAGAGCGGGTCATCAGGAACATGGCCCCGATGAGGACGATGAAGGGGAGGAGGGTCACGATACTCACGGGACGGGTTTCCTTCGCACGGACGCGGAGAAACCGCGGCCTGATCTTCGGGGGTGGGCGTGCCGACCAGAAAGGTCGGCATCGGCGGAGTCTAGGCGAGTCCGCATCGATGGAACAACGTCCAGCATCGCACCGCGGTTCCTCGTCCGGCGAGTCTCCGCGCCGTCACGCCCCGAAGAGCCCCTGTTGTCCCATTCCCGTGCCGTTCCCCGCGCCGCCCGGGCCCGCTGCCTGCGGCGGAACGAGGCCGAGATGCGTCCACGCCGCGGGAGTGGCGACCCGGCCACGGGGGGTGCGCGCCAGCAGCCCCTCGCGTACGAGGAAGGGCTCGGCGACCTCCTCGACGGTCTCGCGCTCCTCGCCGACCGCGACCGCGAGCGTGGACAGGCCGACCGGTCCGCCGCCGAAGAGCTTGAGCAGGGCCTGGAGGACCGCCCTGTCGAGCCGGTCGAGGCCGCGGCTGTCCACCTCGTACACGCCGAGGGCCGCGGCGGCGATCTCCCGGGTGATCACGCCGTCGGCCCTGACCTGGGCGTAGTCCCGGACGCGCCGCAGGAGGCGGTTGGCGATACGGGGCGTGCCACGGGAGCGGCCGGCGATCTCGGCGGCGCCCGCGGTGTCGATCTCGACGTCGAGGAGCCCGGCGGAGCGGTGGATCACGCGCTCGAGCTCGGCGGGCTCGTAGAACTCCATGTGCCCGGTGAAGCCGAACCGGTCGCGCAGCGGCGGCGGCAGGAGTCCCGCCCGGGTGGTCGCGCCGACCAGGGTGAAGGGCGGCAGTTCCAGCGGGATGGCGGTGGCGCCGGGGCCCTTGCCGACGATCACGTCGACGCGGAAGTCCTCCATCGCCATGTAGAGCATCTCCTCGGCGGGCCGGGACATGCGGTGGATCTCGTCGAGGAAGAGGATCTCGCCCTCCTGGAGGGAGGAGAGGATCGCGGCGAGGTCGCCGGCGTGCTGGATGGCGGGGCCGGAGGTGATCCGGATCGGGGCGTTCATCTCCGCGGCGATGATCATCGAGAGGGTGGTCTTGCCGAGGCCGGGGGCGCCGGAGAGCAGGACGTGGTCGGCGGTCGCGCCGCGCTGGCGGGCCGCCCTGAGTACCAGGTCGAGCTGCTGGCGGACCTTCTCCTGGCCGACGAACTCGGTGAGGTCCTTGGGGCGCAGGGCGGCCTCGACGGCCTGGTCGTCGCCCTCGGCCGAGGCGCCGACGATCCGCTCCTCGGCTGCGGGTGCCGTCTCGTCGTCCCAGTTCACGGTGTCTGCCTTCTCGGTGGTGGTGCGGTGTGCGTCTGCGGGGGGCGGGGCGGGGACCGCTGGTGGGGCTCCTTCCCGCGCCCCGCAGGGCTATCTCGCCCGGTTGAGGGTCTGGAGGGCCGCGCGGAGGAGTTGCGGGACCGGTGCCGTGCCGCCGGCGGCGATCGCCGCCTCGGCCTGCGGCGTCACCGCCGACACCGCCTCGTCCGCCTCACGGCTGGCGTAGCCGAGGCCGATCAGCGCGGCGGAGAGCTGTTCCGTCCAGGGGGCCGGGCCGGAGGCCGCCGCGCGCTGCGTGCCGACGAGTCCGCCGGTGCCGAGCGGTCGGCCGAGCTTGTCCTTCAGTTCCAGGAGGAGCTTCTGGGCGCCCTTCTTGCCGATGCCGGGCACGGCGGTCAGCGCCTTCTCGTCGCCGGTGGAGACGGCGAGGCGCAGCGCGTCCGGGGAGTGCACGCCGAGCATGGCCTGGGCGAGGCGCGGTCCGACCCCGCTCGCGGTCTGGAGGAGTTCGAAGACCTGCCGCTCGTCGTCGTCCGCGAAGCCGTACAGGGTCAGGGAGTCCTCGCGTACCACCAACGACGTGGCCAGGCGGGCCTCCTGACCGATCCTCAGCCCGGCGATGGTGTCAGGGGTGCACTGGACGGCCATGCCGACGCCGCCCACCTCGATGACCGCGGTGGTGGGGGCGAGCGCGGCGACCGGGCCGCTGACGAAGGCGATCATGCGGAACGGCCTTTCGATGCGTGATGGGCGGCGACCGCCTGCTGGAGGCGGTTCTGTGCGGGGGCCCGCCAGATGTGGCAGATGGCGAGGGCGAGCGCGTCCGCCGCGTCGGCCGGCTTGGGCGGGGCGGAGAGCCGCAGCAGCCGCGTGACCATCGCGCCGACCTGGGCCTTGTCGGCGCGGCCGCTGCCGGTGACGGCGGCCTTGACCTCGCTGGGGGTGTGCAGGGCGACGGGGATGCCGCGCCGGGAGGCGCAGAGCATGGCGACGGCGCTGGCCTGCGCGGTGCCCATGACCGTCCGCACGTTGTGCTGGCTGAACACCCGCTCCACGGCCACCATTTCGGGCTGGTACTCGTCGATCCAGGCCTCGATGCCCTGTTCGATGAGGACGAGCCGCGCGCCGATCTGATCGTCCGCGGGGGTGCGCACGACTCCGACGCCGAGCATGGTCAGAGAGCGTCCGGCCACGCCGTCGACGACTCCCACGCCGCACCGCGTCAGTCCGGGATCGACACCCAAGACACGCACAGCTCCTCCATCCCTCGGTAACCGCCTGAAGGCTACCGGCTGCCGCTGACACCACGGCCGACCACGCTCTCCGCGGGCCGACGGGGCAGCGCCCGGGCGGCGCGCAATCCGCCTTGCCGCCATGATCGACAGTCACTATGATCATGGACGTTCGCACGTTTGACCGACGTGTGAATGTTCGAATCTCAACAACACAACTCAGCAGGGGGATACATGCGTCGCATGTCCAAGATCGGCGTCACGGGCGCCGCGCTCGCGATCGCCACGGTCGGCCTCAGCTCGCCCGCCCAGGCGGCTTCCTCGGAGGTCCACCGCGGAAAGACCGGCTGCTTCAGCTGGTCCTGGGCCGAGGGCTGGACCACCACCACGGTGTACTACCGCAACACCTGCTCCTACGAGTCCTCCATCAACATCTGGTGGCAGGACGGCAACACCAGCAGGATGAAGAAGGTCACCGCCAAGGGCGGCGCGTCGGGCAGCGTCAAGAACACGGGCGACTTCAAGCGGATCGACTGATGATCCCGCGTCCCGCTGCCTCCTGAGGCAGTCGGCATCCGAAGAGTGCGGCCCGCCGGTGTTCCGGCGGGCCGCTGTTCGTCGGCACCGCAGGGCCCCCGGGGAACGGCGCGGCTGAGAACGGGTCCGACAGAAACTGGCCGGACCGACGGAGTACCCGTCGGTCCGGCCAGTTCCTGTCTGCTGCGCGGCGCCTTCGTCAGGCGTCGACCTTCTCCATGACCTCGTCGCTGACGTCGAAGTTGGCGAAGACGTTCTGCACGTCGTCGCTGTCCTCGAGCGCGTCGATCAGCTTGAAGATCTTGCGCGCGCCCTCTTCGTCGAGCTCGACCTGCATGGTCGGGACGAAGCTGGAGTCGGCGGAGTCGTAGTCGATGCCGGCCTCCTGGAGGGCGGTGCGGACCGCGACCATGTCCGTCGCCTCGCTGATCACCTCGAAGCTCTCGCCGAGGTCGTTGACCTCCTCGGCGCCCGCGTCGAGCACCGCGCCGAGGACGTCGTCCTCGGTCAGCTCGCCCTTGGGCAGCACGATGACGCCCTTGCGGTTGAACAGGTACGAGACCGAGCCCGGGTCGGCCATGGAGCCGCCGTTGCGGGTCATGGCGACGCGGACGTCGGAGGCGGCGCGGTTGCGGTTGTCGGTGAGGCACTCGATGAGCACCGCGACGCCGTTCGGGCCGTAACCCTCGTACATGATCGTCTCGTAGTCGACGCCGCCGGCCTCGAGGCCGCCGCCGCGCTTGATCGCCGAGTCGATGTTCTTGTTCGGCACCGAGCTCTTCTTCGCCTTCTGCACGGCGTCGAACAGCGTCGGGTTGCCATCCAGGTCGGCACCGCCGGTGCGGGCCGCGACCTCGATGTTCTTGATCAGCTTCGCGAAGAGCTTGCCGCGCTTGGCATCGATCACGGCCTTCTTGTGCTTCGTCGTAGCCCATTTAGAGTGGCCGGACATCTGCCTGTCTCCTTCGCGTAACCCATTTCTGAACGAACCCCAGAGATCCTACCGGGATCGTGTCACCGGGCTGCGCGCACCATGTCGACGAACAGGGCGTGCAGGCGGTGGTCGCCGGTGAGTTCGGGGTGGAACGAGGTCGCGAGGGCCTGCCCCTGGCGGACGGCGACGATGTGTCCCTCGTGCTCGGCCAGGACCTCGACCTCGGCGCCGACGGACTCGACCCAGGGAGCGCGGATGAAGACGCCCTCGACGGGCCCGTCCTCGATGCCGCTGACGGCGACGCCCGCCTCGAAGGACTCGTTCTGCCGTCCGAACGCGTTGCGGCGGACGATCATGTCGATGCCGCCGAAGGTCTCCTGGCCCGAACGCGGGTCGAGGATCTTGTCGGCGAGCATGATCAGCCCGGCACAGGTGCCGTACACCGGCATGCCGGCGGCGATGCGCTCGCGCAGCGGTTGCATCAGGCCGAACAGGGCGGCCAGCTTGGAGATCGTGGTGGACTCGCCACCCGGTACGACGAGGCCGTCGATCTCGGCGAGTTCTTCGGGGCGCCGGACCGGCCTGGCCACGGCGTCAGCCGCGGCCAGGGCGATCAGGTGCTCCCGTACGTCGCCCTGGAGTGCCAGGACACCGATCACAGGAGTGTTCATGGGGGATTACCAGCCGCGGTTGGCGTAGCGCTCGGACTCGGGGAGGGTGTCGCAGTTGATGCCGACCATGGCCTCGCCCAGGTTGCGGGAGGCGTCCGCGATGATCTTCGGGTCGTCGTAGAAGGTGGTGGCCTTCACGATGGCGGCGGCGCGCTTGGCCGGGTCGCCCGACTTGAAGATGCCGGAGCCGACGAAGACGCCCTCGGCGCCGAGCTGGCGCATCAGCGCGGCGTCGGCGGGGGTGGCGACGCCACCGGCGGAGAAGAGCACGACGGGAAGCTTGCCGAGCTCGGCGACTTCCTTGACCAGCTCGTACGGCGCGCGCAGCTCCTTGGCGGCGGCGAACAGCTCGTTGTTGTCGTAGCCGCGCAGGCGGGCGATCTCGTTCTTGATCTGGCGCAGGTGGCGGACGGCCTCGACGACGTTGCCGGTGCCGGCCTCGCCCTTGGAGCGGATCATGGCCGCGCCCTCGGCGATGCGGCGCAGGGCCTCGCCCAGGTTGGTGGCGCCGCAGACGAAGGGGGTGGTGAACGCCCACTTGTCGGAGTGGTTGACCTCGTCGGCCGGGGTGAGGACCTCGGACTCGTCGATGTAGTCGACGCCGAGGGACTGCAGCACCTGGGCCTCGACGAAGTGGCCGATGCGGGACTTGGCCATGACCGGGATGGACACCGCGCCGATGATCTCTTCGATCATGTTCGGGTCGGACATGCGGGCCACGCCGCCGTCCTTGCGGATGTCGGCCGGGACCCGCTCCAGGGCCATGACGGCCACGGCGCCGGCGTCTTCGGCGATCTTCGCCTGCTCGGCGTTGACCACGTCCATGATCACGCCGCCCTTGAGCTGCTCGGCCATGCCGCGCTTGACGCGGGACGTGCCAATCGCCGAGGACTCTGCGGACTGGTTGCTGGTGGGAAGCGTGGTGGACACGGGGACCTCACTCGGGGAAAGCGGTGTTCAGACAAGAGTGAGGAAACAGGCCACCACCGGTCCACAGCAAGGGCCAATGTGGAGCCGGTGGATCGTTTTCTCCGATTTCGCAGGCGAGGACGGTCAGACCGGACGATCGGCAAGGGCGAGAGGCGGCTCGTCGTCCATTTCGAAGGCGAGCGGGAACGGGGCGTGTCCCGCCAGCCGGAACCAGCGCACCGTGCGGTGCCGGCGCAGCGCCCGCGCGGCGCGCACGGAGTCGTTGTGGAACCTGCGGGCCATCGGGACACGGCGCACGGCCGCCGCGAGTTCGTCGGCGGCCTCCTCGCCGCCGGGGGTCTCCCGTACGACCTCGACCTGTTCCGGCTCGCCGAACACGGCGCGCAGCGCCTGGCTCAGCTCGCTCTCGGCGACCTCACGCTGGTCCTCCTCGGCCTGGCGGGCGGCGTGGGCGGCCTCGTAGAGCACGATCGAGGCGGCGGGGTCGAGGATTCCGGAGGTGGCCAGCTCCTGGGTGACCGAGGCCCGGCGCAGCAGCTGGGCGTCGAGCGCGGCGCGGGCGGCGTCGATACGGGAGTGCAGCCGGTCGAGCCGCCCGGCGGTCCAGCTGAGGTACAGGCCGATCGCGATCAGCGCGACGACGGTCCAGATCAGGGTTTCGGTCACGGGCGCACAGGCTACCGGGGCGGGGGCAGCACACCTTCCCAGAGGGCACGGTCATGGGCGAACCGGACGTGCGCGGTCCGGCCGTCGGCGAGTTCGGCGAACCGGTCGATCCACGGCCGGTACGGCAGGAGTCCGGCGCGCCGGCCCATCTCGTCGGTGGCGAACTCGGAGGCGAAGTCGTACGCCTGCCCGGCGAGGACGGTCACCCGGTCGCCCTGGTCGAGGACCAGGGACTGGTGGCCCGCGGTGTGGCCGGGCGTGGGCACGATCCGGATGCCGGGGGCGAGCTCGTACTCGCCGTCGATCTCCTCGTACCGGACGCCGTCGAGGAGGTGATCGAGGGTGTAGCCGCCGGCGCGGGCGGTGGCGAGCTCCTTGCGCTGGACGACGACGGGGGTGTCCGCGAGGAGCTGGTTGCCGCCGATGTGGTCGAAGTGGAGGTGGCAGTTCACGACGAGGTCGACGTCGTGGGGGCGGACGGGAAGGGGCTCGCGGACGGGCTGGTAGTGCGCGTCGGCCTCGGGCGATCCGGCGCCCATGCCGGTGTCGAAGAGGAGCGTGCCCTGCCCGTGCCGTACGAGGTAGGCCAGGGCGGGCTCCACGCGCCCGTGGGGGCCGCCCCACTCGGCGGCGGGCCGTACGAAGTACCCGAGGTCCAGGAGGTCCACGGTCGGTGAGGTCATCGGCTCAGCGTGCCACCCGGCGCCTCCGGAGGTGAAGCCCCGGCCGCCCCTGAAGGGGCGGAACCGCGCCCGCCGAACCGTCAGTCCCGTGCCGTCCCGAGGCCGAACCACGCCCGCAGCCCCGTGCGTTCGTCCGTCGCCACCGACGCCGCGCCGTCCGTCACCGTCTCGTACACCGCCAGGATGTCCGCGCCCACCGTCGACCAGTCGAAGCGCCGGACGTGCGCGCTTCCCCTGGCCCGCAGCTCCTCGCGGCGCTCCTCGTCGCCGAGCAGCCGGATCGCCGCGCTCGCCAGCGCGTCCGCGTCCTCGTTGGCGAACAGCTCGCCCGCCCCGCCGTGGTCCAGCACCTGGGCGAACGCGTCGAGATCGGAGGCGAGGACCGGAGCGCCCGCCGACATCGCCTCGACCAGGATGATGCCGAAGCTCTCGCCACCGGTGTTGGGCGCCACGTACACGTCGACGCTGCGCAGCAGCCGCGCCTTGTCCTCGTCGCTGACCATCCCGAGGAACTCCACCCGCGAACGCGTCTCGGGGGGCAGCGAGGCGACGGCCTCCTCCTCGTCACCGCGCCCGGCCACGACCAGCCGCGCCCCGGGCCGCTCCGCGAGGATCTTCGGCAGGGCCCTCATCAGCACGGGCAGGCCCTTGCGGGGTTCGTCGATCCGCCCGATGAACCCGATCGTCTCCCCCTGCCACTCCTTCTTCGGCTCGGCCCGCGCGAAGAAGTCGACGTCGACGCCGTTGGGGATGACGACCGCGTCGCCGCCCAGATGCTCGACCAGTGTCCGGCGGGCGTACTCGCTCACCGCGATCCGCGCGCTGATCTTCTCCAGCGCCGGCTGGAGGATCGGGTACGCGGCGATCATCGCCCGTGAGCGCGGGTTGGAGGTGTGGAAGGTGGCGACGATCGGCCCCTGCGCCGCCCAGCAGGTCAGCAGGCCCAGGGAGGGGGAGGCCGGCTCGTGGATGTGGATCACGTCGAAGGTGCCGTCGTGGAGCCAGCGCCGCACCCTCGCGGCCGAGAGGAAGCCGAAGTTGAGCCGCGCCACGGAGCCGTTGTACGGCACGGGTACGGCACGCCCGGCCGAGACGACGTACGGCGGGAGCGGTGTCTCGTCGTCGGCGGGGGCGAGTACGGAGACCTCGTGTCCCAGCCGGATCAGGTGCTCGGCGAGGTCGCGGATGTGGAACTGGACGCCGCCGGGCACGTCCCACGAGTACGGGCAGACGATGCCGATCCTCAAGGCCGCGCCCCCTCGGCCCGGTCGGCGCCCCGTTCCTCGAGGTCCGCGAGCCACAGTCGTTGCAGCATGTGCCAGTCCTCCGGGTGGTCCGCGATGCCGGTGGCGAAGGCGTCGGCCAGCGCCTGTGTCATCACGGACGTCTTCTCGGCCCGCGTACCCGACTCCGGTACCTCGACGGGTGGGTGCATCTGTCCCCTCATGACCGGCGGGTCGTCGTACCAGAGCGTGACCGGCAACAGCACGGCGCCGGTCTGCTGCGCCAGCATCGCGGGGCCGCCCGGCATCCGCGCGGTGTCGCCGAAGAACGTGACCTCGGTGCCGGACGCCGAAAGGTCGCGGTCGGCGACCAGGCAGACCAGGCCGCCGGCCCGCAGCCGCCGTGCCAGGGTGCCGAAGGCGGCGCCCCCGGTGTGGGGCAGGACCTCCATGCCCAGGGACTCGCGGTAGGCGACGAAGCGGTCGAACAGCGTCTCCGGCTTGAGCCGCTCCGCGACCGTCGTGAACGGCACACCGAGCGAGCGGCTCGCCCACACGCCCGCCAGGTCCCAGTTGGCGAGGTGCGGCAGGGCGACGATCACCCCGCGCCCGGACGCGAGCCCGTCCGTCAGGTAGTGGACGTCCTTGATGCGGACGCCGTCGTCGACCCGTTCCTTGCTCCAGGTCGGCAGCCGGAAGGACTCCATCCAGTACCGCATGTAGGAGCGCATACCGGCCTTGGAGAGCTCGGCGAGCCGCTCGGGTGTGGCGTCGGGCACCACGCGCGCGAGGTTCGACTCCAGTCGCAGCACGCTCGCGCCGCGCCGCTTCCAGGCGAGGTCGGCGATCCGCCGGCCGAGGCCGGCCGCGACCGGCTCCGGGAGTTTCTTGACCGTCGACCAGCCGAGCCCGTAGAGCCCGTCGGTCAGCCGGTCCCGCAGGTCGTTCGCACCACTCATGACGTCGCCTCGCTCCCCCGCCCGGAGGCCGCGTCCGCCTCCGCGGACTCCCTCCGTACCGTCACCACACGCTGTCCCAGCGTCACCGCGGAGCCCACCGCCACGATCCACAGCGCGATCGGCAGCAGCACGTCGACACCGGGCACGCCGAAGGCGTGCAGGCCCGCCAGGCCCGCGGCGACCAGGGAGATCACCAGCCGCTCGGCCCGTTCGACCAGGCCGTTGACCGCGACCGGCAGGCCAATCGATTCACCACGCGCCTTGGTGTACGAGACGACCTGACCGCTGGCCAGACAGAAGATGGCGACGGCGCACAGGATGTTGTCGTCGCCCTTACCCGCGTACCAGAGCGCGAAGCCGCCGAAGACGGCCCCGTCGGCGACCCGGTCCAGAGTGGAGTCGAGGAACGCGCCCCAGCGGCTGGAGACGCCGGCCTGCCGGGCCATGTTGCCGTCGACGAGGTCGGAGAAGACGAAGAGGGTGATGACGATCGTGCCCCAGAAGAACTCTCCCCTGGGGAAGAAGACCAGCGCTCCCGCCATCACTCCGGCCGTGCCGACGAGCGTCACGGCGTCGGGGCTGACCCCCCGGCGGAGCAGAAACGCGGCGAACGGTGTGAGGACACGCGTAAAAAACGCACGCGCGTACTTGTTCAGCATGGCCTTCCCGAGGTTCGGTGGGCCGCGGTCCCTACGACCACCGGCTCACCCATCGTAGCCAGGACCACCGGGCCGTACCGTCGGGTACCCGCCCCGCCGCGTCGCGTACGACGTATGGACGCGCCATGACGTCGGTGCGAAGCTCGAAGGACAACCGCGGGCGTCGCCGGAGCCGTACGCGAAGCACCGTCCGCCGCGCCCCCTCCCCACGCCCGCGCCCGCCTCACCGTGCAAGCGATCGGGAGGAACATCATGGGCGACAAGGCGAACGCGCACACCGGGGCCGCCGGCAGGGCTCCGACGGCCGACCGGCCCTCGGCCGTACGGAACGTGGTGCTGGTCGGCCACAGCGGATCGGGCAAGACGACCCTCGTCGAGGCGCTCGCGCTGGCCGCGGGAGCGGTCAACCGGGCCGGTCGCGTCGAGGACGGCGGGACGATCTCGGACCACGACGAGATCGAGCACCGTCAGCAGCGTTCCGTACAGCTCTCCCTCGTCCCGCTGGAGTGGGGCGAATGCAAGATCAATCTTCTGGACACTCCCGGATACGCCGACTTCGTCGGGGAACTGAGGGCCGGTCTGCGCGCGGCGGACGCGGCCCTCTTCGTCGTCTCGGCGGCCCAGGAGGCCGACGCCATGGCCGGCTCGACCCGCATGGTGTGGGAGGAGTGCGCGGCCGTCGGCATGCCGCGCGCCATCGTGGTCACGCACCTGGACACCGCCCGCACCGGCTTCACCGAGCTCACCGAGGTCTGCGGCCGGATCTTCGGCGGTGACGACCCCGACGCCGTGCTCCCCCTCTACCTGCCCGTCCACGGCGCCGAGGCGCCCGACGGACACGCGCCGGCCACCGGCCTGGTCGGACTGCTCTCGGAGCGGATCTTCGACTACTCCACCGGCGAACGGCGCGAGAATCCGCCCGACGACAGCCAGCGGCCCCTCATCGCCGAGGCCCGCGCCCGGCTCATCGAGGGGATCATCGCCGAGAGCGAGGACGAGTCCCTGATGGACCGCTATCTCGGCAGTGAGGAGATCGACGTCAAGACGCTGATCGACGACCTGGAGAAGGCCGTCGCCCGGGGCACCTTCCATCCCGTGCTCGCCGCCGCGCCCGCCGCCGACGGCGGAAAGCAGGGGCTCGGCACGGTCGAACTCCTGGAGCTGATCACCCGCGGATTCCCCACCCCGCTGGAGCGCGAGATCCCCGCCGTCACCACGCCCGACGGGCAGCCGCGCCCGCCGGTCACCTGCGACCCGGAGGGCCCGCTGGTCGCCGAGGTCGTCAAGACCGCCTCCGACCCCTACGTCGGCCGGGTCTCGCTGGTACGCGTCTTCTCCGGCACCCTGCGCCCCGACGAGACCGTCCATGTCTCGGGGCACGGGCTCACCGACCGCGGGCACGAGGACCACGACGTCGACGAACGGGTCGGCGCGCTGACCTCACCCTTCGGCAAACAGCAGCGGCCGCTCGACCGGTGCGTCGCCGGCGACCTGGCCTGTGTGGCCAAGCTGGGCCGCGCGGAGACCGGCGACACCCTGTCGTCCAAGGACGATCCGCTCCTCATGGAGCCGTGGACGATGCCCGATCCGCTGCTGCCGCTCGCCATCGAGGCGCACAGCAAGGCCGACGAGGACAAGCTGTCCCAGGGCCTTGCCCGGCTCGTCGCCGAGGACCCCACCATGCGCCTCGAACAGAACCAGGACACCCACCAGGTGGTGCTGTGGTGCCTCGGCGAGGCCCACCGGGACGTGGCGCTGGAAAGGCTGCGCAACCGCTACGGAGTGCAGGTCGACGCGGTCCCGCACAAGGTGTCGCTCCGGGAGACCTTCGCCGGCCCCTCGGCAGGGCGGGGCCGGCACGTCAAACAGTCCGGCGGGCACGGCCAGTACGCCATCTGCGAGATCGACGTGGAGCCGCTTCCGCCGGGCAGCGGCATCGAGTTCGTCGACAAGGTGGTGGGCGGTGCCGTTCCGCGCCAGTTCATCCCCTCCGTGGAGAAGGGCGTACGCGCCCAGGCCGCCCGCGGGGTCGCCGCCGGCTACCCCCTGGTCGACGTACGGGTCACCCTGCGCGACGGCAAGGCGCACTCGGTGGACTCCTCCGACGCCGCGTTCCAGACGGCGGGCGCGCTGGCGCTGCGCGAGGCGGCCGCAGAGGCGACCATCCAGCTCCTGGAGCCGGTCGACGAGGTCCAGGTCCTCGTCCCCGACGAGTACGTGGGGCCGGTGATGAGCGATCTGTCCGGCCGGCGCGGCAGGGTCGTCGGCACCGAGCAGGCGGGGCCGGGGCGCACGGTGGTACGGGCCGAGGTCCCCGAGATCGAGATCGACCGGTACGCGGTCGATCTGCGGTCCGTCTCGCACGGCACGGGCCGCTTCGACCGTACGTACGCCCGCCATGAGGCCATGCCGCCGCCGCTCGCCGGCAAGATCCGGCAACAGGCGGGAACCGGCTCATAGTTCGCCGACCACGACGGCCGGTGCCGCCCGCCCGGCACCCGCGGGGGGCGGCATCCGGCCGTCGGCGTCCGTCTTCGTGACGCATCCGCCGGTACCCGGTTACGCTGTGGTGCCCAGCTCAGAAGGTGTGCGGGGCACGGTAGTTGGGAACAGGGCCGCAGAGGGACACGCGGTGGACCACGCGGGCGCGCGGCGATGGGGGCGGCAGTGACGATCGGCAGTTTCGGACCCGGGGCACAGATTCCCCTCCAGGGCTCGGACGGACAGACGGCGGCGACGCATGCCCTCGCCTCCGCCGCCTACCGGGACGGCCCGGTCGAGGAGATCCTCAAGGCCAACACCGAATGGCACCAGTCCAAGGTGACCGAGGGCAAGTGGCACAAGCTCTTCCGGCCCGACCTCGGCGAGGCCTTCTCGCGAGCGGTCCAGGTCCGGATGCTCGGCGGCGCCCGCAAGGCGCTCATCCAGTCCTTCGGCACCGAGCCGCAGCCCGTGGTCGAGCACTGCCTGGCCGCCACGCGCATCCGCAAGCAGCGTGACACCAAGCTGACCCTGATCACCTTCGTGTTCGGTGTCGTCTTCCTGCCGGGTCTGCTGCTCTGGCTCGGGGTCATCCAGCTGCGACGCATGGTCTCCGGTACGGAGAACCGGCGCACCAGCGCCCTGGGCACGGCGCTGCTCCTGGGCGCGGGGCTGCTCGCCGCGCTCGTCCTGTTCAAGCTCCCGTTCGGCGGCTTCCTGGCGTTCTACCTCCGGGCCATGCTCGTGGCCCCGGTGGTCGGCTGGTTCCTCGCCAAGCGTGTCTGCGAGGCCACCGCCCAGGATCTGCGGGAACGCTGGACCGGTCTGCTCAGCGGCGGCGGGATCGGGGCCATGATCCCCGAAGCGGTCCCGACGGATCCGACCGAGAAGGCCGCGGAGGATCTGCGCCAGAACTTGGAGAAGCTCACCGCCGAGCAGCACTCCAACGTCGTCTTCTACGCTGGGCCCAAGGGAATACTGGGGATGGGCACCCGGTGGGGCAGCTGGACGCTGGCCGAGGAGCTCGTCCCCCAGGAGGGACGGGAGATCCACGACTTCCGCGCCTGGGACATCGTGCGCAAGATCCACGACGAGCTCACGCTGCTGGAGCGGGGCTCGCTCAAGACCGGCTTCCCGAAGCCGACCGTCAAGCACTGGATCGTCTCGCCGGTCGGCGAGGGAGCCGACGAGGTCGCCCGCCCCGAGGGCGACAACATCGTCCACTACCAGGTCAAGCCGCACGAGATACAGCGCATCTGCAACGACCAGCAGTTCGGCAGCGGCAACCGCCACTATCTCGGCGTGCAGTTCACGCTCTGGGACGGGCAGCTCGTCCTCACCATGATGATCACGGTGACCTCGCTGCTGCACACCCTGCGCGTGGAGGTCACCGGCCACGCGCTCGGGCCCGTCCACTCGCTGTTCACCACGAAGCCGAAGGCGAAGACGAAGGAGGTCTCCAAGACCGTACGGTTCTGGGAGACCCGGGAGATCAAGCTGCCGCTCGTCGAGACCGACGAGGTGGTCCGCCTCGCGGTCCGCGCCCCGCTGACGTGGTTCCCGCCGGTTCTGGACTTCCTCGGCGGCAAGCTGGTCCTGCCGGAGCCGTTCGGTCTGCGGCACGCCTGGGCCGCCCAGCCCTGGCGCCACCGCTTCATGGCCGACGACGCCATCCGCGCCGCCACCCCGGTGATGCGCGCGGTCCACTCCGCGACCATCAAGGTGCTCGACGATCACGGGGTGGACACGGAGCGTTTCACCAACCGCTCGCTGGTGCTGAGCGGGGCCGTCCAGGACCCCGGCCCGAAGAAGGCCGACGTCTACGACGCGTGACGGACGGAGGCGGCGGGGTTACGCCGGCTCGGAAGGCGCCGGCCAGGCGGCGGCGAGCATCGCGCGGGTGTCGGCGAGGAGCTGCGGAAGCACCTTCGTGTGGCCGACGACCGGCATGAAGTTGGTGTCGCCGCCCCAGCGCGGCACGACGTGCTGGTGCAGATGGGCGGCGATCCCGGCGCCCGCGACGGAGCCCTGGTTCATGCCGATGTTGAAGCCGTGCGCGCCGGACGCCCCGCGCAGCGCGATCATCGCCCGCTTGGTGAACACACCGAGCTCGGCCGTCTCCGCCAGGTCCAGATCCGTGTAGTCGGCGACGTGACGGTAGGGCACCACCATCAGATGTCCGCCGTTGTACGGATAGAGGTTCAGTACGGCGTAGACCGTCTCGCCGCGGGCGATCACGAGTCCGTCCTCGTCCGACTTCGCCGGAATCGCGCAGAACGGACAGCCGTCCTCGGCCCCTGGCCCGGTCGGCTTGTTCTCGCCCTGGATGTACGCCATCCGGTGAGGCGTCCACAGGCGCTGGAACGCGTCCTGCGTCCCCACTCCGATCTGCTGCTCCGGCTCAGTCGTCATGCTGTGCAGCATATTGCTTCGCCCGTTCGGAACAGGCGGCCGGGGAGGCTCCCTGGGCCGCCGCCGGAGCGGCGGGACCTCGGCCGTGACGCACGAGGCCCCCGGGTGATCGGTGGGATCCCCGGGGGCCTCGCGATGTCCGCGGTACGTCAGACCTGGACGCGGCGCTCCACCACGTCGAGGAGCTTGGCCAGCGCCTCGTCGCGCGGGATGCCGTTCTCCTGGGAGCCGTCGCGGTAGCGGAAGGAGACGGTGCCCGCGGCCATGTCCTCGTCACCGACGATGATCATGAACGGGACCTTCTGCTTCTGCTGGTTCCTGATCTTCTTCTGCATCCGGTCGGAGGAGGCGTCCACCTCGACCCGCAGGCCCTTCTTCTTCGCCTCGGCGGCGAACTCCTGGAGGTAGTCGACGTGCGCGTCGCCGATCGGGATGCCGACCGCCTGCACCGGGGCCAGCCACGGCGGCATGGCGCCCGCGTAGTGCTCCAGGAGCACGGCGAAGAAGCGCTCGATCGAACCGAACAGCGCGCGGTGGATCATGACCGGGCGCTGCTTGGTGCCGTCCGGACCGGTGTACTCCAGGTCGAAGCGCTCCGGCAGGTTGAAGTCGAGCTGCACGGTCGACATCTGCCAGGTACGGCCGATGGCGTCCCGCGCCTGGACGGAGATCTTCGGGCCGTAGAAGGCCGCGCCGCCCGGGTCGGGGGTCAGCGGCAGACCCTGCTTCTCGGCCACCTGCTGGAGGACCGCGGTGGCCTCCTCCCAGACCTCGTCCGAGCCGACGAACTTCTCCGGGTCCTTGGTGGACAGCTCCAGGTAGAAGTCGGTCAGACCGTAGTCGCGCAGCAGGTTGAGGACGAAGGTGAGGGTGCGGTCGAGCTCCTCCGCCATCTGCTCACGGGTGCAGTAGATGTGCGCGTCGTCCTGGGTGAAGCCGCGGGCCCGGGTCAGACCGTGCACGACGCCGGACTTCTCGTACCGGTACACGGTGCCGAACTCGAAGAGGCGCAGCGGCAGTTCACGGTAGGAACGCCCGCGCGCGTCGAAGATCAGGTTGTGCATCGGGCAGTTCATGGGCTTGAGGTAGTAGTCGGTACCACCGTCGAGCTGCATGGGGGGGTACATGCCCTCCGCGTACCAGTCGAGGTGGCCGCTCTTCTCGAAGAGGGCGCCCTTGGTGGCGTGCGGTGAGTAGACGAACTCGTAGCCCTCCTCCTCGTGCCGGCGGCGCGAGTAGTCCTCCATGGTGCGGCGGATGATGCCGCCCTTGGGGTGGAAGACGGCGAGGCCGGAGCCGATCTCGTCCGGGATGGAGAAGAGGTCGAGCTCGTTGCCGAGCTTGCGGTGGTCGCGCTTCTCGGCCTCGGCGAGGAAGTCGAGGTGGGCCTTCAGCTCGTCCTTCGACGGCCAGGCGGTGCCGTAGATGCGCTGGAGCATCGGGTTCTTCTCGCTGCCGCGCCAGTAGGCGGCGGCGTTGCGCATCAGCTTGAACGCCGGGATGTTGCGGGTGGTGGGCAGGTGCGGACCGCGGCAGAGGTCCTTCCAGCACAGCTCGCCGGTCTTGGCGTCGAGGTTGTCGTAGATGGTCAGCTCGCCGCCGCCCACCTCGACGTTGGCGCCGTCGTCGGCCGACGCGGAGCCCTTGATGCCGATGAGCTCCAGCTTGTACGGCTCGTTCGCGAGCTCCTCCCGGGCGGCCTCGTCGCTCACCACGCGGCGGGAGAAGCGCTGGCCGCGCTTCTGGATCTCCTGCATCTTCTTCTCGATGGCCTTGAGATCCTCCGGGGTGAACGGCCTCTCGACGTCGAAGTCGTAGTAGAAGCCGTCACGGACCGGCGGGCCGATGCCCAGCTTGGCCTCGGGGAAGAGCTCCTGCACGGCCTGCGCCATCACGTGCGCGGTGGAGTGGCGCAGGATGTCGAGACCGTCCTGGGAGGAGATCTCGACGGGTTCGACGACATCGCCGTCCCTGACCTCATAGGAGAGGTCCTTCAGCTCGCCGGCGACACGGGCGGCGATCACCGACCGGTCCTCGACGAACAGGGCGCCGGCGGTGGTGCCCGCGCTCACCGCCCGATCCTCGGCTCCTGAGGCGGACTGGACGGTCACACGGACATCAGACACTGGTGCTCCATACATAGGGGCGCGGGCAGATACGAAGTGCCGACGCCGGCGGTGCGCGGCAGAGACGAGGTGCCGCGTCGCCGTTGATCGTACCGAGCCGAGGGGCGCGACCGCGAAACGGTTTCCGCTGCGCCGGTGCGGCCCCAACCCGGTCACTCGCCGCCGCAGGCCTCCTCGAAGAAGTCGAGGTTCTCGTGCAGCGACTTCATCAGCCGGTCCCGCTCCGCCTCGTCGACCTGCACCGGTACGACCCCGGAGGCGTCGGTCAGCCGCCGGAAGCCTCCCCTGCGCTCCAGGCGTCCCACCACCCGGATCGGCAGTCCCACCAGATGGGCGTGGCCGGCCGTACGGTACGACTCCTCGTCGAAAACCACCCGGACGTGAGCCACCTCCGCGCCGCCCAGCACCCGCAGTCGTACGGTTCCCTCGCCGCGCGGGCCGGAGCGGCGCATGCGGACGACGGCGCCGGTGATCCGTACCGGTACGGACGGCTCGTCGGTGAGATAGCGGACGCCGGCCTCGCGGAGCGCGGGCAGGTCGCCGGGGGAGAACTCGACCGGGGCGGGACGGGCGGCGCAGCCCTCCGGTGTCCCGGCGGCCGGGGCCCACTCCACGGCGATCCTGGCCCCCTCGCTGCCCCGGACGAGGGAGACGAGCGCCTCGGTCAGCTCTCGGCTCACCCCGGCCTCGACGGCGGTGTCGAAGGCTTCCATGCCGCCGGTCGCGCGCTGGTAGTCGACGGCCTCCCGGGCCGCGTGGAGCGCGTGGTAGAGGCGTACAGCGACGGCCCGGCCGGGGTCGACGGGGACGAACGCGGTCAGGCCGCGGCCCTCGGGGGCGGCGCCGACGGCGACCGCCTCCAGGGACGCCTGCGCCTGGCGGCGGTGGCGGGCGCCGTAGTACCCGGCCCGTGCCCTGACGGCGAGCGCGCCGGCCAGCAGGAGCTGTCGGGCGGCGGACCTCAGCTGCTCCTGGACGCTCCAGGGGACCGTGCCGGCGGGCCCGGGCGGGACATCCCGCCACCAGCGGATCTCGTCGCTGGGCACGGTCAGCCCGACCAGGACCTCCCGGGCGGAGGGCGCGGCGCTGCGGGCGAGTGCGGTGAGGGCGTCGCCGAGGAGGTCCTCGCAGTCGGGGAAGGCACGGCTCTCCGGCACCAGGAGGCTGGTGGCGCCGAAGCCCGCGCCGCCGCCGGGCGGGGTCCAGCGGCTGTAGCGGCCCGGGGCGCCCCCGCGCCGCCGCCAGCCGTGGCGGGCGAGGAGCGCGCCGAGGACTCCCGGATCCACCTGCCCGGGGTCCGGCGCTCCCCCGGCTTCACCCCAAAGACCGCCGGGGAGCCCGGGAAGGTCGCCGGGGACGGGGTGGGGGCGGTAGGACGGTGGTACGGGGCCGTGGCCGGTCCCGCCTTCCGGTTCGTCGATCGGCCGGTGCATCAAGGTCTCCCTCCCACGCCGACGCGGGTCATGATGTCGCACAGCGCCCGGTCGTCGAAGATCCGCGCCGTCGGTATGCGGACGGTGGTGCGGTGCCGTCCCGTGACCGGATGGCCGGCCAGGTTGATCCAGTAGCAGCAGTGCCGCAGGTCGAGCCGGTCGTGGCCGGCCCGCAGCCAGTCCTCCTGGGATCGCGGCACGAGCATCACGACCAGGATCTTGTGGACCGCGACCGGGGTCCGCGCGAGCTTCACCAGATGGTCGTTGTCGAGGGTGAACGAGAAGGCCGCGGACGCGGACCCGGGCAGTCGCGGCGGTGTCTGGTAGGTGCATTTGAGCTGCACCTTGATGGTCACTTCGTCGTCGACCGTGTGGCCGGGAGCGCTGTGGCTCACGTGCCAGTCGATGCCGTTGTCCGGAAACGGCTGCGACAGCGAACAGCCCGCCGCCGCCGCGACCGCGTGCAGATAGCCCACCTGAAGCGTCTCCATGCAGGCGGTGGTGGCGAGTGTGCCGCGCAGCGGTGCGGCCCGCTGGGGCGGCAGCCCTCCCGATTCGGGCTGGGCGAGCGCCATGTCAAATCCCTTCCCCGTCACTTGTGTTGTCACCGGCCCGCGTACGGCGCAAACAGCCCGGGTATCACCGTTTCGGGCAGGGGGATCGCCATCTGCCCGAAAGGTGCGAGGAGTTCGGGGATGACGCACTGGTATGAGGGGCCCCTGGCCTCATTCGACACGGAAACCACGGGAGTCGACGTCGAGGAGGACCGGATCGTCTCGGCCGCCCTCGTCGTCCAGGACATGGCGGGCGGGCGTCCGAGGGTGACGCGCTGGCTGGTCAATCCGGGGGTGCCGGTGCCCGAAGGGGCCACGGCAGTCCACGGCCTGACGGACGATCACCTCCAGCGGAACGGGCGCTGGCCCGCTCCGGTGATGGAGGAGCTGGCGCGGGCGCTGGCAGAGCAGTGTGCGGCCGGCCGGCCGCTGGTGGTGATGAACGCACCCTTCGATCTGACGATCCTGGACCGGGAGTTGCGCCGTCACCGCGCCTCCTCGCTGGGCCGGTATCTGCAGAACGCGTCGCTGTGCGTCCTGGATCCACGGGTGCTCGACAAGCATCTGGACCGCTACCGCAAGGGCCGCAGGACGCTGACAGATCTGTGCGCGGAGTACGGCGTGGAGCTGGAGGGCGCGCACGACGCGGCGGCGGACGCGACGGCCGCGCTGGATCTCGTACGGGCGGTGGCGCGGCGGTTCGCGTCCCGGCTCGACCGGCTGTCACCGGCCGAGCTGCACACCTTGCAGGCGGTGTGGCACGCGGCACAGGCGCGGGGGTTGCAGGCGTGGTTCACGCGCAACGGGACGCCGGAGACGGTTGATCCCGCGTGGCCGCTGCGTCCGGAACTGCGGACGGCGGCGTGAGCGGTGTGCCGTCGCGTACCTTCGCGGGCCGGAAATGCGGCGTGCCGGGAATGCGGAAGGCCGGTCCGTCTCTGGACGGACCGGCCTCTCCCGGTGGGCGATACTGGGATCGAACCAGTGACCCCTTCGGTGTGAACGAAGTGCTCTCCCGCTGAGCTAATCGCCCGGGAACGGGTTGAACCATACAGGTCCCGGCGGGTGTCCTTCAAACCGGTCGCAGGTGCGCGGCGAGCCCTCGCCGTCCGCCGCGCATCATCAGGGCGTGGTTGGCGCGGAAGAGGGGCCGTGCGGGCACGGCGAGCCGGCGCATCAGGGGGCTGCGGATCTCGACCTCCTGCTCGTAGAGCACGCGGGTGCCGGTGCCGTGCGCGGTGAGGGTCCAGCGGACCCAGCCCTCCAGATCGCCGCTGAGTCCGCCCTCAAGGACGTGGTCGACGGGGTCGCTGTGCCGGGCCTGGACGGTGACGACGAGGTCGTACGGCAGGAAGGAGCGGAAGCGGGCGGTGCCGGTGGTCTCGTCGACGGGGACGACCTCGCGGACCTGGGGCCACCACAGGGGGTAGTCCTCGCCGCGCTCGAGCACGGCGTAGACCGCCTCGGGCGGAGCCGCCAGGCGCCAGACGCTGCGGAAGCGGTAGTGGTACCTGTCCATGCCCCCAGTGTGTACGTACTCAGGCCGGTATCTGAGTACGCGCGCGCATGGTCCGAAAGTGTGTCCGGGGCCACACTCCCGGTATGAACACTCCCTTGCCGCCCGCGGACGAGCTGCGGCTCGTCGATCGCGAGCTGGCCCAACTCGACGCACGGCGGGCCCATTTGCTGGCCCGCCGCGCCTGGCTGCTACAGGTGCCGCACCCGCCCGTCGCGGGCCCCGCGCCGACGGCTCCCTGGGCGGCGGCGCCGCGGCCGGACTCCACGCCACGCAGCGCGCAGAACGTGCTGCTGACCCTCGGCGGGGCCCTGCTGACGATCGCGGCGGTCGCCTTCACCCTGGTGAGCTGGGGCTCGATGGGCATCGGCGGCCGCGCGGCCGTGCTGTTCGCGGTCACGTCGGCGGCGCTCGGCGCCCCGGTCGCGCTGCTGCGCCGGGGGCTCGTCTCCACGGCGGAGGCGGTGACGGCGCTCGCCCTGGCCCTGATGGTGCTCGACGCGTACGCGCTGCACCGGGTGGCGCTGCCGGACACGGACGGCCTGGGGTACGCGGCGGTGGCGTCGGCGGTGCTCGCGGGCGCGTGGACAGCGTACGGTTCGGCGCTCGGACGGCTGCGGATCCCGTTGCCGGTGGCGGTGGTGGCGGCTCAACTGCCGCTGCCGCTCGGCGTGCTGGCGGCGGGCGGGGGTCCGCTCGCGCTGGCCTGGGCGGCCCTCGCGACGGCCGCGGCGGATCTGGTGCCGGCGCTCCGGGCGAAGCCCGTGGCCGTACGGATCACGGCGGGTGTCGGCGGCGGTGTCCTGGCGGGTTGGGCTCTGCTGACGGGTGGCCTGTTGTCGCTGACGTCGGCGGTTCCGGCGGGCGCGCTGCTGCTGGCCGGCGCGGCGGTGGCGCTGTACCTGGCGTGGCGGTCGGCTCCGGCGGCGACGGCGGCCTCGGTGGTGGCGGGTCTCGCGGTGATCGCGGCGGCGGGCGGTGTGCTGCGCCGGGTGCTGCCGGGCGACTGGGAGGTGACGGGGTATGTGCTGTGCGCGGTGGCCGTGGTGTCGGCGCTGCGGTCGGCGGCGCCGCGCGCGGTGAGGCGGGGCCTGGCGAGCGCGGGGGCGGCGGTGCTGGCACTGGGTGTGGCGTGGGCACTGCCTCCGGTGGGGGCGGCGCTGCTGGCTCCGGCGGCGCGGACCACGGAGGTGTGGTCGGGCGTGCACGGGGAGCCGACGCTCTCCTCGTATCCGGCGACTGCCCCGCTGGTCCTGCTGATCGCCGCGGCGGCCCTGAGCGCCGTGCCGCGGCTCTGGGCCCGCTGCGGGGCCCTGTTCCTGGCCTGGGCGGTGCTGACGGTGCTGCCGCTCTCCCTGGACCTGCCGTACGGCGTGACGCTGTCCCTCCAGCTGGGGACGACGGCGGCGGCCCTGTGTCTGTCGGTCCGCCCGGACTTCGTGACGCGCGGACTGCGGGTGCCCTCGGCTGCGCGCCCGTCGGCCGGCGAGGCGGCGACCGGGACGGGCGGCGCGGGACAGGGCTCGGCGCCTTCGGCCGCTCAGGACGGCGGCGACGGCGGACCGGTGACATCGGCCGGGGCTGCGGCCGGCGCCACGGCGGCGACGGCGGCCGGTGGCGACTTCTCCGGCTCGACCGCCGCGGCCGATCAGGCCGGTGGCGGCGTTCCTCCGGCGCCGGCCGCGGCGCCGTGGGGCGGGTGGGGATCCCGGCCGGGTCCGGCCGCCGGGCTCACCGGCCGGGTCTCCGTGCCGCCCCGGGAAGTGGCCGCGCGGAGCGCGCTCGTCTGCGGTCTGGCGTCGGCGTTCGGGGCTGTCGCGGTGGCCCTGGACGCGCGGGGTGCGACGTTCGCGGCGCTGGGTGTGCTGCTCGGCCTGTTCACGGCCGCGTCCTTCCTCGGCGACGGCGCCCGGCGTGCCGTGGCGGCGTGCGTCGCGGTGGGCGCGGCGACCGGGCTCGTCCTCGCCACGGCGGCGGCCGCCGGGCTCCCGGACCGGCACACCGCGCTGGCGCTGCTCGTGGTCCCGGCGGCCACGGCGGCCGTCGGCGCGCGGCTCGGCCGGCACCCGGTCGCGGTGTGCGTGGAGGTCACCGGCGCGGCCGTGGGGCTGCTCGCGGTCGGCCTCGCGGCCTCCGCGCCCGGGGTGCTGGCGCTGGTCCTCGCCCTGGGCGGTGTGGTCGCGGCGGCGACGGCGGTACGTCCGGAGCGGCGCCGGTTCGCCTCGTGGACGGCCGCGGTGCTGTTCCTCCTGGCGACCTGGGTCCGGCTCGCGGCCTCGGCCGTGGAGACCCCCGAGGCGTACACGCTGCCGGTCACCGTGCCCGCGCTGGTGGTGGGCGCGCTGCGCCGCCGCCGCGACGCCGAGGCGTCCTCCTGGACGGCGTACGGCCCCGGTCTGGCGGCGACCCTGGCGCCGAGTCTCTTCGTGGCCTGGACGGACCCGGACTGGGTACGCCCCCTGCTGCTCGGTGTGGCCGCGCTCGGCGTGACGCTCCTGGGCGCCCGCTTCCGGCTCCAGGCGCTGCTGGTGCTGGGCGGCGCGACCCTGGCCCTGGACGGGCTGCACGAGCTGGCGCCGTACGTGGTGCAGGCCGTGGGGGCGCTGCCCCGCTGGCTGCCGCCGGCGTTGGCGGGCCTGTTGCTCCTGGGCGTGGGCGCGACGTACGAGCAGCGGCTGAGGGACGCCCGCCGGCTCCGGGAGCGGCTGAGCCGGATGCGCTGACGGCTGCGAGGGGGAACGCCGAAGGCCCGGAGACCTCTGCGGTCTCCGGGCCTTCGGTCCGGGTGGTGGGCGATACTGGGTTCGAACCAGTGACCTCTTCGGTGTGAACGAAGCGCTCTCCCACTGAGCTAATCGCCCGGGCGCACCGCAAACATTACCGCATGTCAGCGGGTGCGTTCGACCGGCTACGGCGTCACCGGTCGATCTTCCACGGCATGACGAAGCCGACTTTCCAGAGGTAGATCGCGCCGAGCACGGCGATGATGACGAGGCCCACGGTCGTGAGGATGACGTTGCGACGGCGGACCTTGGGGTCGAGGGCGCGCTGGGCGGCCTCGGTCACCTTCCGCTTCGTCCAGCGGAGCACGAGCTGTGCCCAGACGAACTCGGTCGCCCAGATCGCCATGCCGCCGAAGATCACCAGCCAGCCGGGGCCGGGCAGCGGCAGCATCACGATGCCGGTGCCGACCACGGCGAGTCCCACGATGAAGACGCCGACCTGCCAGCTCAGGTGCAGGGTCCGCCGGGCCTTGATGAACTCGGGGGCCCGGGATCCCAGCTCCGGTTCCCCGTCGGCCGCGGACTCCCCGGTGCGCTCGTCACTCTCCGCATTCATGGGCGCCAATCTACCGGATTTGCGGCTCTCACCGGAATGGCCGTATTACCCATAGTTACCCACGCCCATACGAGCTACCTGAACGATCACAAAACAGACAGAGGGGTTTACAACGGCACCGTAGGTGGCATGTCGATTTCGCCGACGTGCGAATCCCCGAGCGCACACTGAGCGAAAGGCCCTGGCGCTTATGAACACCACGGTCAGCTGCGAGCTGCACCTGCGCCTCGTTGTGTCGAGCGAGTCCTCACTGCCTGTACCAGCGGGCCTGCGGTATGACACGGCCGATCCGTATGCCGTGCACGCCACCTTCCACACCGGAGCCGAGGAGACGGTCGAGTGGGTCTTCGCCCGCGACCTTCTCGCCGAGGGGCTGCACCGGCCCACCGGCACCGGCGACGTCCGAGTCTGGCCGTCCCGCAGTCACGGTCAGGGCGTCGTCTGCATCGCGTTGAGCTCTCCCGAGGGCGAAGCCCTGCTCGAGGCCCCGGCGAGGGCCCTGGAGTCGTTCCTGAAGCGGACCGACGCCGCCGTGCCACCGGGCACCGAGCACCGGCACTTCGACCTCGACACGGAGCTCTCCCACATCCTGGCCGACAGCTGAGCCAGCCCGAGAGCCGCACGGCGCCGTCCGACTCGGGGAGGCGGCGCCGCGCGGACAACCCGATACGGCCGACATCGGCGTCCTCACCGCGTAGCCGGCGCGGCGGGGGCGCCGATGCCTTTGCCGGGCTCGCGCCGGCTGGTCACAGCACGGTTTCGGCCCCCTTCCGGCCCGCTTTCGGACCGCTCCCGGCCGCTCGCAACCGAGCCGCTAGAGTCAGCGCAATTCCGCGGGCGCCCGCCCGCAGCCGGCCAGGGAGCGAATCGTGCTGATCCCCCACGACACCCGGATCGCCCTCGACACCGTCGTCGATCTGATGAACACCGCCCCGCAGGGCGACCGTGACGACGAACTCCAGGACCTCCAGGCGCTGCACGCCTTCGTACGGGCCCACGACATCAGCGACGTCAGGGAGCTCAGCGCGAACGACCTCAAGGCCGTGCGGGAGCTGCGCGGAAGGTTCGCGGCCGTCTTCGCCGCGCCGGACGCCCGGATCGCGGCCACGCTCATCAACCAGCTGGTGGCCGCGGCGGGCACGACTCCGCAGCTCACCGACCACGACGGCTACGACTGGCACGTGCACTACTTCGCGCCGGGCGCCTCGATCGCCCACCATCTCGGCGCGGACTGCGGCATGGCGCTGGCGTTCATCGTCGTCGCGGGCGAACAGGAGCGGCTGCGGCGCTGCGAGGCACCGGACTGCGGCCGGGCCTTCGTCGACCTCTCCCGCAACCGCTCCCGCCGCTACTGCGACAGCCGCACCTGCGGTAACCGGCTCCACGTCGCCGCGTACCGGGCGCGCCGCAAGGAAGCGGCCGGCTGAGCCGCCGCGGACCGCCCGCTCACAGCAGGAACAGGTCGTGCACGGCGGCCATCAGAAGCAGACAGCCGATCACCGCGAGGAAGATCATCAGCGGCGGCTGGGAGAGCGCGAACAGGCAGCCGCGCGGCTCTTCGGTGGGTGCGGGGGCATGATCCCGCGAGGTCTCGAGCATGTCGGGGCGATCATGGCGCAGTCCCCGGCCGGGACCACCCGCAACACGCCCCTCGCCGAGGCCGGTTCATTCCATCCCGTGGACGTGCCGCCGGGAGATCCAGGCCGGGCCCGGGTCAGATCCCGTGCTTCTTCAAGATCGCCTCGATGTCGCTGAAGTCGTCCCCGCCCGTGGTGGCCCGCGACGCCGGCGGCGCGCCACGCTGCCCACGCCCGAGCGAGGGAGCCGAAGCGGCGGGCGCGACGGCCCCACCCCGGTCGCCGACCGCCTCCTCGCGGCCGCCTCTGCGCCGCTCGACGGCCCGGGTGGTCGTGAACAGCAGCCACGCCACGCCGAGCACACCGAACCCGGCCCAGGCCACGGGGCTGAAGGCCGTCCTGGCGAGCCACTCGACCGCGCCCGTCATGACCAGACCGACGGGCACGAGGGCGTACGCGGCGATTCTGACCGCGGTGAGGAAGCGCTTGCGGTACGCCGTGATCGCGGCGATGCCCAAGCCTGCCGCGGACACCGCGGAACAGATGGTCTCGGCAAGCATGCGATCCTCCCGGCGCCGTGCGAAACGTCCCTTCCATCCTGCACCGGCGGGACGGCCCGCGGCCATCTTCCGGGCCGACCTCAGGGAGATCTCCGGGTCGCCGGGGCGCGATCTCCTCCCCAGGTCCCGGTTGGGCGAGGCCGCACGGGCTGGAAGACTGCTCCCATGAGTGACTCCACCACCGCGCCCGCCTCCTCCCCCGTCGTCCTGGAGGCATGGTTCGATCTTCAGTGCCCCGACTGCTTCCGCGCCCTCGACGACGTGCGCGCGCTGCGCGAGAAGTACGGCGAGCGCGTCGACGTACGGCTGCGGCACTTCCCGCTGGAGAAGCACAAGCACGCGTACGCCGCCGCCCAGGCCGCCGAGGAGGCGGCCGAGCAGGGCCGGGGCTGGCCGTACGCGGAGGCGCTGCTGGCCAGGACCGCGGACCTCGGCGAGCGGGGCGAGCCCGTGCTGCTGGAGGTGGCGCGCGAACTCGGCCTGGACGCGGAGGAGTTCGACACCGCGTTGATCGACGGCCGGCACCTGCTGGTCGTCGACGCCGACCAGGCGGAGGGCAAGGCGATCAAGGTCACGGGCACCCCCACCTATGTCGTCGACGGGACGCGTATCGACGGCGGCAAGAGCCAGGACGGACTGCGCGAGCGCATCGAGGAGATCGTCGACCGCCTGCTCGCCGACGCCGGCGCGGACACCCCCTAGAGAAGCGGCTTGTAGCTGTTGACGTGCGCGGTGCGGTAGCCCAGCGACTCGTAGAGGCGGATCGCCGGGGTGTTGTCGGAGAAGACGTGGAGTCCGAGCAGGCGCTCCCCGGCGTCGAGGGCGACGCGTTCGGCGAGCAGCATCAGCGCGCGGCCCAGGCCGCGGCCGCGCTGGGCCTCGGCGACCTCGATGTCGTACACGTACGCGGCGGTCCGCCCGGGGCTCAGCTCGCGCCGCCCGGTCCACAGCCGCCCGGCGACCTGCCCGTCGCGTACCACCACATGGATCGCGACGCCAGGAGTGGCCAGGCCACGCGGCAGGTTCTCGCGGTGACTGGCCTCGGCCTTGGCGCGCGCCCGGTCCTCCGGTACGCCGCGCGCGATCCAGCTCCGCGCGTAGTCCTCCTTGGCCTTCGCCTCCCACGGCCCGTACTCCGCCTCGGTCATGGGGCGAATCTCGACGTCCGGCGGGAGCGCGGGCGGCTCCCCCGGCAGCTCCTTGTCCATGTTGCGGCTGCGTTCGACGTAGCCGAGGGCCGTGGCCATCCGCAGGGCCGCCTCGGCGCCGGCGGGGACGGAGATCTGGATCTCGCGGCAGCCCCAGCCGCGGAGCACCTCCTCGGCGGCGAGCGCGGCGACGGTGCCGCGGCCGCGGCGGCGGTCCCTCTCGTCGATGTTCAGATCCTCGATCACACCGGACGCGGCGCCGAAGCCGTGTGCGGTGGTGAGGTGGACGGAGCCGACGCGACGGCTGTTCACGCACACGTCGTAGGTGCGTGAACGGCCGCCGTCGGGGGTCTGCTGGAGCGGCCCGGCCGGCCGCAGGGTGGTGGTCATCAGGGGTGTTGTACCCACCTGACGGCCCTCCGTCATCCGCTTTACTTGAGACGCGGGTCCCGGTCCGCCGCCGCCCGCTCGCCGAAGACCCGCATCGCCTTGGCGGTGACGGGACCGGGCGCGCCGGACAGTTCGCGTCCGTCGACCCGGTGGACGGCCTGGACGTCGCGGAGGGTCGAGGTCAGGAAGACCTCCTCGGCGCTGTCCAGGACGTCCAGCGGGAGGTCGGTCTCCTCGGCGCCGGTCCACTCCACGGCGAGGGCGCGGGTGATGCCCGCGAGGCAGCCGGAGGAGACGGGCGGGGTGTGGATCCGGCCGTCGAGCACGACGAAGACGTTGGAGCCGGTGCCCTCGCAGAGCTGCCCGACGGTGTTGGCGAACAGCGCCTCGGAGGCGCCCTGTTCGCGCGCCCTGGCGAGCGCGACGACGTTCTCGGCGTACGAGGTGGTCTTCAGGCCGGTGAGCGCGGAGCGCTCGTTGCGCGTCCAGGGGACGGTGACGACGGCGGTGGTGTCGGGGCGGCGGCTCGTCTCGCCGAGCGCGACGACGAGTCCGGTGCCGGCGTCGCCGCGTTCGGAGCCGAGCGGGGAGATTCCGCCGGTGTACGTGATGCGGAGCCGGCCGAGCTCCATCGGGTTGGCCTCCAGGACGGCGGCGCAGGCGCGGCGGACCTCGTCGAGGTCGGGGTCGGGCAGGCCCAGGCCGCGCGCGGAGCGGGTGAGGCGCTCCAGGTGCAGGGTGAGGGCGAAGGTCTCGCCGCGCTCGGCCTTGACCGTTTCGAAGACGCCGTCGCCGACGGTCAGGCCGTGGTCCAGTACGGACACCCGGGCTTCCGCCGCGTCGTACAGTCCGCCGTTGACCCAGAGTTTCATCGAGAAATGGCCTTTCCGCTCGCCTCGTACGTGCCCGACGCTACCGCCAGCAGGCGGGACGCCTTCAATTCGGTCTCCGCCCACTCGCGCTCGGGGTCGGAGCCCCAGGTGATGCCCGCGCCGGTGCCGAAGCGGAGCACGCCGTCGGCGCGGTCGATCCAGAAGGTGCGTATCCCGACGGCGAGCTCGGCGGTGCGGCGGTCGGCGTCGACCCAGCCGACGCCGCCGCAGTACGGGCCGCGCGGGGCGGTCTCCAGCGCCGCGATGATCCGCAGGGCGCTGGACTTGGGGGCGCCCGTGACGGACCCGGGCGGGAAGGTGGCGTCGAGCAGCTCCGGCCAGCCCACCGCCGCGTCGAGCTCACCCCGGACGGTGGAGACGAGGTGGACCAGGCCGGGGTGGGGCTCGACGGCACAGAGCTCGGGGACGCTGACGGACCCGGTGGCGCAGACGCGGCCGAGGTCGTTGCGTACGAGGTCCACGATCATCACGTTCTCGGCGTGGTCCTTCTCCAGGAGGTCCTCGGCGGTCCGGCCGGTGCCCTTGATGGGGCCGGACTCGACGGTGCGGCCGTGGCGGCGCAGATAGAGCTCGGGGGACGCGGTGGCGATCTCGACGCCGTGGGCGGGGAGGCGAATCGTTCCGGCGTACGGAGCGGGGTTGCCGCGGGCGAGCAGCGCGGTGAGGGCGTCGACGTCGGCGGTCTCGGGCTCGGGCAGCGGCGCGGACATCACGCGGCAGAGATTGGCCTGGTAGACCTCGCCTCGCGCGATGTGCTCGCGGATCCGCCGGACGCCCGCCGTGTACGCGGCGCGGTCGAGCGAGGACGTCCAGTCACCGGTCGCGGGCCCGCGCCAGGCTCCCGGCACGGGGGCGGGAACGGGCTCCGGCCGCACGTCACCGAAGCGGGCGCAGGTCAGACGGCCTTCGAAGTCCGCGGAGACGGCCCAGAAGCCGGCGGAGTCGAGGGCCTCGGGGTCATGGGTGACATCCCGCAGATCGGTCGCGACGAGGCCGCCGAAGCGGGCCAGGGGAACGAGGTCGTGCACGGGTGCGAGTCTAGGGCGGGCGCGGGGGCGGCGTCGGGGGCGTGCGCGGGGGCGCGTGAGCAGGAGCGGGTGAGGGCGGGGAGGCACGGCGGGAACACGGGGAGTGAACGTGACGGGAACGCTCCCTGACCCCGGGCCGGGCGCCTGGCCAAGCGCGCAGCTCAGCACGCTGCGGAAACGCGTTTTTGTACTGGCCCGGGAATCCGCTAGAGTTCAACACGTCGCCGGGACGCGCAAGCGGACCGGAACCGACAAGCGGACGTGGCTCAGTTGGTAGAGCATCACCTTGCCAAGGTGAGGGTCGCGAGTTCGAATCTCGTCGTCCGCTCGATGTGGGGGATCTTCCCGAACCCCCGTTTCACTCCTGGTGGAGTGGCCGAGAGGCGAGGCAACGGCCTGCAAAGCCGTCTACACGGGTTCAAATCCCGTCTCCACCTCCAAGGACGATTAGCTCAGCGGGAGAGCGCTTCCCTGACACGGAAGAGGTCACTGGTTCAATCCCAGTATCGTCCACTGATCCGTAAAGGATCTTGGTCCGCAAGGATCCCCGCGCGATTAGCTCAGCGGGAGAGCGCTTCCCTGACACGGAAGAGGTCACTGGTTCAATCCCAGTATCGCGCACGCAGTACGACCCCTGGTCCTGTATGGTTCGGGACCGGCCCGCGCGATTAGCTCAGCGGGAGAGCGCTTCCCTGACACGGAAGAGGTCACTGGTTCAATCCCAGTATCGCGCACCACATGAAGAAGCCCCCGGGCGCCTCTGGCAGCCGGGGGCTTCTTCATGTCCTGGGGAGGACCGGGCCTCGTCAGGAGGAGAAGAGCATCCGGCCGAAGCCGCGCTGGCGGTGGTGACCGCCGTGGTGGCCACCGTGGTGCGGGGCGCCCCAGGCGGGGGCCGCGGGGGCGGGCGGGGCCGGGTAGGCCGGCGGGGCGGGGGCGGGCGGGGCCTGCTGGACCCACTGGGACTCGAGCCGGGTCAGGGACTCCAGCTCGCCGTAGTCGAGGAATATCCCGCGACAGCCGCTGCACTGCTCGATCTGGACGCCATTGCGGTTGTACGTGTGCATCGCTGCATGGCACTTGGGGCACTGCATGTCGGCTCAACTCCCTGCCGTTCGGATGAAGCTTTCACTCTATGCGGACGCGGGCGGGGCCAACTCGGTTCGGGCGGCGCCTATTCGGGCGCAGGTGTCGATCATCACCTCCTCGACCTCGTCGAGGGGCCGGTTCTCGGTGGCGGCCTTGGCGAGGGCGAGCGCGGCGGCCTGGACGGTCAGCGCACGGGCGGGGAGGTCCAATGCCGCCCAGGGGTCGTCGAAAGGGGCGGCCGGGCCGCCTTCGGCCTGGTACGCGCCGAGGAACCGGGCCCAGACCTCCGGGGGAAGGATGCCCGCGGCGAACCAGGCGGCGGGGCGGGCCAGGTCCCAGGCGGGGTCGCCCACGCCGAGGTCGTCGACGTCGATGAGGAGCCAGCGTCCGTCGGGCGTGCCCGGTTCGCGGACCAGCTGGCCGAGGTGGAAGTCGCCGTGGCAGAGGAGGCCGGGCGGGGCGGCGGGCGCCTGCGGCACGGTGCTCCAGGCACGCAGCACGGTTTCGACGGCGGAGCGGGGTGCGGCGTCCGCCCGACACATCCGCTCGACGGCCAGGGCGGCCTTGACGGGGGCGCGCATGGGCGGAAGGCCGGCGGGGGGCGCGGTGCGGTGCAGTCGGGCCAGGAGCCGGGCCGCGTCCTCCCAGGGGGCCGCGTCCGGGTCGCCCGGGTCGACGGGCGTGCCGTAGGGCCAGGCGGTGAGAGGGCGGCCCTCGATGGTGCGGTCGGGGCGGGTCAGGGGCGGGAGGAGGACGCCCCGCAGCCGGGCGTCCGCGGCCACCGCGATCCGCGCGCGATGATCCTCGCCACCGGTGCCGGGCGCGTGCGCCTTGAGGACGACAGGACCGTGCCGCACGACGGTGCCGTCCTCGCGGTCGGCGAGGACCGCGTGTGGGCAGGCACAGCGAGCCGTCTCCGCGTGGACGGCTTCGCGCGCGAGGGAGCGCAGCAGGTCGAGATCGGGTGCGAGCACCTGGGGAGCGTACGCCCGGCGGCACAGGTCCTGTCCGGACACGTCTCGCCCGGTCCCGCGACGGGGAGAAGCGCGAGGGCCGGTCAGCTCCCCAGCTGACCGGCCACACGCTGCCGTCCGCCGTACCCCCGTCCCCACGGGGTTGTTGGCCGGATGTCCCGACCCGGGCCGCTCTCCCGGGTCCGGGGCGCCGCTCAGCGCCCCAGCATCACGCCCACGGACGACGCCTGAGTGACCACCGCGTCCCAGCCGCCGAAGACGACCACGAGCAGGGTCGCGAGAGGGAGGACCATGGCGGTCGCCACCAAGGGGTGACGCCGGCTCGAAGGGCGGGTGTTCATCCGCGGTGCCGTGTACGCCATGGGTCCTCTCCTGTCGTGTCTGACAGCGGCGGGTGTCTGACCTCGGGGGACGAGTGCTGCACCCGCCGCTTGCCTCCAACACTAGGGACCGGGCGCCACCGGGACGTCATGCCCGCGTACCGGCTTCCGGGCCTCCCGGAGGATGACCCGCGTCCCCACGGCGTACTCCCCTGGGTGGAGAGGCCGCGTCCGGACTGAGGGTCTTCCCTGAGGGGTGCGGGTGTGCGGCCGGGGCGAGGCCCGGCCTGCCAGGAAAGGGGCCGTTCGGACGAGCGCGCCGGTACGCGTGACTTCGCTCACTTCCACCACCCCTCGCCGGGCCGCCGTGCCCGCCCTCCGGCCCTCCCCGCCGGCCACCGCGTCGCAGGTCCGTGCCGTGCCCACCGGGTCCACGGACCTCTCCGCGCGGGCGCCCGCCATCGGTCGAATCTCCCTGCCGCGTCGGGATGTTGGAAAATCCCGGGGCCGGGGCCGGCGTCGGCGGCGGCGCCCTGACCAACCCTCAAGTGTCCTCCCCAGCACTGACAATCGATCCCTGCGCGAGGGCGCGGCCTATGAGCACACCGGGGCGCCAATACGTAAGCTGTGCCTCGTCGAACGGACGAGGGGACGGACATGGCGATGATGCGGCTCCGGCGCGAGGATCCGCGGGTCGTCGGGTCGTTCCGCCTCCACCGGCGGCTCGGCGCCGGCGGGATGGGGGTCGTGTACCTGGGGTCCGACCGGCGTGGGCAGCGCGTCGCGCTGAAGGTGATCCGGCCGGACCTGGCCGAGGACCAGGAGTTCCGGTCGCGGTTCGCCCGCGAGGTCTCGGCGGCCCGGCGGATCCGCGGCGGCTGCACGGCCCGGCTGGTCGCCGCCGACCTGGAGGCCGATCGTCCCTGGTTCGCCACCCAGTACGTGCCCGGGCCGTCGCTGCACGACCGTGTCGCCGAGGAGGGGCCCCTGCCCGCCGCCGACGTGGCAGCGATCGGTGCCGCGCTGTCGGAGGGCCTGGTCGCCGTCCACGAGGCCGGGGTCGTGCACCGGGACCTCAAGCCGTCGAACATCCTGTTGTCACCCAAGGGCCCCAGGATCATCGACTTCGGCATCGCCTGGGCCACCGGAGCCAGCACCCTCACCCACGTGGGCACGGCCGTCGGCTCCCCCGGCTTCCTCGCGCCCGAGCAGGTGCGCGGCGCGGCCGTCACCCCGGCCACGGACGTGTTCTCGCTCGGCGCCACCCTCGCGTACGCCGCGATGGCCGACTCCCCCTTCGGGCACGGCAGTTCGGAGGTCATGCTCTACCGGGTGGTGCACGAGGAGCCCCAGCTGCACGGCGTACCGGACGCGCTCGCCCCGCTCGTACGGGCCTGTCTGGCGAAGGACCCGGAGGAACGTCCCAGCACGCTCCAGCTCTCCATGCGCCTCAAGGAGATCGCGGCCCGCGAGGCGCAGGGGCTGCCGGCCGCCCGCCCGCCGGCGCAGCGGGAGCGTACGGAGGAGGCGACGGGCAGCCGGCCGACGGAGCGGTACACCGGGCGCACGACGCAGGGGCGGGCGCAGGGCCCGGCCTCGCGGCCCGTCGCCTCGCGAACGGGCGGGCGGCCCGCCCCCCAGTCCCGGCCCAACGGGCGCCCGGTGCCGTCCCGCTCCGGCGCCCGTACCACCTCGACCGGCCGCCGCCCCGCCAATCCCCGGCTGCTGCGTCAGCGGCTCTTCGTCTTCGTGGTGGTCACGCTGGTCGTCGCCCTGGGGATCGCGGCCGCCCAGGCCCTCCAGGGCTGAGGCGACACGCTGCCGGTGTCCGGCAAGGTCACGGCAGCCTTGCCTGCCGTACGACCACGTCGTCCGGAACCGGGAGCGTCCCTACTCTTCCCGAGGTGACGGAACACCACTCGAACGGCCCGCGCGACGAGCGCCGACGCTCGCCCGACCCCACCCGATTCCTCGTCGGCGCCGCTCTCGGAGTGCTCCTTCTCGGTCTGTCCGCGTGGCAGTTCACCGCCGTCCCGGACAGGCTGGCGGACGAGGACGCGTACGCCGCGGCACCGGCCTGTCCGGACGGTACGACGTGGTCGGATCCGTGCACGACGACGGTTCAGGCGACCGTGCGGGGGACGCGGGAGGAGGCACGCGGCAAGGGTCGCCGGCACTTCCTGATCCTCACGGAAGCGGGCTCGGACACCGCGCGCCACGTGCGCATGGGCGGGGCGCCGGGCCCGGTTCTCGCATCCGTGCGCCCTGGGGACGTGGTCACGACGACGTACTGGCGCGGCGAGATCCGCCGGGTGGGGATCGGCGGTGCCGTCGAGGAGACGCATGCGTCACCGCTCGACGATTGGCGGTCGACCCTGGGTATCGGTCTCGCGGCGCTGCCCGTCGGGCTCCTCTTCCTCTGGCTCTCCCTGTGGGCGGGCCCGCGGCTCCCCCGTCGGCGCCCGGCCGAACCGGGAGGTCACCACCCGTGGGCTCTCCCCACCACGCTGTGTCTCGCGGCGGTGCTCCTGGGCGGCGTCGGGTTCCTCGCCGCCGGCATCGGCGACGACGTTCCCGGCGCGCTGCTGATGATGGCATGCGGGGCGCCACCGGCTTTGGCGCTGGGCGGCGTGTGCGTCCTGCCGCTGCGGCGGCGCCTGCGCAGGGCGGAGGACACCAGTGACGTCGTGCCGGTCGGCCCGGACGGGAAGCGGTGCCTGCGGGCGTCGCTGCGAGGAGACGTTCCGTACAGCGTGGACGGGTTCGACCACCTGGTGGTCGGGGACGGGCGCCCGGCCGCCACCCCGGACCCCTGGGGGAACGTCGCCCGCCGGGATCTGCCGGAGTCGCTGACCGTGGAAGGGGTACGGGCGTTCCGGCTCGGCGACGACCCCGACGCCTGGCCCCGCACGTACCAGTTCGACGGCGTCGTCATCACGTGCCGGGACGGCGCCGAGCCGGTCCTCATCGCCACCCGCCGGCGCGACGCCCCGCTGATCCTGGGGGCCTTGCGGGAAGCGTGGGAATGAGCGGCCGCGGTCGGCGGCCGGTCGTCAGTCCTGCGGGCGGCCGCTCGCCACCGCGTAGAAGGCCACGGCGGCCGCCGCGCCGACGTTGAGGGAGTCGACGCCGTGGGCCATCGGGATGCGGACCCATTCGTCCGCGGCGCGCAGGGCCTGCGCGGACAGGCCGTCGCCCTCCGCGCCGAGCATCAGCGCCGCCCGCTCCAGCTTGTGCGGGGCCGCCACGTCGATCGGGGTCGCCTTCTCGTCGGGGGTGAGCGCGAGCAGCCTGAAGCCCGCCTCCCTGACCGCCTCCAGGCCGCGGGGCCAGGTCTCCAGGCGGGCGTACGGGACGGAGAAGACCGCGCCCATGGAGACCTTCACGGACCTGCGGTACAGCGGGTCCGCACAGTCCGGTGAGAGCAGGACCGCGTCCATGCCGAGCGCGGCGGCGCTGCGGAAGATGGCCCCGATGTTGGTGTGGTCGTTGACCGACTCCATGACGGCGACGCGCCGGGCGGTGCTCAGGAGTTCCCCGGCCGTCGGCAGCGGCTTGCGCTGCATGGAGGCGAGGGCGCCGCGGTGCACGTGGTAGCCGGTGACGCGCTCGGCGAGGTCCGGCTGCACGGCGTACACGGGCGCCGGGACCTCGTCGATGACATCGCGCATGACGTCGACCCACTTGGCGGAGAGCAGCATCGACCGCATCTCGTAACCGGCCTGCCCGGCACGGCGGATGACCTTCTCCCCCTCGGCGATGAACAGCCCCTCGGCGGGCTCCCGTCTGCGCCGCAGCTCGACGTCGGTCAGGCCGGTGTAGTCGCGCAGGCGCGGGTCGTCGGGGTCGTCGATGGTGATGATTTCGGCCACGAGGTGATACTGCCTTGTCCGGGATGTGGTGCCAGTGTGTGCGACAGGGGTTCGGTCACCCCTGGTTACTTCACGTGCTTCTGGGGGCCCTCGCTCACGACCGCGCCGATGACGATGACGGCCGGCGGGCGGACCTCCTGGGCCTTGACCGTCTCGGCGACCGTGGCCAGGGTCGCGTCCACCCGGCGCTGGGTGGCCGTGGTGCCCTCCTGGACGAGGGCGAGCGGAGTCTCCGGGTCCTTGCCGTGGGCGATCAGCGCCTCGGCGATCTTCCCGATCTTGTCGACGCCCATCAGGATCACGAGTGTGCCGGTGAGCTTGGCCAGCGACGCCCAGTCGACCAGGGAGCGCGGGTCGTCCGGGGCGACATGGCCGCTGACGACGGTGAACTCGTGCGCCACACCGCGGTGGGTGACGGGGATGCCGGCCGCTCCGGGAACCGAGATCGAGCTGGAGATGCCGGGGACGACGGTGCACGCGATGCCCTCGGCGGCGAGGGCCTGGGCCTCCTCCATGCCGCGGCCGAAGACGAACGGGTCACCGCCCTTGAGCCGCACGACCGACTTGCCGGCCTTGGCGTGCTCGATGAGCGCGTTGTTGATGGCCTCCTGGGCCATGAAACGGCCGTACGGGATCTTCGCCGCGTCGATCACCTCGACGTGCGGGGGCAGTTCATCGAGCAGGTCACGCGGGCCGAGGCGGTCGGCGATGACCACGTCGGCCTCGGCGAGCAGCCGGCGGCCGCGGACGGTGATCAGGTCGGGGTCGCCGGGGCCGCCGCCGACGAGGGCGACGAAGGAGGTACGGGAGCGGTGCTGCGGGGCCGCGATGGAACCGTCCCGCAGGCCCTCGACGATGGCGTCGCGCACGGCGGCGGAGCGGCGGGGGTCGTGGCCGGTGAGGACCGCGACGGTCACGCCCTCGCTACGGCCGGTGGCCGGGGTCCAGGCGGTGGCCGCCTCGGCGTCGTCGGAGCGCACGCACCAGGTCTTGGTCCGCTCGGCCTCGGCGGAGGCGGCGGCGTTGGCGACGGGGTCGCTGGTGGCGACGAGCGCGTACCAGGCGTCGGCGATGTCCCCGTCCTCGTAACGGCGCTTGACCCAGGTGATCTCGCCGGCCTCCGCCATGGCCTCGACGGACGGGGTCGCGGACGGGGAGATCAGGGTCACGTCGGCGCCGGCGGCGATGAGGGCGGGGAGCCTGCGCTGGGCGACCTGGCCACCGCCGAAGACGACGACGCGACGGCCGGAGAGGCGGAGCCCGACGGGGTAGGCGGGGTGCTCGGGGTGCTCGGCCATGGGTGTGCGGCTCCTCGGAGGGCGATGCGTGGGCGGGGCCGCTGCGGCGGTGAAGCGGCTGGTGGGGCGCGGTTTCTTCGACCTTGCCCCACGATATCGGTCACCGGCGGTGGGCGGCCTGTGACCCATGTCCCTCCGCGCTCGCGGACGGTCCGCCGGGGTCTCCCCCGGCGGACCGCCGACGCCGGTGGCAGGGGCGGCGAAGCCGCGAACCGCCGCGCCGCCCCCGGGCCGGGACTACTTCTCCGTCACGCCCGCCGAGTCGAACGTCGCGACCTCGTGCATCGCGCGGGCCGCGCTCTGGACGATGGGGAGGGCCAGGAGCGCTCCCGTGCCCTCGCCGAGACGCAGGTCGAGATCGACCAGGGGGCGCAGACCGAGCTTGTTGAGAGCGGCCACATGGCCCGGCTCCGCGCTGCGGTGCCCCGCGATGCAGGCGGCCAGGGACTCGGGCGCGATCGCCCGGGCCACCAGCGCCGCCGCGCCCGTCGAGACACCGTCGAGGACGACCGGGGTGCGCAGCGAGGCCGCGCCCAGGATCAGACCGACCAGCGCCGCGTGCTCCAGGCCGCCGATCGCCGAGAGGACACCGATCGGGTCCGCCGGGTCCGGCTGGTGCAGGTCGAGGGCGCGGCGGACCACGTCCACCTTCCGCGCGTGCATCTCGTCGTTGATGCCGGTGCCGCGGCCGGTGACCTCCACCGGATCGACCCCGGTGTACACCGAGATCAGCGCCGCCGAGGCCGTCGTGTTGGCGATGCCCATCTCACCGGTCAGCAGCGCCTTGTTGCCCGCCGCCACCAGGTCCCGCGCGGTCTCGATGCCCACCTCGATCGCGGCGAGCACCTCCTCCCGCGTCATCGCGAGACCGGTCGTGAAGTCGCCCGTACCGGCGCGGACCTTGCGGGGCAGCAGCCCCGGCGTGGCCGGCAGGTCGGAGGCGACGCCGACGTCGATGACGCAGACCTCCGCGCCGACCTGGTTGGCGAAGGCGTTGCAGACCGCGCCGCCGCCGAGGAAGTTCGCGACCATCTGGCCGGTGACCTCCTGCGGCCAGGCGGTGACGCCCTGGGCGTGCACCCCGTGGTCGCCCGCGAAGATCGCGACGGCCGCGGGCTCCGGGATCGGCGGCGGGCACATCCGGGAGAGCCCCGAGAGCTGTGCGGAGATGATCTCCAGCATGCCGAGCGCCCCCGCGGGCTTGGTCATGCGCTTCTGCCGTTCCCACGCCTCGCCGAGCGCCTTGGCGTCCAGCGGGCGGATGTGGGAGACGGTCTCCTGGAGCAGGTCGTGCGGCTCCTCGCCGGGCAGGGCGCGGCGGCCGTACGTCTCCTCGTGGACGACCCAGGACAGGGGGCGGCGCTTGGACCAGCCCGCCTGCATCAGCTCGGGCTCCTCCGGGAACTCGTCGACGTAACCCACGCAGAGGTACGCGACGACTTCGAGGTGCTCGGGCAGGCCGAGGGCGCGGACCATCTCGCGCTCGTCGAAGAAGCTGACCCAGCCGACTCCGAGGCCCTCGGCGCGGGCGGCGAGCCAGAGGTTCTCGACGGCGAGGGCCGAGGAGTACGGCGCCATCTGCGGCTGGGTGAAGCGGCCCAGCGTGTGACGCCCGCCGCGGGTGGGGTCGGCGGTGACGACGATGTTGACCGGGGTGTCGAGGATGGCCTCGATCTTCAGTTCCTTGAACTGCTTCGCCCGTGCCTTCGGAAGCGACTGGGCGTACGCCTCGCGCTGGCGCTGGGCGAGCTCGTGCATGCTCCGGCGGGTCTCGGCGGAGCGGATGACGACGAAGTCCCAGGGCTGGGAGTGGCCGACGCTGGGGGCCGTGTGGGCGGCCTCCAGGACCCGGAGCAGCACCTCGTGCGGGATCGGGTCGGAACGGAAACCGTTGCGGATGTCCCGGCGCTCGCGCATGACGCGGAGCACGGCCTCGCGCTCGGCGTCGGCGTAGCCGGGGGCGGGCGCGGGGGCGGCCTGGGCCTCGTCGGCGGGTTCGGCGTCGGGGAGGGGCTCGGCGTCGGCGGTGGCGGTGGCGTCGGGGACGGGTTCGGCCACGACCTCGGCGGTGGCGGTGGCGTCGGGGACGGGTTCGGCGGCCGGTGCGGGCTCGGCGGCGGCGGCCGGCTCTGCCACGACCTCAGCCGGCGCGGGCGCGGGCTCTGCCACGACCTCAGCCTCAGCGGCCTCGGGCTCAGGCTCAGCCTCAGCGGCCTCGGGCTCGGCCTGGACCTCGGCTACCGGCTCGGGTGCGGGCTCCGGCTCGGCGTCGACCGCCGACTCGGGCTGCTCCGCCTCCGCCTGACCCTCCGCCTCGATCTCGGGCTCGGGCTCGACGATCGGTTCGGCCGCGGCCTCGACGGACTCCGCCTGCGCCTGGGCCTCTGCGACAGCCTCGGGCTGTTCCTCCGCCGACTCGGCCACGGTCTCGGCCCGAACGGCCTCCTCCGCCACCGGGAGCTCCTCGACCACGGCCTCGACCACAGGCTCGGGCTCAGGCTGAACGGCAGGCTCGGGCTGGGCCTCGGCCTCCGGCGCACCCGCCGCCTCCGCCGCGGGCTCCCCCTCCCGTGGGGCGGGAACGGTCGCCACCGGCGCCTCGGGCTCGGCCACGGGCTGGGACTGCTCCGCCTCTGCCTCGACGGCCGGCTCCGCCGCCTCGGCGACCGGCGTCGGCGCCAGGTGGGGGGTCGTCGGGACGGTGCCCTCGACCTGGACGAAGTGACCGACCGTTTCTGCGGGGGCCGGCGCCGTCTCGGGCGCGACGGACTGCGGGGGCTGCGGGTCCCACGGCACAGCGCCCTGCGGCGCGGCCTCGCCGAACTGGCTGCCGCCCGACGACGCGGACCGCGGGTCCTGCGGGACATCGAGGTACTCGGGGCCGGTCGTCGGCGGGCCCTCCACGCGGGTCGGCATCGGAGCCGGCGCTGCCGCCATGGCGGCCGGAGCGGGCTCGGGAGCCGGAGCCGGAGCGGGCGCGGCGGCCGGTGCCCCGGCCGGGCCGCGGTCGGCCAGCGAGCGCACCACTCCCCCGGAGTTGTCCGGCACGGGCGGGCCCATGTGCAGCGGGCGGCGCGCGGTGGGGGCGGCGGCATGCGGCGGCATGCGGACGCCGCTGAGGTCGACGGAGCCGGAGTCGCGGCCGGCCGCCTCGTGGGCGCCGGTGTCGAGGACACCGGGTTCGTAGCCGTGGTGGGTGGCGACCTGCTCCTGCGACGCCGTCTCCACGCCGTGCGCGGGAGTGGCGACCGCCTGGGCCGCGCCCGCAACCCCGTGCGCCGGAGTCCCGACGCCCTCCGCACCCGCCGGAACACCGTGCCCCGGAGTCGCGAAGGCCTCCGCGCCCGCCGGAACGCCGTGCGCGGGGGTGGAGACGCCCTGCGCGGGGAACTGCCCGGGGGCCTCCTCGGTGGGCACGCCGTGCGGTGGGGTGGAGAGGGGCGTCTGTACGGCCTGCTGGGCGTGCGGGACCTGGCCCATCGGGGTCTGGGCGGCGAGTGCGTCGGCGAGCGGTCCGGCCAGGGGGTCGGTGAGGGGGTCCACCGTCGGATGCTGCCCCGACGCCTGGCCCGGCACCGCCGGCTGGGGCCCGGCGGAGGGCGCTACGGCGACGGGCGCCGCCGGAGCCACGCCCGGCTGGTGCTCGCTCCACGCGCCCTGCGCGCCCGGCATGAGCAGCAGGTCGTCTTCCTCGGCTGCGTTCTCGGAGGGGTCCAGGAAGGTGTACGCGCCCGGAGCGGGGATGCCCGGCTGCTCGACCATGCCTGCGTTCTCCGGCAGCCCCTCGCCCGGGACCTGGCCGGTGTCCGTCATGCGTACCCCTCGCCCATCGCTTGTGCTCCTTCAGACCTTCACCCGTCAACAACAACGAGCGTGCGCGCCGCGCGGCACGAATGACGCGCGGACACCCAAGCATTGTCGCGGCCTTCGGCCATCGTGGCAGGCAGATCTGCCACGGTGCGCTGTGGACTGCGCCACGTCGCGCGTCCCCCAGGTTGCTCCGTACCACATCAGCGACCCAAAGTGGCCGCTTCGTCCGGATATTGGCGAACATGGCGCCGAACGTACCGGTGCGGTACAACAATCGGCCAGCCTACCTCGCCCGCCGAGAGCACTGGATCACGGGGCGCGATCGATCCTGCGCCCGGAGAGCAGGAAGACGACGGAGCGCTCGCGTTCCGTCCAGTCGGCGGGGTCGAGGCCGACGCTCTGCAGCAGGGCGCACTCGACGGTGTAGCCGCCGTCGGCGAGGGCCGCGCCGAGGGCCTCGGCCTCGTCTCGCGTGGCGGCGTGGGTGACGATCCGTTCGGGCCTGCGGTCGGTGCAGGCGGTGACGACGGGCACCCCGCCGCCTCCGATCCGTACGACGTCGGGTTCGGGAAGCCGCTCCAGCACGTGCGGGGCGCGGCCGGGTACGACGTGCAGCTGGACGCCGGAGCGGCGGGCGGCGGCCTCGGTCCGGGCACAGGCGGCGGGGTCGGCGTCGACCGCGATGACGGCGGCGCCGAAGCGGGCGGCCTCGACCGAGAGGGCCCCGCCGCCGCAGCCGATGTCCCAGACGAGGTCGCCGACGCGCGGGCCGAGGCGGGCGAGTTGGGCGGCGCGCAGGGTGGGGGTGGCTCCGCGTCCCTCGCCGTGCCCCACCTGCTCCTCGTGCTCCTCGGCGGGCAGCGCCCAGCCCCGTACGGCCGGGGTCTCGTGGCCCATGAGCCAGCCGCCGCCCCGGCTGTGGGAGGAGCCGCCGATGACGATGACGACGTTGGGGTCGCGCCAGGCGTGGTCGGCGGCCTTGTCGGAGGTGAGGACGGTGACCTGTTCGCGGTCGGTGCCGAGTTCCTCGCAGATGACGAAGGTGCGGTGGACGCCGTCGAGGAGGAGGGCGAGCTCGGCCGGGCCGGCGCCGGGTGAGGTGAGGACGGCGACCTTGGGGTGGGCGCGGCAGATGTTGACGGCGCGGCGCAGGGTGCGCTGGTGGGCGACGACGATCCGGGCGTCGTCCCAGGGCATGCCGGCGCGGGCGAAGGCGGCGGCGACGGAGGAGACGGCGGGGACGACCTCGACCTCCAGGCCGTGCTCGGGGGCGCGCAGGGTGCGGACGACGCCGAAGAAGCCGGGGTCGCCGTCGGCGAGGACGACGGCGCTGCCGCGGTGGCCGGCGATCCGGCGGGCGGCGAGGTCGACGCTGCCGAGGCGGATGCGTTCGGCGGTGGGCGGGACCTCGGGCAGGGCGAGATGGTGTGCCGCCCCGGCCACGAGGGTGGCGGCGGAGAGCGCGGACCGGGCCGCCGCGGTGAGGGGCGAGCCGTCCCAGCCGATCACCGTCACCCGGTCGGCCATCGTCGTCTCACTCCTGAGGTGTGTCGTTGCGGGGTCGGTGGGGTGTCGAGGGTACCCGGAGCCGGTCGGCCCGGAGATCAGCTCCAGTCGGCGTACGAGGAGTATCCGGCCTCGGTCATCTGGTCGTCGACGCCTTCGAGGTCCTCGGGGAGGAGGCCCCAGACGATGAAGTCGGTGCGCAGGTCGGTCCAGCCGCCGTCCTCGGTGCGCGTGCGGGCTATGCAGGCGCCGCGCAGCACGCCCTCGCTGATGCAGCCGATCTTCTGGGCGACCTGCTGGGAGGCGGTGTTGTCGGCCGCGGTGCGCAGTTCGATGCGCTCGAAGCCCTGGTCGCCGAAGAGCCATTGGGCGGTGGCGAGCGCGGCCTCGGAGGCGTACCCCTCACCGCGGGCCCACGGGGCGACGATGTACGACAGTTCGGTGGAGCGGACGCGCCAGTTGGTCTTGCTCAGCTGGATCACGCCGACCAGACGCTGGGTCAGGAACTCGGTGACGGCGAGGTCGATGCCGCGTCCGGCGGCGCGTTCCGTGGGCGCGTACTCGGTGATCCAGGTGTGCGCGGCCGCCTCGGTGAAGGGCTGGGGCACGGCGGTCCAGGCGGCGACCAGTTCGTCGTTCATCATCTCGGCGAGGGCCGGGGCGTCGGCCTCTTCGAGTGCGCGCAGCACCAACCGGTCCGTGCTGATGGAGATGTCCGGAAAGGTGGTAGTCATGCGCAGCTCCATGCCGAGGACCGTCCGAATCGACCGTGAACGCACAGCATGCAGCATGCAGCCGTCGGTGCGCATGGCCGGGTCCGGTGTGTGCGGAAGGCGACGAAAGCCCCGCGCACCGGACGGGATGCGGGGGCCTTCGTCACAAGGACTGTACTGCGATCCTTACTTGGCGACGGCGCCGAACGCCGGAACGACCGAGCCGTTCTTGTACGTGTCCTCGATGTACTTCTTCACCTCGGGCGAGTTGAGGAGCTTGGCGAGCTTCTGCACGCGCGCGTCCTTCTCGCTGCCCTCCTTGACGGCGAGGAAGTTGGCGTAGGGGTTGCCCTCCGCCTTCTCCAGGGCCAGGGAGTCGGTGGCCGGGTTGAGCTTGGCCTCGATGGCGTAGTTGCCGTTGACGACCGCGGCGTCCACGTCGTTCAGGGCGCGGGGCACGGTGGCGGCCTCCAGCTCCTTGAACTCCAGGCCCTTCCTGTCGGTGATGTCGGAGAGCTTGCCGTTGGAGCCGACGCCGTCCTTCAGGGTGATCAGACCGTTGTCGGCGAGCAGCTTGAGCGCGCGGCCGCCGTTGGTGGTGTCGTTGGGGACGGCGATGGTCTGGCCGGCCTTGACGTCCTTGAGGGCCTTGACCTTCGTGGAGTAGAGGCCGAGCGGCTCCAGGTGGACGTTGACCACCGGGACGATGTCGGTGTCGTTCTTCTGGTTGAAGTCGTCCAGGTACGGCTTGTGCTGGAAGAAGTTGGCGTCGACCTGGCCGGACTGGGTGGCGGTGTTCGGCAGGACGTAGTCCGTGAACTCCTTCACCTCCAGCTTCAGGCCCGCCTTGGCGGCCAGCTCGTCCTTGACGAAGTTCAGGATGTCGGCGTGCGGCGTCGGGGACGCGGCGACGACCAGCGGCTTGTCGGCGGAGGCGGCCGAGTCCTTGCCGGAGGAGGGGTCCGACGAGGTGCCGCAGGCGGTGAGGCCCAGGGCGAGCGCGGCGGTGGCGGCGATACCGGCGGTGAGCTTGATGTTGTTACGCACGAAAAGTGCCTCTTTCAGGTGGTGCGGTGGACGCCTGGACAACAAGTCCGGGCTCTTCTTCGGGAGACGAAGTCTGTAGGGGTTACGCGGTGCGTCCTCGGCGGGCGAGGAGCCGGACGGCCAGGTCGCCGATGAGCTGCACGACGGTCACGATCACGATCAGGACGACGACGGTGACCAGCATGAACTGGGTGTCGAAGCGCTGGTATCCGTAGGTGATGGCCTTGGAGCCGAGCCCTTCGCCGCCGACCGCGCCGGCCATCGCGGAGTAGCCGATGAGCACGATGACGGTGGTGGTGACGGCGGAGACGAGCGAGGGCAGCGACTGCGGCAGCAGCACCTTGCGGATGATCGTGGGCACGGAGCCGCCCATGGACTGCACGGCTTCGACGAGGCCGTGGTCGACCTCGCGGATCGCGGTCTCCACCAGGCGCGCGAAGAACGGGATGGCGCCGATGGCCAGCGGCACGATCATCGCGGTGGGACCGATGAAGGTGCCGACGACGAACGTGGTGAAGGGGATGAGGGCGATGAGCAGGATGATGAACGGCAGCGAGCGGCCGATGTTCACGATCACCCCGACGACCTTGTTGACCACGGTGTTCTGCAGCAGTCCGCCCTTGTCCGTGAGGACGAGGAGGATGCCGAGCGGCAGTCCGCCGAGGATGGTGACGACGGTGGCCCACAGGACCATGTAGAGGGTGTCGACGGTGCCCTGCTCCAGCAGGGGCTGCATCTCGGACCAGGTCACTTGGCACCTTCCTTGACCAGTACGGGCGCCGCCTCGGGCGCGGTCTCCTCGTCGACGACATCGACCTGGAGGCCCTGCTCGCGCAGGAAGCCGACCGGGACGACGTTCTCCTCGTACCGTCCGGGGAGTTCGATCCGCATCCGGCCGATCTGCCGGCCGCCCACGGTGTCCATCGCCGCCCCGAGGATCGAGATGTCGACGTTGTACGTACGGGAGAGCTGGGAGATCACCGGCTGGGTGGCGGCCTCGCCGTGGAAGGTGACGTCGACGACCGTGCGGTCGGGGCCGCTGGGGGCGCCGCTCACCGGGAAGAGTTCGGCCGCGAGCTGGGAGCCGGGGGTGGCCAGGAGTCCGCCCACGGTGCCGGACTCGACGATCCGGCCCTGCCGCATCAGCGCGGCGGAGTCGCAGACCGTCTTGACGACGTCCATCTCGTGCGTGATGAGCAGGACGGTGAGGCCGAGCTGCCGGTTGAGGTCGCGCAGCAGCTGGAGGATGGAGCGGGTGGTCTCGGGGTCGAGGGCGCTGGTGGCCTCGTCGGAGAGCAGCACCTTCGGCTCGCCGGCCAGGGCGCGGGCGATGCCGACGCGCTGCTTCTGGCCCCCGGAGAGCTGGCCGGGGTAGGCCTTGGCCTTGTCGGCGAGGCCGACGAGGTCGAGGAGTTCCAGGGCGCGGCGGGAGCGTTCGGCGCCGGAGACGCCGAGGATCTCGAGCGGCAGCTCGATGTTGTCCTTGACCGTGCGCGAGGACAGCAGGTTGAAGTGCTGGAAGACCATGCCGATGGTGCTGCGTGCCCGGCGCAGCTCCTTGCCGGCGCGGCGGCCGTTGGCGGCGAGCGCGGTGAGGTCGACGCCGTCGACGGTCACGGTGCCGGAGGTGGGGCGCTCCAGGAGGTTGACGCAGCGGATGAGCGAGGACTTGCCGGCGCCGCTCTGGCCGATCACGCCGAACACCTCGCCCTCACGGACGTGGAGGTCGACACCGTCCAGAGCGGTGACCTCGCGGCCTCGCGACTCGTAGACCTTGGTCAGGCCCGAAGTGGTGATCACAGGGGTTTTCCGTCACTGTCGAGTGCGCGGCGCGGGGTCCGCCGGGCACGGGGCATTCGTCGTTCGGACAGTCAGGCGCGGATCGGCCGGTTTCGGCGGGTGGCCGGGAGGCAGCTCGTCGCGCGGGGCAGGAGCGGTCCGGCGCCGGATGGCGGGCGGATCGGCTCGGCCGTCGGGTCTCGCTTCGGGGCGCGAGGCGCGGGCGGGGGCCCTCAGAAGGCGCACATTCGACACATACAACGAGCACCGGGCGTGCTGATCGCCTCGGTCGCAAGGGTGCGGCTGCTCGTCGTGGTCATGGCTGCAAGTAAAGCACGCGGGTATTCGACCACCTGGGGGCTGTCCGAATAGCGGACGCTTTTCCCGCAGCATGCGGACAGTGCGCGCCGCCGTCATCCACCGGTCGCGCTCTCCGTCCCGGCCGTCCGTGGCCTGCGTGGATGGCGCCTGCGGAGGGGTCACGGCGGTGTCGGCGGGGACAGGGGAGCGGCGGGGGGTGTGGTCAAGACCACGCTCTTGTCGCGCTCCCCGCCGGCCCCGGGGAGGCGGGTGGGGGGCGAGCGCATCGGGACGTTCGGCCCGTAATACCCTCGGGGCCATGCTTGACGCCCTGACGGTCGCGGTATCGGTGGCCGCGCTCGCCCTCGCCGCCTGGTGCGGCTTCGCCGCCTACCGGGACCAGCCGACGAAGGACTGGCACTTCATCGGCATAGCCGTGGTGACCGTCCTCGCGCTGGCGCAGCTGGTGGTCGGCGTCGTGCAGCTGGCGCGCGGCGAGAAGGCCGACGAGGGTACGACGATCTTCGTGGCGTATCTGGTGGGTGCGCTGTGCGCGGTGCCGGCGGCGGGCTTCATGTCGCTCGCGGAACGGAGCCGCTGGGGCTCGGCGACGGTGGCGGCCGGGGCGTTCGTGCTCGCGGTGCTCGAAGTGCGTCTCTTCGACATCTGGACGGTGGGCTGACCATGACCGTGACGCGGGAGAAGCGGACGCGGACGCGGCTCGTCCAGGGCCCCGGGATGCTGCTGGTGTGGCTGTACGGGGTGATGTCGGTGGGCGCGGTCTCGCGCTCGATCTACCAGATCGCGACCGAGTTCGACCGGGCGCCGCTCGCGTACGCGCTGTCGGCGGTGGCGGCCGTGGTGTACGCGTTCATCACGTACACGCTGGTCCGCGGCGGGGACACGGCCCGCAGGGCGGCGCTGGTGTGCTGCGCCGCCGAGCTGGTGGGCGTACTGACCGTGGGGACCTGGACGCTGCTCGACCCGTCCGCGTTCCCGGACGCCACGGTGTGGTCGGACTACGGCTACGGCTACATCTTCATCCCGGTGCTGCTGCCGGTGACCGGTATCTGGTGGCTGCGCCGGGCGCGGGCGGAAGCCGGCTGAGTCAGGCCGCCTTCTCCAGGGTCACCAGCGTGAGCCGCGGCCCGATCTCGCGGCTGGCGACCGGCTCGTACCCCCTGCTGCGGTAGAGCCGCAGGTTTCCCTCGCTGCGGTGGCCGGTGAAGAGCCGGAAGCGCTTGGCGGCGGGCACCGGGTCGCCGGCGAAGTGGCCCTCGATGGCGTCGAGGAGACGCCCGCCGAGTCCATGGCGCCGCAGCCGGGGATGGACGATCAGCTTGGCGATCCGGACGGTGCCGTCCTCGTCGGCCCGTCCGCGCACGGAGGCGACGATCTCGTCGCCGAGACGCGCCACGAGGGCGTGGCCCGCGGCGAGTTCGGCACGCAGGGCGTCCAGCGACTGGGTGAGGGGTTCGATGGACCAGTCGCCGTAGAGCTCGGCCTCGCTCTGGTAACAGAGGTACTGCAGCTTGAGTATGTGCTCCGCGTCCTGCGCGTCTGCCGCTGAGATGGTCACGCTCATGCCCATGTGCGCATGCCTCCCGCTCACCTGGTCCGCCGGTCGGTCTCCCGCACCCTTCCCATCGGGCGGGGAGCGGGAACCTCTGCAGCCAGCATTCTGCGCAGACATCCCAGGCAACGGGAACGCATCGGCCCCAGACTGCCCTGTGAGATACCCAACTCCCCTGCGATTTCCCGGTAGGTGGGGTCCGCGGGGTCGAGCATCGCGGTCAGCAGTCGGGGGCAGTGGCCGGGCGTACGGCGGACGGCGGCGCGCACGGCGCGGCGGCGTTCGGCGGTGAGGGCGGAGCTTTCGGGAGAGGTGTGCGGCGCGGCCGCCTCCTCCCCGTGGTACGGGCGCTCGCGCAGGGCGGTGCGGCGCGCACGGCGGGCCTCGGCGCGGACGGCCCGGCGCAGCCAGTCGGCCGGGCGGTCGGGGGCCTCGTGGTCCTGGAGCCGCTCCAGGAGCTTGAGCCAGACGGCCTGTTCGAGGTCGTCGGGCTCGACGCCGGCGGCGGGTGCCTCCGCGCGGGACTCGGCGGCGAGAAGGGGGGCGAGGGTGCGCAGGAGGTGGGGATCGGGAGGGGTCATGCCCGCCACGACGCGGGTGCGCCGTGGCGCGGTTGCGCGGGACGGGCCGAACCACCCGGTCGGGGGTTCCGACCGGGTGGCGCGCCGTCAGCCGGTCCGGAAGTCCTGGGCGGCCAGGAGTGCGGTGTCCGGGTTGTCGGAGAAGATGCCGTCGATGCCGGTCGCCAGGTACTTCTTCAGCGCGCCGAAGGCGTCCCCGTACGCCGCCGGGTCGGTGCCGCGGCGGAAGTCGGCGGGGAGGAAGGTGTTCTCGTTGCGGTGGGTGTACGGATGGAGGATCAGGCCCTTGGCGTGCGCGTCGCGCACCAGCGTGGTGGGCTCGCCCAGCCTGCCGTCCTTGTCCTTGGGGATGACCAGGTCGAGCAGCGGGCCGATGCCCTGCGCGTAGGAGGCGATCCACGCCAGGCCCTCGGGCGTGATGAGGTCGGCGACCGTGCGCGGGTCGCCCGCCTCGCGGAAGTCCCAGGGGCGGTCGTCCGGCGTCCACAGGAGCACCACGCGCGGGGTGGCGACGAGCTTCGCCATCCGCCGCATGCTGGTCGGCTCGAAGGACTGGAGGAATGTCGGCGAGTCGGCGCGGTGGCGTCCGTACCGGCGCAGCAGCGTGGCGAGCCGCTCCTCCAGGCCGAGGCCGACGGAGCGGAAGTAGGTGGGGTGCTTGGTCTCGACGTGCAGCCAGACCTCCCGGCCTCGGCGGCGCCCCTCCCGCTCGGCCCAGCGCAGCACCTCCTCGAAGGTGGGTATCTCCCAGCGGCCGTCGTAGAGCGTGTTCTCCTGGCGGATGCCGGGGATGCGCTCCTTGGCGCGCAGCGTCTTGAGTTCGGCGAGCGTGAAGTCCTCGGTGAACCAGCCGGTGAGGGAGGTCCCGTCGACGGACTTGGTGGTCCTGCGGGAGGCGAACTCGGGGCGGTCGGCGACGTCGGTGGTGCCGGTGATGTCGTTCTCGTGGCGGCAGACCAGATGCCCGTCCTTGGTGGGGACGAGGTCCTGCTCGATGACGTGCGCGCCCATGTCGAGGGCGAGCTGGTAGGAGCCGAGGGTGTGCTCCGGGCGGTAGCCGCTGGCGCCGCGGTGCGCGATGACGGTGGGGACGGGCAGGGAGCGGTGGCCGCGCCCTGTGCCCTTGGCCTCGGCGGCCCGGGCCGCGCCCGTGGGCAGGACCGTCGAGGCGCCGAGCACGGCCGCTCCCGCCGCTCCGAGTACCGTCCGCCGGCCCGGCGTCCGGTGTGCACCCTGTGTCATGAAGGCTCCTTCTGTGTGATGTCCCGCACCTGTCCGTGCCGGTCGGTGGTCGGTCCGACCGTAGGCAGTCACCTCTTACCTCCGGCAGACCCCGGCCGAACATGACGGAAACTCACGTCAACACTGTGTATCCGGTCGGTGAACCCGATGTGCGCACCGTGGTGACCCGCGAGTATCGTCGCCACCTGCACAGACCGCCCGCCCCGACACCGGAGGAACCGTTGTCCCGTCTCGCACTCATCAAGGCAGTGCTCGGACCGATCCTGCGCCTGATGTTCCGTCCACGTGTGGAGGGCGCCGAGAACATCCCGGGGACGGGTCCGGTCATCCTGGCGGGCAACCACCTCACCTTCATCGACTCGATGATCATGCCGATCTGCACGGACCGTCCGGTCTTCTTCATCGGCAAGGACGAGTACGTGACCGGCAAGGGCTTCAAGGGCCGGCTGATGGCCTGGTTCTTCACCAGTGTCGGCATGATCCCGGTCGACCGCGACGGCGGGCGCGGCGGTGTCGCGGCGCTGATGACGGGCCGCCGGGTGCTGGAGGAGGGCAAGATCTTCTCGATCTACCCGGAGGGCACCCGCTCCCCCGACGGCCGGCTGTACCGGGGCCGTACGGGCATCGCGCGGCTCACGCTGATGACGGGCGCGCCGGTGGTGCCGTTCGCGATGATCGGCACGGACAAGATCCAGCCGGGCGGGGCGGGGCTGCCGCGGCCGGGGCGGGTGACGGTCCGGTTCGGTGAGCCGATGGAGTTCTCGCGGTACGAGGGGATGGACCGGGACCGCTATGTGCTGCGGGCGGTGACGGACTCGGTGATGGCCGAGGTGATGCGGCTCTCCGGTCAGGAGTACGTGGACATGTACGCCACCAAGGCGAAGGCCGCGTAGCGGCGGTGGCGGATGGCCGACGGGCCGGGGTCCTCGAAGAAGGACCCCGGCCCGTGGCGTTGGGCCGCACCGGGGTTACGGGTGCTCCAGCCCGTCCTCCAGCTTCTGGCCCTTCAGGAGGAACCAGGCCGCCACCGACGTCGCGAGCAGGACCGCCGCTCCGACGCCCGCCGCGATGTTCAGGCCGTCGACGAAGGCGTCCTGGGCCGTGGAGACCAGGGCGGTCGCCGCGTCCGGGGCCAGACCGGTGGAGGCCTCGACCGCACCGCCGAGCGACTCGTGGGCCGCCGCGGCGGCGCCGGAGGGGACGCCCGCCGGGGTGGTGAAGCCCTGGTAGACGCCGGTGACGATCGAGCCGAGGAGCGCGATGCCGAGGGCCGCGCCGAGTTCGTACGCGGTCTCGGAGACGGCGGAGGCGGAACCCGCCTGCTCCTTGGGCACGCTGGAGAGGATCACGTCGGCGGTCACGGTGAAGGAGAACCCGGCGCCGAGGCCGACGACGAGCAGGGCGGCGCCGAGCAGCGGGTAGCCGGTCTCCCGGTGGACCAGGGTGATGACGGCGAGCGCGAGTCCGATCGCGGCGAGACCGCCGGCCACGATGCCCCGTACGGAGAACCGCCGGGCGTAGCGGCCCGCGATCAGACCGGTGACCACCGCGCCGATGGCGGCGGGGAGTTCGGCCAGTCCGGCTTCCAGCGGCTCACGGCCCTGGACGAGCTGGAGGAACTGGGAGAGGAAGAAGACCAGTCCGGACAGTCCGAAGACGGTGAGCAGGTCGGCCAGGACGGCGCCCGAGAAGCCGCGGTGCTTGAACAGCCGCATGTCGAGCAGCGGCGCGGTCAGCGCGTACTGACGGCGGACGAAGGCGTACAGGGCGGCGGCGCCGATGACGGCGGCGGCGACGACCTCCACGGACACGCCGTGGGAGGCGAGCTCCTTGATCGCGTAGACGACGCCGATGATGCCGACGAGCGAGAGGCCGACGCTGATCAGGTCCCAGGGGCCGGTGACCGGATTCCTGGACTCGGGGAGCAGCTTGATGCCGACCAGGACCAGGACCGCCATCACGGGCAGGTTGATGAGGAAGACCGAGCCCCAGTAGAAGTGCTGGAGCAGCGCTCCGCCGACGACCGGGCCGATGGCCGCGCCGGCCGAGGCGGTGGCGCCCCAGATGCCGATGGCGAGGCTGCGCTCCTTGGGGTCGTGGAAGATGTTCCGGATCAGCGCCAGGGTCGACGGCATCAGGGTCGCACCGGCGACACCGAGCAGCGCTCGGGCCACGATCATCATCTCGGGGCTGGTCGCGTACGCGTTGAGCACGGAGACGGCGCCGAAGGCGGTCGCGCCGATCAGGAGCAGCTTCTTGCGGCCGATCCGGTCGCCGAGGGAGCCCATGGAGACGAGCAGGCCGGCGATGACGAAGGAGTAGATGTCGCCGATCCAGAGCAGCTGTGTGCCGGACGGCTTGAGGTCCTCGCTGAGGGAGGGGGTCGCGAGGCCGAGTACGGTGGCGTCCACGGCGACCAGCAGGACGGCCAGGACGAGGACCGAGAGCGCGAGCCAGCGGCCGGGGCTCTTCACCACCGTCCCCGTCGTCGGGCTCAGCTGCTGGGTGCTGCTCATTTCTCCACGCTCCGTCGTGCGCCACCGAGCAGGAGCTCGGTGATCATGTACTGAAAGTCCTTGGTGGCGACCCGGCCGTCCATCACGGACCAGGCACAGGCCGAGACGAGGCCGTAGAGGGCCTCGGTGAGCCAGGCGGGGCTCAGGTCGATCCGGAAGGTGCCTTCCTCCTGGCCGCGCCTGAAGAGGGCACTGACCCTCGCGTCGAGCCGGGCCCAGCCCTCGTCCACGTCGTCGCCCTCGAAGAGCTGGTTCTCGGTGACGAGGAAGGCCAGCAGCTGCGCGTTGGGCTCGGTCTCGGCGACGAGCCGCCGCAGCGCCTCGTCGGCCGGGCCGTCGTCGAGGCGTGCCGCGTCGCACGCGGCCTCGAACTCCTGGAGCCCCATCGCCTCCAACGCCCTGACCAGCGCGTCCCGCCCGGCGAAGTGCCGGTGCAGGGTGGCGCGGCCGATACCGGCGGCCCGGGCGACCTCGTCCATGGTGGCGGTCGACTTCCGGGAGAGCAGGGCGGCGGCGGTGCGGAGCACCTGGTTACGATCGAGCGACATGAGACAACCATACACCGAATGAGACATCACCGTCTCATCCGATAATTCGCCGCCTCAGTGAGGCCTGCGGCTGACGGCTGGAGGCGCGAGTACGCGGAACAACGCACGGCGCCGCCGCCCTGTTGCCGCGCGTCGATCCCCGGACCGGGCTGGTCCGGCCGGACTTCGACGCGCTCGCGGACTGGGCGGCGGCGCTGTGACGGTCGTACGGGCTACTGCTTGGCGGTGGCCCAGGCGTGCTGGATCACCAGGTCGGCCTTGACCTCCACCAGCTGGGCGGCGACCGCCGACGGGGCCGTACCCCCGCGGCCGTCGCGGGAGGCGAGGGCGCCGGGGACGTTGAGGACCGTACGGACCTCGGGGGTCAGGTGCGCGGAGATCTTCGCGAACTGGTCGTCCGTGAGCTCGTCCAGCTCCTTGCCCTCCGCCTCGGCGACCTTCACACACTCACCGGCGACCTCGTGCGCCACCCGGAACGGCACGCCCTGCTTCACCAGCCACTCGGCGACGTCGGTGGCGAGCGAGAAGCCGGCCGGGGCCAGCTCCTCCATGCGCTCCCGGTTGACGGTGAGCGTGGCCATCATGCCGGTGAACGCCGGGAGCAGGATCTCCAGTTGGTCGCAGGAGTCGAAGACCGGCTCCTTGTCCTCCTGGAGGTCCCGGTTGTACGCGAGCGGCAGCGCCTTCAAGGTGGCCATCAGGCCCGAGAGGTTGCCGATCAGGCGGCCCGACTTGCCCCGGGCCAGCTCGGCGATGTCCGGGTTCTTCTTCTGCGGCATGATCGACGACCCGGTGGAGAAGGCGTCGTGCAGGGTCACGAAGGAGAACTCCTTCGTGTTCCAGATGATGATCTCCTCCGCGATACGGGAGAGGTTCACCCCGATCATCGCCGTGATGAAGGCGAACTCGGCGACGAAGTCACGCGAGGCCGTGCCGTCGATCGAGTTGCCGACCGAGCCGCGCTCGAAGCCGAGGTCCTTGGCGACCGCCTCCGGGTCGAGCCCGAGCGAGGAGCCGGCCAGGGCGCCGGAGCCGTACGGCGAGACGGCGGTACGGGTGTCCCACTGACGCAGCCGCTCGGCGTCCCGCGAGAGCGCCTGGGCGTGGGCGAGGACGTGGTGGGCGAAGAGCACCGGCTGGGCGTGCTGGAGGTGCGTACGGCCCGGCATCGCGACGTCCGGGTGCGCCTCCGCGAGGCCCACGAGCGCGTCCTGGAGGTCGGCGATCAGGCCGCCGATGATCCGGGCGTGGTCGCGCAGGTACATCCGGAAGAGGGTGGCGACCTGGTCGTTGCGGGACCGGCCGGCACGCAGCTTGCCCCCGAGGTCCGGGCCGAGGCGCTCCAGAAGGCCGCGCTCCAGGGCGGTGTGCACGTCCTCGTCGGCGACGGTGCCGACGAAGGAGCCGTCGGCCACGTCGGCCTGGAGCCGGTCGAGGCCGGCGAGCATGCGCGTCAGCTCGTCCTCGGTGAGCAGCCCCGCCCGGTGGAGCACGCGCGCGTGGGCGCGGGAACCGGCGATGTCGTACGGCGCGAGGCGCCAGTCGAAGTGCACCGAGGCCGACAGCTTCGCCAGGGCCTCGGCCGGGCCGTCGGCGAACCGGGCGCCCCAGAGCCGGACGTCACCGTTGTTGCTGCTCACAGCTACTGCTCCTCAAGAGGGTGGGTGTACGGCCGCCTCCCCGCCGCGGAGATACGGGGAGGCGGCTGTGGAACGAGTCGCGCTCAGGCGAGGTCACGCCGCGCGAAGAGGGGCGGGCGCGGACGCCGATGGGCATAAGTATGCAGAGGTATGCATGATTCGTCAACGCCGTCGCGCAAGGACGGCCCATGCGGACGCGTCGGACCGGCGTCTCGGGCGCGGCGCGCGTACGGTCCTGAGCATGCGCACCGCTCTCGTCCTCGCGTCCGCCCTGCTCGTCGCGGTCCCGCCGGTGCGGGAGGACCCGCTGCCCGCGCGGATGGCCGACACCGGCGGCGGTACGCAGCTGATCACGGCCGAGGCCCCGGACGCCCGGTCCACCACCGGGACCGTCACCTGGTGGGACCGGCGCGGCTCGCGATGGGTCGAGGCGGGCTCCGCGCCGGCCAGGTTCGGCGCGAACGGGCTGGTGGAGGGGGACCGGCGCCGGCAGGGGACCGACACGACACCGGCCGGCCTGTACGACCTTCCGTACGCCTTCGGGATCAAACCCCCGCCGGCGCGTACGCGTTCGCCCTTCGTCCGCGTCACGGACCGGTCCTGGTGGTGCCAGGACAACGACTCGCGTGCGTACAACCGCTGGGTCGAGGGACTGCCCGACGACTGCCGGGCGACCGAGGCCGAGCATCTCGTCTCGTACGGCACGCAGTACGCGCACGCCCTGGTGATCGGTTTCAACTACGCCCAGCCCGTGCGCGGGCGCGGCGCCGGGATCTTCCTCCACGTCGACGGGCGCGGCGCGACGGCCGGTTGCGTGTCCGTACCCGCGGAGGCGATGCGAGGGATCCTGGCCTGGGCCGACCCGGCGCGGCGCCCGCACATCGCCATCGGCACGCGGGAAGGCCGGACGGCGATCGTCCGGTACTGAACCGCCGCCGGCTGCGTCAGCTCTCCTTCTGCGCGAGCCGCAGCAGATGGTCGGCGAGTGCCTGGCCGCCCGCCGGGTCGCGGGAGATCAGAAGCAGCGTGTCGTCGCCCGCGATCGTGCCGAGGATCGCGTGGAGTTCGGCCTGGTCGATGGCCGACGCGAGGAACTGGGCGGCCCCCGGCGGGGTCCGCAGCACCACGAGGTTGGCGGAGGCCTCGGCGGAGATCAGCAGTTCGCCGGAGAGGCGCCGCATCCGCTCCTCCTTGGCGGACTCGCCGAGCGGCGCCTGCGGGGTGCGGAAACCGCCTTCACTGGGCACCGCGTAGATCAGCTCGCCGCCCGTGTTGCGGATCTTCACCGCGCCCAGCTCGTCCAGGTCTCGGGAGAGCGTCGCCTGGGTGACGCTCAGCCCGTCGTCCGCGAGCAGCTTGGCCAGCTGGCTCTGGGAGCGGACCGGCTGCCGGTTGAGAATGTCGACGATCCTGCGGTGGCGTGCCGTGCGGGTCTGCGGAACCGACGGCCCTCCCCCGGGCTCCGCCCGGGGGGACCCCCAGTGCTCGGTTTCCTGCGCGTCGGTCATCGTCGTCCCATTCTCCGGTTCATCCTTCCCCGTTCACCGCTCCGTCGAGGACGCCCTCGAACACCTCCAGGAAGGCGTCCACCTCCGCGTCCGTGATGATCAGTGCCGGCATGAGCCGTACGACATCGGGAGCGGGCGCGTTCACCAGGAGGCCGGCGTCCTGAGCCGCCTGCTGCACCTGGGGTGCGAGGGACTCGGTGAGCACGATACCCAGCAGCAGGCCCGCGCCGCGGACGTGGGAGACCAGCGGGTGCTTCAGACCCTCGATTCCGCCGCGCAGCCGCTCGCCGAGGCGCTTGACCTCGTCGAGGGCCCCGTCGGCGGCCAGGGTGTCCAGGACCGCGAGTCCGGCGGCGCACGCGACCGGGTTCCCGCCGAAGGTGGTGCCGTGGTGACCGGGCTTGAGCAGCTCGGCCGCCTCGCCGAAGGCGACGGTCGCGCCGAGCGGCAGGCCGCCGCCCAGGCCCTTGGCGAGGGTCACGATGTCGGGGTCGACACCCTCATGGGCCTGGTACTCGAACCAGGTGCCGCACCGGCCGACCCCCGTCTGGACCTCGTCGAGGACGAGCAGGGTCCCGGTGGCGCGGGTGATCTCGCGGGCGGCCCGGAGATAGCCGACGGGCGGGACGACGACACCGTTCTCGCCCTGGATCGGCTCGATGATCACAAGTGCGGTGCTCTCCGTGACCGCGGCCCGCAGGGCCTCCACGTCTCCGTACGGCACATGCGTGACGTCACCGGGCAGCGGCAGGAACGGAGTCTGCTTGCCGGGCTGGCCGGTCAGGGCGAGGGAGCCCATGGTCCGGCCGTGGAACCCGCCCTCGGTGGCGACCATGTGGCCGCGGCCGGTCAGCCGGCCGATCTTGAAGGCGCCTTCGTTGGCCTCGGCGCCGGAGTTGCAGAAGAAGACCCGTCCCGGGCGGCCGAAGAGCTGGAGCAGCCGCTCGGCGAGGGCGACGGGCGGCTCGGCGACGAAGAGATTGGAGACATGCCCGAGGGACGCGACCTGCCGGGACACCGCCTCGACGACCGCCGGGTGGGCGTGGCCGAGCGCGTTGACGGCGATGCCGCCGACGAAGTCGAGGTACTCCCTGCCGTCCGCGTCCCAGACCCGGACGCCCTCGCCGCGGACGAGCGGCAGCCGGGGCGTGCCGTAGTTGTCCATCAGCGAGCCCTGCCACCGCAGGCTCAGTTCCGCGTTGGTCACGGCTGCCCCTGTCCGTTCCTCGTTGGTCACGGCTCCCCCTGCCCGTTCCTCGTTGGTCACCGCTCCCCCTGTCCGTCCGGCACCACCATCGTGCCGATGCCCTCGTCGGTGAAGATCTCCAACAGGATGGAGTGCTGCACCCGGCCGTCGATCACACGGGCCGTCGTGACCCCGTTGCGCACGGCGTGCAGACAGCCCTCCATCTTCGGGACCATGCCGCTGGAGAGCTCCGGCAGCAGCTTCTCCAGCTGGCTCGCGGTGAGCCGGCTGATGACCTCGTCGCTGTTCGGCCAGTCCTCGTAGAGGCCCTCGACGTCGGTCAGGACCATCAGGGTCTCGGCGCCCAGCGCCGCAGCGAGTGCCGCAGCCGCCGTATCAGCATTGACGTTGTAGACATGTCCGTCGTCCTGGGAGCGGGCGATGGAGGAGATGACCGGGATCCGGCCGTCCTCCAGGAGCGCCTCGATGGCGCCGGTCTCGATGGCGGTGATCTCGCCGACCCGGCCGATGTCGACCTGTTCGCCCTCGATGACCGGCCGGTGCTTGGTGGCCGTGATGGTGTGCGCGTCCTCGCCGGTCATGCCGACGGCGAACGGGCCGTGCTGGTTGAGCAGTCCGACGAGCTCCCGCTGGACCTGGCCGGCGAGGACCATCCGTACGACATCCATCGCCTCCGGAGTCGTGACCCGCAGTCCGGCCTTGAATTCGCTGACCAGCCCCGCCTGGTCGAGCGCGGCGCTGATCTGCGGCCCGCCGCCGTGCACGACGACCGGCTTGAGACCGGCGTGGCGCAGAAAGACGACGTCCTGGGCGAAGGCCGCCTTGAGATCCTCGTCGATCATGGCGTTGCCGCCGAACTTGATCACGACGGTCCTGCCGTGGTGCCGGGTCAGCCAGGGCAGCGCCTCGATGAGGATCTGCGCCTTCGGGAGCGCGGTGTGCTTACGGGTACCGGTCATGAGGAGTACGCGCTGTTCTCGTGGACGTAATCGGCGGTCAGGTCGTTGGCCCAGATCACGGCGGACTCCGAACCGGCCGCGAGGTCGGCGGTGATGGTGACCTCCCGGTAGCGCATGTCGACGAGGTCGCGGTCCTCGCCGACCGAGCCGTTCTTGCAGACCCAGACGCCGTTGATGGCGACATTGAGCTGGTCCGGGTCGAAGGCCGCCCGCGTCGTGCCGATGGCGGAGAGCACCCGGCCCCAGTTGGGGTCCTCCCCGTGGATCGCGCACTTGAGGAGGTTGTTGCGGGCGATGGAGCGGCCCACCTCGACGGCGTCGTCCTCGGTCGCCGCGTTGACCACCTCGATACGGATGTCCTTGCTGGCGCCCTCGGCGTCGCCGATGAGCTGACGGGCCAGATCGTCGCAGACGGCCCGGACCGCCTCGGCGAACTCCTCGTACACCGGGGTGACACCGGAGGCGCCGGAAGCCAGCAGCAGAACCGTGTCGTTGGTCGACATGCAGCCGTCGGAGTCGACCCGGTCGAAGGTCAGCTTCGTCGCGTGCCGCAGCGCCGAGTCCAGGTCCCCGCTCGCCACGTCGGCGTCCGTGGTGAGGACGACGAGCATGGTGGCGAGGCCGGGCGCGAGCATGCCCGCGCCCTTGGCCATGCCGCCCACGGTCCAGCCGTCCCTGGTGACGACCGCCGTCTTGTGGACCGTGTCGGTGGTCTTGATCGCGATGGCGGCCTTCTCGCCACCGTGCTCGGACAGCTCCCCGGCGGCCTTCTCCACACCGGCCAGGACCTTGTCCATCGGGAGCAGCAGCCCGATGAGCCCGGTCGACGCGACCGCGACCTCACCCGCGCCGATCTCCGTACCCGCCGCGCTCAGGACCTCGGCGACCTTCTCGGCGGTGGCATGGGTGTCCTGGAAACCCTGCGGACCCGTACACGCGTTGGCACCACCGGAGTTGAGCACGACCGCGGCCAGCTCGCCCGAGGCCAGCACCTGCTGGGACCACAGGACGGGCGCCGCCTTGACCCGGTTCGAGGTGAAGACGCCCGCGGCGGCGCGACGGGGCCCGTTGTTGACCACGAGGGCCAGATCGGGGTTGCCGTTCTCCTTGATCCCGGCGGCGATACCCGCCGCCGTGAATCCCTTCGCTGCGGTGACGCTCACTGTTCTTCTCCGTTCGCTTCTCCGCCCGCGCAGCGCACAGGCGCGGGCATCGTCATCAAGTACCGCCCGGCGGCTGCGCGCGCGTCGCTCACGGAGCGACTCCCATCGTGGACAGTCCAGTGGCTTCGGGAAGCCCGAGGGCGATGTTCATGCTCTGCACCGCGCCGCCGGCGGTGCCCTTGGTGAGGTTGTCGATGGCGCTGATCGCGATGACCCGGTGCGCGGCCTCGTCGTACGCGACCTGGATCTGCACGGCGTTGGAGCCCTGGACGGACGCCGTCGCCGGCCACTGGTCCTCGGGGAGCAGGTGGACGAAGGGCTCGTCCGCGTAGGCCTTCTCGTACGCGGCCCGTACGGCCTCGCCGGTCACGCCCGGCTTCGCCTTGGCGGAGCAGGTGGCGAGGATGCCGCGCGACATGGGGGCGAGCGTCGGGGTGAAGGAGACACCCACCCGCTCCCCGGCAACGGCACTCAGGTTCTGGATCATCTCCGGGGTGTGCCGGTGGCCGCCGCCGACGCCGTACGGGGACATGGAACCCATGACCTCGCTGCCGAGCAGATGCGGCTTGAGCGCCTTGCCCGCGCCCGAGGTCCCGGTGGCGGCCACGACCACCGCCTCGGGCTCGGCCAGACCGCTCCCGTACGCGGGGAAGAGCGCGAGCGAGACCGCGGTGGGATAGCAGCCGGGTACCGCGACGCGCTTGGCACCCTCCAGCGCCGCGCGGGCGCCCGGCAGCTCCGGAAGGCCGTAGGGCCAGGTGCCGGCGTGCGGGGAGCCGTAGAACTTCTCCCAGTCGGCGGAGTCCGTGAGCCGGAAGTCGGCGCCCATGTCGACGACGAGGACGTCCGGGCCCAGCTGCTCGGCGACGGCGGCGGACTGGCCGTGCGGGAGCGCGAGGAAGACGACGTCGTGCCCGGCCAGCTCCTCGGCCGTGGTGGGCGCGAGGACACGGTCGGCGAGCGGCAGGAGGTGCGGCTGGAGGCCGCCGAGTCGCTGACCGGCGTTGGAGTGACCGGTCAGGGTGCCGATCTCGACGTGGGGATGGGCGACGAGGAGACGCAGGAGCTCTCCGCCCGCGTATCCGCTCGCACCCGCCACTGCTGCTCGTACCGTCATCGATATCCTCCTCCTGGAGAGCATGACTATACGTGGCGCCGCAGTTTTATGCAAAGCAGTCGGATCCGACTCGATCGGCACGAGATGTCGGGTCCGGCATGGTGGGCGCTGCCTGGCGTGGTGATCGTCGAAAGGAAGGAGACCGGGCATGCTGGAGAGTTGAACCAGGCCCTGGAGCACATCGAGCGCCGTCTCGACCAGGATCTCGACGTGGCGGAGCCGGCCCGCATCGCGGCCACCTCGGAGTACCACCTGCGCCGGATGTTCTCCGCGCTCGCGGGCAATACCGCTGGCGGAGTACGTCCGGCGCCGCGCCGGCTCACGCTCGCGGGCGCCGAAGTGCTCGCGGGGCGCGACACGCTGCTGGACGGGGAGGGGCAGCGCTAGGGTCGGCCTTCTCGGCGGGCGGGCCGCGGTGGTGCACGTGCCTTACGGGCGACGTCAGCTCAGCCGCGCGGGCCGCGGCTCCCTGCCCCGGACGTCTTGACCGCTCGCAGGATCACGAACTTCGGGTCCCCGGCGACCAGTTCGCAGGCGCCGAAGATCCGGCGCAGGGTGATGTGGTAGCCGAGGTGCCGGTTGCCCACCACCCACAGCTCGCCGCCCGGCCGCAGCACCCGCCGCGCGTCGGTGAACATCCGGCGGGCGGTGCGGTCGGTGGTGGCCTGGTGGCTGTGGAACGGCGGGTTGTTCAGAACGAGGTCCACCGACTCGTCCGGAAGGTCCGCCGTACCGTCCCCGACCAGGAACTCGGCCGCCCGACCGGCTCCGGCGTGGGTGCGGAAGTTGTCCTCGGCCGAGGCGACGGCCTGGTACGACTCGTCGGTGAAGACCAGCTCGGCCTCCGGTTCGGCGAGCGCGACCGCCAGGCCCACGACTCCGTTGCCGCAGCCCAGGTCCACGACCCGGGCCGGGCCGAGATCCGTGGGCAGGTGCCGCAGGAAGAAGCGGGTGCCGATGTCGAGGCGGTCGGCGCAGAAGACCCCCGCCTGGTTGACGACGGTCCGGCCGGCGACGGCCGGGGCGTCGTCGGGGAGTTCGTACCGGTACGGCCAGGGGTTGGCGCCTCGCTCCAGGGAGGGGTCCGGGGTGCAGAAGATCAGCCGGGCCTTCTTGACGGCGAGCGAGGTCCGGGTGGGACCGAGGATCCGCTCGAAGAGCCGGAGCGTGGAGGTGTGGATCTCCTTGACCATGCCGGTACCCACGACCACGGTCCCCTCGTGCACGGCCGGTGCCAGGCGGTGCAGCTGGTCCTCCAGGAGCGCCAGGCTCTTGGGGACGCGGACGAGCAGGACGTCGATCCGCGCGGGCGGCGGGTCCTGCGTGGTGAGCAGCCGGACCGCGTCCGGGGCCGCCCCGCACCGGGCGAGGTTGTCGGCGGTCGCCCGTCGGCCGAGACAGGAGTCGCTGATCTGGGTGAGCTGGGTGGACCGGGTGGTCTCACCGTGCCGCCGGGCGGCCAGTGCGGTCACCAGGGCGCCCCAGCGGTCGCCGACGACCGCGACGGCGCCGGACAGATCGGTCTCCGTCTCGGCCAGGTGCCGCAGCAGGTACTCGTCGGAGGCGTCCCAGGCGCGGAGGGGGTCGCGCGGGTCCTCGGGGAAGCGGGTGAGCGGGAATTCGCCCCATGACGTGGTCAAACGGTTCATCGTGGTCTCAGGCTAGCCGGTCGGCGGTGGCGGTGGGACGGCCCCGGGTCGGCCTTCGGGTCCGACGGTCTCCGGTCCGACGGCCTCCGGCCTGTCGCAGCGCCCAGGCCGGGCCCGGGGGTCGTACGCGCCTCAGCCGGCCGTCGCCGCGAGCCGGAGGTGCCACAGTCCGGGGCGGCCGGTGAGGGTGACGGTGGACAGGGGGCGGACGTCGACGTTCCAGTACGTGAGGGGCGGCGCCTTCAGGGCGTACACCAGGGCCGCCCGTACGACGGCGGGTTCGGCTACCGCGACGATGGCGCCGTCCTGCGCCGGGCGGGTGTCGAGCCAGCCCCCTATGCGCGAGATGAAGGCGAGCAGGGTCTCACCGCCGTGCGGAGCGGTGCGCGGATCGGTGAGCCAGGCGTCGACGGCGGCCGGTTCGAGGGCGGCGACCTCGGAGAGGGTACGACCGCGCCAACGGCCCATGTCGCAGTCCCGCAGGGCGGGCTGGGCGAGCGGTGCGTAGCCGAGGGCCGTGCCGGTGGCCCGGCTGCGGGGCGTCGGGGAGCAGTAGCGCAGCTCGGCCGCGCCGAGCGGGACCAGCGTGTGCGCGGCGAGCTGCACCTCGTACCAGCCGGCCTCGTCGAGCGGCCGGTCGTCGTCGAACCGCTCGGCGAGCAGGGAGGAGCTGCGCGCCGCTGCGACCAGCGTGACCCGAAGACCCATGGCCGCGATCGTGAGGCCGGGAGCCTGGCAGGTCAAGGGGGCATATGCGCCGCGTCGCACGGGGTCGCGAGGTGGCCGGAGGGACGGTTGAGACCGAGAACCGTTCTTTTGCCCGGGTCTCGAAGTGGCTCGAACCCGACCTTTTCCTCCTCACCGTGGGCGATCCTCGTACCCACCCTGGGCGTCGGCGGCGTCAAGCGGGGAGCATCTCGCTTTCGGAGCGGGGTCACGGCGCCAGCTCGTCGACCGCGGTCCGCAGCCGCCGTACGCCCTCCACGATCTCCGCGGCGCCCGCGACACCGGCGAAGCCGAGCCGGAGGTGACCGGCGGAGGGTTCCGCGCAGAAGTAGGGGCGGCCGGGGGCGGCGGCGACACCCGTGCGCAGGGCGGTGGCGTGCAGAGCGGCCTCGGAGAGGCCGTCGGGAAGGCGGAGCCAGAGGTGGTAGCCGCCGGAGGGGATGTGGGGCAGGGCGACTTCGGGGAGGTGGAGGGCGAGGGCGCCCGTCATCACGTCGCGTCGGCTCTTCAGCTCCTGGGACACCGCGCGCAGATGGCGGCTCCAGGCGGGCGAGCCGACCAGTTCGAGGGCGGCTTCCTGGAGGGGGCGGGGGACGAAGAAGCTGTCGACGACCTGGATGGCGCGCAGGCGTTCCAGGACGGGGCCCCGGGCGGCCAGAGCGCCGACGCGCAGGCTCGGGGAGGTCGGTTTGGTGAGGGAGCAGACGTGGACGACGACGCCGTCGGGGTCCTCGGCGGCCAGGGTCGCGGGCAGCGGCCCGGCGTCCTCGTGGACGAGGCGGCGGGCGAAGTCGTCCTCGACGACGAAGGCGCCGGCCGCGCGGGCGATCCGCACCACCTCGCTCCGGCGCGTTCCGCTCAGCACGGCTCCGGTGGGGTTCTGGAAGAGCGGCTGGCAGACGAAGACGCGCGCTCCGGTGGCCCGGAAGGCGGCTTCCAGCAGATCGGGGCGTACGCCCTCGGCGTCGGCCGGGACCGGGACGGGCCGCAGACCCGCGGCGCGCGCGACCGCGAGCATGCCGGGGTAGGTGGGCGACTCGACGAGGACGGGGGTGCCGGGCGGGGCCAGGGCGCGCAGGGCGGTGGTGATCGCGGACTGCCCGCCGGCGGTGATGAGGATCTCGGCGGCGGTGACGGTGCCGCCGATCGCGCGGGCGAACCATTCGCGCAGTTCGGGCAGTCCGTCGGTGGGCGGCCGCCCCCAGGCGCCGGGGCGGCGGGCCGCGCGGGCCAGGGCGGCGGCCAGGGCGCGCTCCGGCTGGAGCGAGGGGTGCAGATAGCCGCCGTTGAACTCGATGACGCCCGGCGGGGGCGCGGAGAGGGTGACCAGCACCCCGGAGGCGTCGACGGCCCTCGGCACGAGTTCGGTGGCCGTGTCGGCGCTCAGCGCCACCTCCTGCCAGGAGGTGTCGCCCACGGCCGGCGTCGGCGCGCGCGTCTCCGCGCGGAAGGCGCCCGCTCCCGGGCGGGTGACGACAAGGCCCTCGGCGGCGAGCTGGGCGAGGGCGCGGGTGACGGTCACCGGCGAGACGCGGTAGCGCTCGACGAGAGCCCTGCTCGACGGCAGCTTGCCACCGGGTGAGTAGCGGTTGAGCTCCGCCTTCAGGGATTTCGCCAGTTCGGCCACGCTGCTACGCTCGTGCATGACAGCAGAGAATAGCGCTACTCCCCGCACTGCGATAGCGGTCGACGCCCCTGAGGCCCGCACCACCGCCGACGCGCGCGTGACCGGGCCCACCGGTCCCACCACGGCCGGTCCCACCGCGCCCGCCACGCCGACCGGAGGCCGCGGCACCCTCCTCGCCGCACTGGGTGTCGTCGCGTTCTCGCTCACCTTCCCCTCCACCGCCTGGGGACTGGAGAGCTTCGGCCCGTGGTCCCTGGTCGCCGTGCGCTCCACGCTCGCCGCGCTCATCGCGGGCGCCTTCCTGCTCGCGACGCGGGCGCCGCTGCCCGAGCGGCGCCACTGGGCCGGCCTCGCCGTGGTGGCCGGCGGTGTCGTGGTCGGCTTCCCCCTGCTGACGACGCTGGCTTTGCAGACCTCCACCACCTCGCACGCCGCCGTCGTCGTCGGCCTGCTGCCGCTCACCACGGCCGCCTTCGCCGCGGTCCGCACCGGCCGCCGCCCTTCCCGTACGTTCTGGATCGCGGCCGTCTCCGGCGCGGCGGTCGTCATCGGCTTCACCCTCCAGCAGAGCGGTGGCGCCCTGTCCACGGGCGACCTGTACCTCTTCGGCGCGCTCCTCGTGTGCGCCGCCGGGTACACCGAGGGCGGCCGGCTCGCACGGGTCATGCCCGGCTGGCACGTCATCGGCTGGGCGCTGATGCTCTGCCTGCCGCTGATGGCGGTCGGTTCGGCCGTCGCCCTCTCCTTCGAACCGGTGCGCCTGACCGTCCACGGCATCGTGGGCCTGGTCTGGGTGGCCGCCGGTTCGACGTTCTTCGGCCTGTACGTCTGGTATCGGGGCATGGCCGCGATCGGCATCCCCAAGGCCAGCCAGCTCCAGTTGGCGCAGCCGCTGCTGACCCTGGTCTGGTCGGTGTCGCTGCTCGGCGAGCCGCTCACCCCCGCCGCCCCGATCGCCGCGGTGGCGGTCCTGGTCTGCATCGCCGTGACCCAGCGGGCGAAGAGCTGAGACGCCTCGGGGCCGACAGGACAGCAGGGGGTGACGCGGGTCACAATGGCGGACGTAGACTCCGTTGGAGAAGCCCGGCCCCGAGGAGGCCACCCGATGCAGGCGAGCGTGGGCGACAAGCTGCTGATGCACGGCCGGACCGTCGGTCAGCACGACCGTACGGCCGAGATCACGGAAGTACTGGGCGAGAACGGCACTCCCCCGTACCGCGTGCGATTCGACGACGACGGTCACGAGGCCCTGATGTCGCCGGGGCCCGACTCCGTCGTGCGGCACCCCGAGAAGTCCTAGGAGCAGGCCCTGGGGCCGAGTCCTGGGACACGATCCCTGACGACTCTCACCCGGAACGCCGGCGCGGCGGACGCGCCCTGGTCGGGTAGTGGTCCGCCACCACGGCGGCCATCGCCCCGATGGGGTCCGCCGCGACCTCTTTCGCGGCGAAGTAGCAGTGGCCGCCGACCGACGCGTACCGGGCGGCGAGCGTCAGATGGCGGGACAGCTCCTGGGGGTCCTGCCAGGCGGCGGGCTGTGCCGGGTCGCCGCACTTGTACAGCGCCTCGCCGATGTGGAGAGCCACACCGGTGCCCCGTACCACCTCGTCCCACCACGGCAGCGCCTTGGCGTAGTCGACGGCCGGGTGACCGATGTGCCAGTACAGCTGCGGGATGACGTGGTCGAGCCAGCCCTCCCGGATCCACTTGCGCGTGTCGGCGTAGAGGTCGTCGTAGGTCTGCACGCCCGCGCGGGTGTCCGAGCCCTCCGGGTCGGTGGCGGCGTTGCGCCACACCCCGAAGGGGCTCACCCCGAAGGCGACGCCCGGCTTGATCTCCTTGATCCGCGCGGCCATGCCGGAGACCAGCAGATCGATGTTGTTCCGCCGCCAGGCCGCCTTGTCCGGGAAGTCCCCGCCGTAGCGCTGGTAGGCGTCGTCGTCGTCGAAGACCTCGCCCTTGACCGGATACGGGTAGAAGTAGTCGTCCCAGTGCACCGCGTCGATGTCGTAGCGGCGCACGGCGTCCAGCATCGCGTCCTGGACGAAGGCGCGGACCTCGGGCAGGCCGGGGTTGTAGAAGAGCTTCCCGCCGTAGGGCAGCACCCACTCCGGGTGGAGCCGGGCCGGGTGGTCCGCCACCAGCCGGGACGGGTCCGTGTGATGCGCCACACGGTACGGGTTGAACCAGGCGTGCAGCTCCAGACCCCGGTCGTGAGCCTCCTCGACGGCCGTGCCCAGCGGGTCCCACCCCGGATCGCGGCCCTGGACCCCCGTCAGGCACTGCGCCCACGGCTCGTAGGGCGAGGGCCACAGCGCGTCGGCCACCGGCCTGACCTGGAGGATCACCGTGTTCAGCCGGCGCTCCACGGCCATGTCCAGATGGGCCAGGAGTTCCGCCCGCTGCTCGTCGGCGGTGAGACCGGGGCGGGAGGGCCAGTCGCGGTTGGAGACGGTGGCGATCCACACGCCCCGGAAGTCGCGGACCGGACGCGCCCCTCCGGCCGCGGCGCCCGCGCCTTCTCCGCCCATAGTGGCGAACGCCGCGAGAACGGTGCCCGCGACAAACCCTCTTCTGCCGATAGATCCCATATGTCACCCCTCACCTGTCGGACACGTCACACCCATAGGCAGAGCATGCCCGCCCCGGACGATCGATCATCCGCCCAGGCGGAGTAACGTCGTGGGGTCGAGGCGGACGCACCGGAATCACACGGGGCCCGCCGCCAGAGAAGAGCGAAAGGCACGAGGTGACGGACTCCATGGCCGACATTGAGCGCGTCGGAGTGGTGGGCTGCGGCCAGATGGGCGCGGGCATCGCGGAGGTGTGTGCCCGCAGCGGTCTTGAGGTGAAGGTCGCCGAGACCACCGGCGAGGCGCTGGAGATCGGCCGCACGCGGCTCTACAACTCGCTGTCGAAGGCCGCCGAACGCGGCAAGATCAGCGACGAGGAGCGCGACGCGACACTGGCGCGCCTCAGCTTCACCACCGACCTCGGCGAGTTCGCCGACCGCGATCTCGTCATCGAGGCCGTCGTCGAGAACGAGCAGGTCAAGACCGAGATCTTCCAGGTGCTCGACCAGGTGGTGACCCGGCAGGACGCGATCCTGGCCTCCAACACCTCCTCGATCCCCCTGGTGAAGCTGGCCGTGGCGACCTCGCGGCCCGACCAGGTCATCGGCATCCACTTCTTCAACCCCGCCCCGGTGCAGAAGCTCGTCGAGCTGATCCCGGCCCTCACCACCTCCGAGGGCACGATCAGCCGGGCGCAGATCTTCGCGGAGAAGGTGCTGGGCAAGCACGCGATCCGCGCCCAGGACCGGTCCGGCTTCGTGGTGAACGCGCTGCTGGTCCCGTACCTCCTCTCCGCGATCCGGATGTTCGAGTCGGGCATCGCGAGCCGCGAGGACATCGACAACGGCATGGAGTTCGGCTGCGCCCACCCGATGGGCCCGCTCAAGCTCGCCGACCTGATCGGTCTGGACACCATCGCCTCGATCGCCGACTCGATGTACACCGAGTACAAGGAGCCGCTGTACGCCGCTCCCCCGCTGCTCCAGCGGATGGTGGACGCGGGCCGGCTCGGCCGCAAGACCGGCTCGGGCTTCTACCCGTACCCCTGAGACACCGTCGGCCCAGGCTGCGCCCGGCACGCCTGGAACACCGTCGGCACCGCCTGATGCGCCGACGGCTCGAACGGCCCGTACACCCGCACAGGTACGGGCCGTTCGGCTTTCCGCGGCCGGTCTCGGCCGGCAGGTCAGCCGAGCCGCAGATGGTGCAGCATCAGCAGCCCGGCGGCCATGTTGGCGGCCGGGACCTCGCCCCGGGCGATCAGGTCGGGGACGCGCTTGAGCGGCATCCACTCCCGCCGTGAGGACTCGAAGTCGTCCTCGGGCGGACCGATGTACGTGGCGTGCTCCGCCCAGTAGAGGTGGTGCCGGGCGTCGGTGAGGCCGTTGGACGGCTCCACGGTCAGCAGAGGGCGCAGGGGCCCGGGCCGCCAGCCCGTCTCCTCCTCCATCTCTCGGGCGGCGGCCGTCTGCGGATCCTCGCCGTCCTCGACGACACCGGCGGCCAGCTCCCAGCCCCAGCTGTCGGTGATGAAACGGTGGCGCCACAGCATGAGCACCTCGTCGTCCTCGTTGACGACGGTCGCCACGGCGACCGGCCGGAGCCGGATCAGATAGTGGTCGAGGCGGCGGCCGTCCGGGAGTTCGACGTCCGCGAGGTTCACCCGGAACCAGCGGTTCTCATAGACCGGTTGTTCGCTTAGTTTCGTCCACTGCACGTTTCTGCCACCTTCCGATTGGTCGGTGGCAATATGGCAGCAGTCCTGGGGTCAGAGGGGAACGCGTAGCGCCCCATCGATGAGTGCGGCCGCCTCCCGCGCGTCCGCGCAGTCGCTCGCCAGAAGATGCTCCCGCACCAGCCGGAGCCGGTCGCGCAGCCGCTGCGACTCCATCCCCCGGGCCCGCTCGGTCATCTCCACCGCCCTCCGCGCCGCCTGGTCGGCCTCCCCCTGCCGCAGCTCGATCTGGCACAACATCGCCAGCCGGTGCACCCGCCCCCGGTCATGGGCCGGTGTCCCCACGGCCGCCACCGCGTGCTCGCGCGCCGCCGGAAGATCACCCAGACTGAGCAGGGCCTCGGCGACCTGCACATCGACGAGCCCCGGCTGGACATAGCCGGTCTCGGCCGGCTCATGCCCCGGAGAGATCCGCTCCGCCTCCGCCTCCGCCCGCCGGATGCACGCCAACGCCGCCGAACCGTCCCCGAGATGGGCGTACGCCTTCGCCTGCATCGCGGAGAGATCGGCGGCGAGCGCGGGGGTGATCTGCCGCCCGGCCGACCGCAGCGCGGCCTCGGCGAACGCCACCGCCTGCCGGAACTCCCCCATGAACAGCGACTGGTTGACGAGCAGCGCGACCACGTACGCGCCGAGCCCCCGGTCGCCGCTCGCCTTCGCCAGCCGCAGCGCCTGGTGGAAGTAGCGCTGGGCGAGCCCGAGCGCGTCGGAGTCGTACGCGCAGATCCCGGCCACCGCCACCAGACCGCCCGTGGCACGGTGCAGCTGCCGGCCCAGACTGTCGCTGTACGCACCCCGCAGCAGCGGCGCGGTCTCGGCGTTGAGGAATCCGACGATCCGCACCCGGGTCGCGACCCCGCCCGCCTTGCGGTACATCTGCTCGTAGTGCGCCCGGGCCGCGCGGAGCATCGTGATGTCGGCCGTCGAGACCCGGGTCAGGCCGTCGCGCGAGACGTCGGAGTCCTCCGGCGGGTTCTCCCACTCCCAGACGGGCATCACCGCGGGCGTGCCGGTGACGGCCTGCGCGCCGAGTATGTGCGGCCGCTGCTGCTCGTCGGAGCGCCACAGGGCGGTGGCTCGCTCGACGAACGAGGAGAGCGGCGAGCCGTGGGCCGGGCCGGCGCCGCCGGGCACACCGAGCCCGATGTCGTCGAGGGTGACCACCCGGCGCAGACGTGCGGCGAGCACCTCGCAGATCAGGTCGGGGACCTGGCCGCGCGGCCGCTGACCCTTCAACCAGCGGGCGACAGCGGTGTGTTCGTACCGCAGGGCGAGGCCACGGGCGCGGCCGGCCTGGTTCACATGGGCGGCCAGACCGGCGTTCGACATGCCCGCCTCGTCCAGCAGAGCGTCGAGCAGGGTATTGGGCAGCATGGGCCCCTCCGGTGGCTCGGTCCGTCCACGCTAACGGCAGGCGGTTTCGCACGGGGTGTGAATGAAGTGCCCGTTCCTCCCGTCCGCGCGCTCTGCCGCCGGGCGGCCGCGAACGGTTGACTGGGCGCCTCGCCGAAAGGCGACCGGGCCGCCGGCTCCCCCTCGTACAGTGCGGTGGCCCGTCCCGCGCCGCCCGCCCTGCCGATCTGCCCGACCCTCCGTGGCAGGACGGGTGGCGCCGTCCGACCGGACCCGTCCCTCACCGGTCGCTCACCGGTGGGGGGAGGGTGCGGGCCGGGTACGGCGCAGCCCGGGTTCGGCGGGCTGCGCCGGCACCCGCGCCCGGTCGTTGCGGACGACCAACAGCGCCATGTCGTCGGCCGGTCGGCCGCCGGTGTGCCGCAGCAGCGCGGTGTGCACGCGGCGGACCAGCGCGGCGGGCGGGACGGGCGCGTCCCGGACCGCCTGGGCGAGCACGGCCTCCAGAGCGAAGAAGCGCCCGGCGCCGTCGCGGGCGTCTACCGCTCCGTCGGTGTGCAGGAAGAGCGCCTCGCCCGGCAGGAGGCGGGTGCAGGCGTACGGGGAGAGCTCGTCCGGCAGCGGGAACGCACCCAGCGGCGGCAGCGGGTCACCGACCGGCACGGCCTCGACACCGGCCCCGATCCGGTACGGGCCGGGGTGCCCGCAGTTGAGCGCGTACACCTCCCCGTCCGCACGGATCTCCAGGAGCAGGACGGTGACGAACTCCTCGGCCACCGGATGCTCCGGCTCGCGCCCGGCGCGGGAGGGGTGCTCGTCACGGGCCCGCTCGCGCAGATGCCGCCCCAGCGCCCGGTCGAGGCGGCGCAGCACACCGCCGAGCTCAGGCTCGTCGTGGGCGGCCTCACGGAAGCTGCCGAGCACGGCCACGACCGCGCCGAGGGCGGCGAGTCCGTGTCCCCGTACGTCACCGATGACGATCCGCACGCCGTACGGCGTGGCGATCACCTCGTACAGATCGCCTCCGACGGCCGCGCCGCGGGAGGCGGAGAGCTGGCCGGCCGCGATGGTGAGACCGTCGAGCCGGGGCGGCGGCGGGCGCAACAGCACCCGCTGGGTGGCGTGCGCGACGGCGCGCACCCGCTCCAGCTCACGGGCGAGGCCGGACCGGCTCCCGACGACAAGACCGGTGCCCACGGTGAAGAACACGACGCTGGTCGCGACCCGCATGGCCGTTCCCGGCTGCTGGGCCAGCGGACAGGCGAGCTTCCAGGTGACGGCGACGGCACCCCAGAGGGCGGGGAGGGCGAGGGGGCCCAGTCGGCGTAGCCGTGAGCCATCGGAGAGCAACGACCTGGTACGGATCATGCACGGCCCTTCCTGAGGCCCTACGGCGCCCGAAAGCCCTGCGGCACACAGACCCGCCCCTGCGGCCGCGTCGATTCTCCCGACGGCGCGGGGCACGGCGGAATACCCTCCGGGCATCTCACCCGAAGGAGTGAGCGCGCTCGACTCGCCTCCCCACGCGACGGGGAACGCCCGGTCGCACGGACGGACCGCCGTCGTCAACCCGTGCGGAGTCCCGGGCCCCTCGAACGCCGGAGGGGGCCGGCCCGGTGTGTGTCACCCGGCCGGCCCCCTCTCCCAAGGTCCGCGATCAGGCGCCGCGCAGCGTGGCGCCCGTGCGCTCGGCGGCGAGGGCGACGGCCGCGTCGCGGGCGGCGGTGGCCTCGTCGACCGTGAGGGTGCGGTCGGTGGCGCGGAACTTCAGGGCGTACGCCAGGGACTTCTTGCCCTCGCCGATCTGGTCGCCGGTGTACACGTCGAACAGCCGGATGGACTCCAGGAGTTCACCGGCGCCGTCGCGCAGCGCGGCTTCGACCGTGTCGGCCGGCACCGCGGTGTCGACGACCAGGGCGACGTCCTGGGTGGCGACCGGGAAGGAGGAGATCCGGGGCGCCTTGAGCGGGCCCGTCACCGCCTGCTCGACCAGGTCGAGGTTCAGCTCCATCGCGCAGGTGCGGGCCGGCAGACCGAACGCCTTCACGACGCGCGGGTGCAGCTCACCCGCGTAACCGACGGTCCGCTCCTCGCCGTCCAGGACGACGAGGAGTTCGGCGCAGCGACCGGGGTGCCACGGGCCGTACTGGCCCTGACGCACGATCAGTTCGGCACCGGTCTCGCGGGCGACCGTGCGGGCGGCCTCGACCGCGTCCGCCCAGTCGGCCGGACGGCCCTTGCCCCACCAGCCGGCCTGCTCGCGGGCGCCGGCGAGGACGACGGCGGCGTGCCGGGGCTGCTCGGGCAGCGCGGCGTTGACCTCCGCGATCTCCGCCTCGGTCGGACGGCGGTCGACGGGGAGCCGCACCGCGACGCCCGGCTTCTCGCCCGCCCGGAAGACCAGACCGGTCTCGAAGAGCGCGAGGTCGTGCGAGCCGCGGCCGTCGTTGCGGCGCAGCGCGCCGAGCAGACCCGGCAGCAGCGCCGTACGGAGCGCGGGCTCCTCGTCGGAGAGCGGGTTGACGAGCGTGACCACGCGGCGGCAGGGGTCGTCCGCGTCCAGGCCGAGCTGGTCGAAGACCTGCTCGCCGATGAACGGGTAGTTCAGCGCCTCCACGTATCCGGCGCCGGCCAGGGCGCGGCCCACGCGGCGGTGGATGCGCTGGCGCTCGGTCAGCCCGCGGCCGGCCGGCGGCTTGGGCAGCGTCGAGGGAAGGTTCTCGTACCCCTCGAGCCGGATGACCTCTTCGGCGAGGTCGTTCGGCTCGTTCAGGTCGGGGCGCCACGAGGGGACCGTGACGACGAGCTCGTCCTGGCCGTAGACGTCGCAGCCGATCTCCTGGAGGCGGCGGACGACGGTCTCGCGGCCGTAGGCCACGCCCGCGACGCGGTCCGGGTGGTCCGCCGGCATGGCGACCGTACGGGGCGCGGAGGGCGCGATGAGCTCGGTGACGCCGGCCTCGGCCGTGCCGCCCGCGAGGAGCACGAGGAGGTCGACGGTGCGCTGCGCGGCGGCGGCCGTGGCCTTCGGGTCGACTCCGCGCTCGAAGCGCTTGGACGCCTCGGACGACAGCTTGTGGCGGCGCGCGGTGCGGGCGATCGAGATCGGGTCGAAGTGCGCGGCCTCGATGACGACCTCGGTCGTCGCACCGGCGGTGTCGTCGTGGTCGGCGATCTCGGTGTTGGCACCGCCCATGACGCCCGCGATGCCGATCGGCCCGCGGCTGTCGGTGATGACGAGGTCGGCGCCGTCCAGGACGCGCACGGTGCCGTCGAGGGTGGTGATCTTCTCGCCGTGCTCGGCGCGGCGGACCCCGATGGGGCCGTCGAGCCGGGTGCGGTCGTAGGCGTGCAGCGGCTGGCCGAGCTCCAGCATCACGTAGTTGGCGACGTCGACGGCGAGCGAGATCGGACGCATGCCGGCCTTCTGCAGGCGGCGGCGCATCCAGATCGGCGTGCGCGCCTCCGGCTCCAGGCCGACGACGGTGCGCGCGGTGAAGCGGTCGCAGCCGATCGGGTCGGCGATCTGGACGGGGTAGCCGTACGAGTTCGGCGCGGGCACGTCGAGGAGCGCCGGGTCGCGCAGCGGCAGGCCGTAGGCGATGGCGGTCTCGCGGGCGACGCCGCGCATCGAGAGGCAGTAGCCGCGGTCGGGGGTGACGGCGATGTCGAGGACCTCGTCGTACAGCTCCAGCAGGACGGTGGCGTCGATCCCGACCTCGTGCTCCGGCGGGAGCACGATGATGCCGTGCGTGCCGTCGTCGCCCATGCCGAGCTCGTCACCGGAGCAGATCATGCCGCGGGAGACCCGGCCGTACGTCTTGCGCTCGGCGATCCGGAAGTCACCGGGCAGCACGGCGCCGGGCAGGGCCACGACGACCTTGTCGCCCTCGGCGAAGTTCCGGGCGCCGCAGATGATCTCCTGGGGCTCGCCGGTGCCGTTGGCCTGACCGACGTCGACGGTGCAGAAGCGGATCGGCTTCTTGAACTCCGTCAGCTCCTCGATGGTGAGGACCTTGCCGACCACCAGCGGACCGGTCAGGCCGGCGCCGAGCTGCTCGACGGTCTCGACCTCGAGTCCTGCCGAGATGAGCTTGGCCTGGACGTCACGTCCGGTCTCCGTCGCCGGCAGGTCGACGTACTCCCGCAGCCAAGAAAGCGGGACCCGCATCAGATCTCCATCCCGAACGGCCGGGTGAACCGGACGTCACCCTCGACCATGTCTCGCATGTCATCGACGTTGTGGCGGAACATCAGCATCCGCTCGATTCCGAACCCGAAGGCGAAGCCGCTGTACTTCTCCGGGTCGACGCCGCAGGCGATCAGCACCTTGGGGTTGACCATGCCGCAGCCGCCCAGCTCGATCCAGCCCTCGCTGCCGCAGGTGCGGCAGGGCCGGTCGGCGTTGCCGACGGACTCGCCGCGGCAGACGTAGCAGAGCATGTCCATCTCGGCGGACGGCTCGGTGAACGGGAAGAAGTTCGGGCGGAGCCGGGTCTTCATGTCGGGCCCGAAGAGCGCCTGGACCATGTGGTCCAGGGTGCCCTTGAGGTCGGCCATGGTCAGGCCCTCGTCGACGGCGAGCAGCTCGATCTGGTGGAAGACCGGGGTGTGCGTGGCGTCGAGCTCGTCGGTGCGGTAGACGCGGCCGGGGCAGACGACGTAGACCGGGGGCTCCCGGTCGATGAGCGTGCGGGCCTGCACCGGGGAGGTGTGCGTCCGCAGGACGACACCGGACTCGTCGCCGGTGGTCCCTTCCGGGCCCTGCACGAAGAAGGTGTCCTGCATCTGGCGCGCCGGGTGGTCCGGTACGAAGTTCAGGGCGTCGAAGTTGAACCACTCCGCCTCGACCTCGGGACCTTCGGCGACCTCGTACCCCATGGAGACGAAGACGTCGGCGACCCGCTCCATGAGCGTGGTCAGGGGGTGGCGGGCGCCGGCCGGGGTGCGGTCGTAGGGCAGTGTGACGTCCACCGCCTCCTCGACGAGCACGCGGGCGTCGCGCTCGGCCTCCAGCTCCGCCTGGCGGGCCGCGAGGGCCTTGGAGACGACACCGCGGGCCTGGCCCACCAGCTTGCCGGCCGCGGCCTTGGCCTGCGGCGGCAGCGCGCCGATCTCCCGGTTGGCCAGCGCGAGCGGCGAGGTGCCACCGGTGTGCGCGGTCTTCGCGTGCGCGAGCGCGTCGAGGTCACCCGCGGCGGCGAAGGCGGCGAGCGCCTCGTCCCGCATGCGCTCGATCTCTTCCGGTTTCAAGGCCTCGACCTCGACCGGGTCGTACGACTTATTGGGTGCGGACATCTCTTCCCGTGCTTCCGTTCGGCTGGCTGACTGTGCCCTTCCGGGGGACACCCCCGGGCCCCCGAGGCCCTGCTCGACGACAAGGGCGCAAACGTGCCAAAGGTCGAGTCTAACGGGGTGCGAGGACGCGAATGAGCCCGTGGGGGCCGGGCGGCTGGTGATCTCGTCAGGCGAGATAGGCCGGGGCGCCGACGGGCAGGATAAATCGGAACTCGGCGCCGCCCCGGGGGCCGCGGCCGACGGTGATGGTGCCGCCGTGGGCCTCGACGATGCCCTTGACGATGTAGAGGCCGAGTCCGGTGCCACCGCGCTTGCTTCCCCGCCAGAAGCGGGTGAAGACGCGTCCCATCGACTCCTCGGGGATGCCGGGGCCTTCGTCGCTCACGGTGACCGCCGTTCCCTTCTCTCCGTCGGTGGTGGCGCGGGTGGGTGCCACCTCGATGGTGACGGTTCCCTCGCCGTGGCGCACCGCGTTTTCCAGGAGGTTGCCGAGGATCTGGTCGATCTTGTCGGGGTCGGCCCACAGATCGGGCAGCTGCGGGTGGACCCGTACGAAGAAGCGGTCGGGGGACTGCCCGCCGGTGGTGTGGGCCTGGATGTGGCGGCCGATGGCGGCGGCGATGTCGACGGGCTGGCGGCGGACCTCGAGCCGGCCGGAGTCGATCCGGGAGATGTCGAGGAGCTCGGCGATGAGCCGGGTGACGCGGTTGGCGTCGGCGTCGACGGTCTCCAGCATGAGCCGCTTCTGGTCGTCGGTGAACCGTTCCCACTTGGCGAGCAGGGTCGCCGTGAAGCCCTTGACGGAGGTCAGGGGAGAGCGCAGTTCGTGGGCGACGGTGGCGATGAGCTCGGCATGGCTGCGTTCGGTACGGCGCCGGGCCTCGGTGCCGCGCAGACAGACGACGACCCGGCGGACCGGTCCGGCCGGGTGCTCGCGGACGTAGCGGGCGGAGACGAGGACCTCGCGTCCGCCGGGCAGGAGCAGGTTGCGCTCGGGCTGGCCGCGGCGGGTGGCGAGACCGCCGTACGGGTCGGTGAGCGCCCACCAGCGGCGGCCCTTGAGGTCTTCCAGGGGCAGGACCTGGTCCAGCGGACGGCCGAGGGCTTCGCCGCCGGGGACGGCGGTGATCCGGCCGGCGGCCGCGTTGAAGCAGATGACACGGCCGGTCTCGTCGGCGACGACGAGCCCGTCGGGCAGGTCGTCCGGGTCGATGCCGGGCCAGGGTTCGTGGGCGTGCGGCGTGGCCCCCCGTCCGTCCGCGGGCCTGTCCGTGCCGACCGTCATCCCCGTTCCCCACCCCTCCGTGTAGCGCAGTGGGCCCCCGAGCCCGTCACCCTACTAGTTGAAGGTGACGCGGTGGACCCCTCAGGCGGTGGTTCGGGGGCGCTGGGCCCGCGCGGAGGCGTAGAGGCAGACGGCGGCGGCCGTCGCGAGGTTGAGGCTTTCGGCCTTGCCGTGGATGGGCACGCGCACCACGGCGTCCGCGAGCGCGCGGGTCTCCTCGGGCAGGCCCCAGGCCTCGTTGCCGAAGACCCAGGCGGTGGGTCCGCCCATGGTGCCGGCGTCCAGTTCGTCGTCGAGGTCGTCGTCACCGGCTCCGTCGGCGGCCAGGATCCGGACGCCGACGCTCTTGAGTCCGGCGACGGCCTGCTCGACCGGGACGCCGACGGCGACCGGGAGGTGGAAGAGGGAGCCGACGGAGGCGCGGACGGACTTGGGGTTGTAGAGGTCGACGGAGGCGTCGGTGAGGACGACGGCGTCGGCCCCGGCGGCGTCGGCGCAGCGCAGGACGGTGCCGGCGTTGCCGGGGTCGCGGACGTGGGCGAGGACGGCGACCAGCTTGGGGCGGGCGGCGAGGATCTCCTCGAACGGGGAGTCGAGGAAGCGGCAGACACCGACCAGGCCCTGCGGGGTGACGGTCTGGGAGACCTCGGCGAGGACGGCGTCGGAGGCGTGGTGGACGCGGGCCCCGGCCTCGCGGGCGGCGTCGACGATCCCGGCGTACCGCTCGGCGGCCTCGACGGTGGTGAAGAGCTCGACGAGCGTGGGCTCGCCCGCGCCGCCGCGGTGGTGGACGGCCTCACGGACGGCCTGCGGGCCCTCGGCGATGAAGAGGCGGTCCTTGCCCCGGAAGTTGCGCTTGGCGAGCCGCCGGGCGGCGACGACGCGCGGCGAACGCGGGGAGATCAGCTCGGGGGTGCCCATGGGGTCGGCGGCTCTCTTTTCGTACGTACGAGAAGGGTGCGAGTGGGTGCGAGAGGGTACGGCGGGGCGCGCGGTCCGGGGAGGCGCAGGGCCCGGTGGTCCGGCCGGGCGCGTCGGGCGCGTCGGCGTCTGGAACGGTCACGGAGACGGAACGGCCCGGCCGGCCGAGACGGCCTCGTCGGCCGAGGCGGCCCGGAAGCCGGAACGCGCCGGACCCGCAGGCGCGGGGCCTGCGGGTCCGGGCGGAGGTACTGCGGCCTGGAAGATCAGGCGGCGGCCTTCGGGGCGTTGACGTCGGCCGGCAGAGCCTTCTGCGCGACCTCGACCAGCGCGGCGAACGCGTTCGGGTCGTTGACGGCCAGCTCGGCGAGGATCTTGCGGTCGACCTCGATGTTGGCGGCGTTCAGACCCTGGATGAGGCGGTTGTACGTCATGCCGTTCTCACGGGCAGCGGCGTTGATGCGCTGGATCCAGAGACGGCGGAAGTCGCCCTTGCGCTTCTTGCGGTCGTTGTAGTTGTAGACCAGGGAGTGGGTGACCTGCTCCTTGGCCTTGCGGTACAGGCGCGAACGCTGACCGCGGTAGCCCTTGGCCGCCTCGAGGATCGCCCGGCGCTTCTTGTGGGCGTTGACTGCCCGCTTGACGCGTGCCACTTGTTAACTCCTTGTAGCGGGGCCGTGGTTGGACTCACACGACCCGGAAACTGAATGGATCCGGACTGGGCCGGAGGCTCCCGTCACCGGGAACCGGAGATCGATCAGATGCCCAGCATCTTCTTGATCTTGGCCGCGTCGCCCGGGGCCATCTCGGCGTTGCCGGTGAGGCGACGCGTCAGCTTGGACGACTTGTGCTCGAGCAGGTGGCGCTTGCCGGCGCGCTCACGGAGCACCTTGCCGGAGCCGGTGATCTTGAAGCGCTTCTTGGCACCGCTGTGCGTCTTGTTCTTCGGCATCGCGCCGTTATCTCCTCGTCAGTGGCGCTCCCCCCGGTGCGGGCACCGGACGACCGGGAGCGTCAGATCTTCGTTTGGTGGTTCCGGGCGGGGCCCCGGGGCTGCCTGGGTGGCAGCCCCTCGGGTCACGCCTCGGGGTTCTCGGCCGGAGCCTCGACCGGGGCGTCCTCGACCGGGGCGTCCTCGGCGGGAGCGTCCTCGGCGAGGTCGGACGAACCGCCCTGACGCTCCGCCTTGCGCGCGGCCTGGGCCTCGCGTGCCTCGGCCATCGCCTCGGTCTTCTTCTTGTGCGGGCCAAGAACCATGATCATGTTCCGGCCGTCCTGCTTCGGGTTGGACTCGATGAAGCCAAGCTCCTCGACGTCCGACGCCAGTCGCTGCAGCAGACGGAAGCCAAGCTCGGGGCGGGACTGCTCACGACCACGGAACATGATCGTGATCTTGACCTTGTCGCCCTGCTTGAGGAACCGGACGACATGACCCTTCTTGGTGTCATAGTCGTGCGGGTCGATCTTCGGCCGGAGCTTCATCTCCTTAATGACCGTGTGCGCCTGGTTCTTGCGCGCCTCACGGGCCTTCATGGCCGACTCGTACTTGAACTTCCCGTAGTCCATGAGCTTGCACACGGGCGGACGGGCGTTCGCCGCGACCTCGACCAGGTCGAGGTCGTACTCCTGTGCGAGCTCCAGGGCCTTGGCAAGCGGAACAATCCCGACCTGCTCGCCGCTGGGTCCGACAAGTCGCACCTCGGGAACGCGAATCCTGTCGTTGATGCGGGGCTCGGCGCTGATGGATCCTCCTCGGTAGCACCACGCGACCGCCTGGCGGACGGACGCGCAACGTCTGTTTAGTGAGACCAACCGCGCCGGAACACGAAAATGCCCCGGACGGGACACAGGCGGGGCTCCAGGGGAATACCGGAGCACCGCCGCGGTCAACCGCGGGGCGCACATCGGGCGGCTCCATCGTCCGTACGGAACGATGGGCGCCACCTGACCGGTGACCCGCCGCCCGCGAGGGCGGCCAGGTGGGAAGTCGGAGCCTCCACTTGTGGGCCGGGCACACGCGTGTCCGGCCGGTCGTTACACAAGGTTAGCACCCGGCGGGCGGCTGCGCTAACCGTGGGCGCGGGCGTCGCGCCGTCCGGGGCGGCTTATCGTGTGGGGCATGAGCGAAACGCCCCACACCGAGCCCACGGACTCCCCCGACTTCGACGCCATGACCCGCGACATCGCGGAGGTCCCGGCGGTCGAGGTGATCGTGACGGTCGCCGTCAACCTGATGAGCGCCGCCGCGGTGAAGCTCGGGCTCACCGAGGAGGGCGACGAGCACAAGGACCTCGACGAGGCACGCAAGCTGGTCCACGCTCTGGCGGGCCTGCTGGACGCCGGCGCGACGGAGATCAGCTCCTTCCACGCGGCGCCGCTGCGGGACGGCCTGAAATCCCTCCAGCTGGCCTTCCGCGAGGCCTCGATCATCCCGGACGAGCCGGGCCAGGGCCCGGGCGAGAAGTACACCGGGCCGGTGTACGGCTAGAACGTCGCGCGGGGGGGGCGGGTGCGCTGGCCGGACGGCCGGGGCACCCGCCTCTCGTCACTTCCTGAGGTAGAAGGGCTCGCCGGGAGGCGTGGCCGTGGCCGGCAGCAGTGCCAGGTCCAGGCCCCGCACCAGGCGGGCCCTCAGCGTTTCGTCCGCGGCCAGCAGCCGGGCGACCCGCTGGGCCGCCTCGGCCGGTGCGGCGTGCTCCGCCAGGACGAGGGCGAGGGTGCCGTCGGCGCTGCCGGGGCCCAGATGGGCGCGCAGGACGGCGGGCTCGGCGGCGACGGCGGCGCGCACCGCCTCCCGTACCGCCGGGTCGTCGAGCGGGTCCGTGCTGTCGCGGCCCTCCGCGAGGGCGAGCAGGGCCGGACCGGTCAGCTGGTACGGCACCGGTCCCGCGAGGTCCAGGACCACGGTGTCCGCCTTCTCGTGGGCGGCGGCCTGGAGCGCCTGGTGCAGCGGTACGGCGACGGGGCGGGCGGCGGGGTCCCATCGGGCGAGCGAGGCGATCGAGGTGAAGGCGGGCAGGGCCCGCCGGTCGCCCGCGGTGAGGGTGGGCACGGCCATGTCGCTCGTCTTCTCACGGCGCAGCCCCGTCTCGGGGTCCTCCTCGACCTCACCGAGCACGGCCACGACGGGAACCAGCAGGCGCGCGTTCCGGAGGGCCTCCAGGACGGGGCCGTGGGCGGTTCTGTCCTCCGCCCAGGCCGCGAGGGCCGCGGCGAGCCGCGGATCGGCGGTGCCGTCGTCGTCGGAGAAACCGGGGTCAGGGATGTTCTTGAGCGCCACCCGACGAGCCTATCCGTCCGCGCGGGGCCGCTCCCCCGGCGGGTCGGCGGGCCGGGGCGGTGTGGGCGCGGTCGGCTCTCTGAGCGCGGTGGGCTCTCTCGCGCCGTGGGCGCGGTGGGCCCCCTCGGCGGGGTGGGCGCGGGCCGGTCAGCGGGGTGGGCGCGGGCCGGGGAGGCCGGCGCGCCACAGGAGCGCCGCGGCCACGAGCAGCAGCGCGCCGAGACCGCCGGCGGCCGGGGCGAGCAGGCCGATGGACTCGCTGTCCTCGGGTGCGGGCAGCGGTCCGGGCCCGAAGTACCGCCCCTCGTAACCGGCGGCGGCGTTCTTGGGGTCGGCGCCCTTGAGCGCGGCCCCGGCCCTGATCGCTGCGGCCGGGTCGACCGTCCCGTACCCCTTGGCGTCACTGCGGCCGGCCTTGGGCCGGTTGCGGGCGGTGTCGATGAGGAGCTTCTTGACCTGGGCCGGGGTCAGGTCGGGGTGGGCGGAGCGCACGAGTGCCACGGCGCCGGAGACGAACGCGGCGGCGGCGCTGGTGCCCCAGCCCTCGTAGTAGCGCCGGTCGGGGTCGGCCATCACGATGTGCACGCCGGGGGCGCTGACGGTGGCGTACCAGCGGCTGGTGGAGAAGGAGGCGTGGGTGCCGTAGCGGTCGACGGCGGTGACGGCGATGACGCCGGGGTAGGCGGCGGGGTACGAGATGTGGTCGCCCTTCTCGCCGCCGTTGCCGGCCGAGGCGACGACGGAGACGCCCTTGGCGAGGGCGTACTGGACGGCCGCGTCCTCGCCCGCGTCGGGGTGGGCGGACTCGGAGTCGTCGCCGAGGGAGAGGTTGATGACGTCGGCGCCGTGGTCGGCCGCCCAGCGGATGCCCTGGGCGAGGGCGGTGCCACGGGACTTGCGGGCCTTCTCGCGGGCCTTGTCGGTGCCTTCGAGGATGACCCGGACGGGCAGGATCTTCGCGCCGGGCGCGACACCGAGGACACCGTCCTGGCGGCCGGGGCCGTGGCCGTGCCCCGCGATGATGCCGGCCATGGCGGTGCCGTGGCGGGCCCAGGCGCGGTCGCCCCGCTCGGCGCCGAAGCCGATGAGGTCGGTGCCGGCGAGGACGGAGCCGGCGAGATCGGGGTGGTCCGCGTCGACACCGGTGTCGAGGACGGCGACGGTGACGCGTTCGCCCTCGGTGGTGCGCCAGGCCTCCTGGGTGCGCAGGGCCTCCAGGCCCCATTGGCGGGCCCGGATGGTATCGGCGTGGGCGGGGGTGGTGGTCGCGGGAAGGACGGCGAAGGCGGCGGCGAGGAGGGTCGCGGCCGCGGCGCGGGGGCGGCGGCGGTGGGTACGGCATGGGGTCACCGGTCTTCGTCCTTCTTCACGGCTTCGGCGACGGTCCTGCGCAGGCCGCGCTCGATGCCGTCGGCGACGCCCTTGGCCTCGTGGCCGAGGCCGGCCTGGGCGGGGGCGGTGGTCCGGTCGGCGGCCATGGCCTCCGCGGCGGGCTCGGGCTGGTCGACGGGGCGGCCGTCGGCGAACCCGGAGACGGAGAAGACGACGACCGGCAGGTCGGCGAGGGAGCGCGTCCACCAGCTGGCGCGCTGGCCGGCGCCGAAGCGTTCGGCGACCGTGCCGGGGGCGGAGAGCGGAGGGGGCACGTCGGTGCCGAGCTGGGTACCGCCGAGGGTCCGCATGGCAGCGGGTTCGGCCCGGGTGAAGGCCAGGCCCACGGTGATGACGCTGCTGGTGGTGGCGTCGGTGTAGGTGGCGCGCAGGACGCGGTCGCAGCCGACGGGGCTCAGTGCGGTGAGGACGCTCGCGGGCAGGACGGTGGCCGAGCAGGCGGCGTCGGGGGCGACGACGACGCGCGTCCAGGTGCGGGCGGCGTCCCCGGGGCCGGCGTCGGCACCGGAGAGGGTGCGCGGGAAGAGGGTGTCCACGGGGGCGCTGTGCCAGAGCGTCTTGGCCTGGGAGTAGCCGACGGGCTCGGCCGGCTCCCCCACGTTCGTGGCGGCGAGGACGGCCCCGGTGACGGCGCCGCCGATGAGACCGAGGCCGACGACGAGACACACCCCGGCGGCGACGACCGCCCCGACCCGGCGCTCGCGGATCGGCCGCAGCCGCGTGGTCGTCTCGACAAGCGTCTCGGGCGGCACGGGGTACGCCCGATAGGCGCCGTAGGTTCCGTACGCCTGCGCGGGCTCGGCGGACGCGGAGGGGCCGCCGACCGGGCGGGGGGCGGGCGGGGCGCCCTCAGGCGAGCGCGCGGGGTGGCCGGGGCCGGGGCGGCGGGCGGGCGGGGCTTCGTCACCCTCCGGCCGCCGTGGGCCGGACACCGGCAGGGCCTGGCCGTTGCCCGGGCGGGCGGCGGGCGCCGGGCCGGTGTCACGGATGGCGCGCAACCGTGTGGTCGTCTCGACGGCGGGCGCGCCGTCGACGCCGGGGCGCGTGTCCGGTGCGGGGTTCGCCGGGGAGCCCTCGTGCCAGCCGCCGCCGCGCCCGCCCGGGCCGCCGGCGGAAACGGGCGCGTCGGCGTCCGCCGCACGCGGGTCGCGCGCCGGACGCGGGGGGACGCCGTCGACGACCGAGGCGTGCGGGTTCCCGGCAGGCCGCGGGGGCCGGTCGCCCCCCGGGCGCGGCGGGGTGGGCGCGTTCGCGCGCGAGCCGGCGGACGGACGGGGCCGGGCGGAGGCGGACGCGCCGCCGGTGCCCGCGGCCGTACGCGGCGGCGCGGGTGCGAGCGAGGTGTCGCCCGACGGGCGCGGCTGAGCAGAGGCGGACACCCCGTCGTCGCCTGCGGCCGTACGCGGCGCGATGACGTGCGAGCCACCGGCGGACGTACCGGGCCGAGCGGGGGCGGACACGCCCTCGGCACGTGCTCCCGGACGCGGCGCCTGGGCGGACGCGCCCTCCGCGCCTGCCGCCGGGCGCGACGCCCGAGCGGCCCCGCCCTCCGCGCCTGCCGCCGGGCGCGGCGGGGTGCCGGCCGGGGGGCGGGTGGGTGGGAGAAGCGCGTCGGTGATGCGGGACGCGGGAGGGTGCGCGTCGGTGGTCATACCCGTCCCCCTGGTCGTCCTGGCAATGCCCGTCACTCTACGGGCTGTTCCCCCCGGCACGGGAACCCAGGGGCTACCCCGCCCTCAACCCGTCTGGCAAGCTCGGGCCATGACTCCCCGTGCCGCCGACCGAGCCCGGTACGACCGGGCCACCGCCCACCTCGACGCGCCCGTGGCGATCGTCGACCTGGAGGCGTTCGACGCCAACGCCGAGGACCTCGTCCGCCGGGCCGGTGGCAAGCCGATCCGGGTCGCCAGCAAGTCCGTGCGGTGCCGGGCACTGCTGGAGCGGGTCCTGGCGCGCCAGGGGTTCGCCGGGATCATGTCGTTCACGCTGGACGAGTCCCTGTGGCTTGCCAGGGCCGGGTTCGAGGACGTCCTGCTCGCCTACCCCTCCGCCGACCGCACCGCGTACGGCGAGCTGGCGAACGACCCCAAGCTCGCCGCCGCCGTCACCGTCATGGTCGACGACCCGGCGCAGCTCGATCTGATCGACCACGCCCGGGCGGGCGGCGCGGAGGAGATCCGGGTCTGTCTGGAGCTGGACACCTCGCTCCGGCTGCTCGGCGGCCGGGTGCGGGTCGGCGCCCTCCGTTCCCCGCTGCGCGAGCCCGCCCAGCTGGCCGAGCTGGCCCGGTCCGTCGCCCGTCGCCCCGGCTTCCGGCTCGTCGGGATCATGGCGTACGAGGGCCATGTCGCCGGAGTCGGGGACGCGGTCGCCGGGCGGCCGCTGCGCTCCCGGGCGATCCGGCTGATGCAGTCGGCCGCCCGCAGGGAGCTGGCGGAGCGGCGCGCGGCCGTGGTGCGCGCGGTACGGGCGGTCGCGCCGGAGCTGGAGTTCGTCAACGGCGGCGGAACGGGCAGCGTGCAGCACACGGCGGCCGAGGACGCGGTGACGGAGATCGCCGCCGGTTCGGGACTCTTCGTGCCGCGCCTCTTCGACAACTACACGTCCTTCACCGGGCGCCCCGCCGCCCTCTTCGCCCAGCCCGTCGTCCGCCGGCCCGGCGTCGGGGTGGTGACCGTGCTCGGTGGCGGCTATCCCGCGTCCGGCGCCGCCGGCGTGGACCGGCTGCCCGTCCCGTACCTCCCGGAGGGGCTGCGGTACGACCCGCGGGAGGGGCCGGGCGAGGTGCAGACCCCGCTGCTCGGCGCCCCCGCCGACGATCTCCTGATCGGCGACAAGGTGTGGTTCCGGCACGCGAAGGCCGGTGAGCTGTGCGAGCGGTTCGACAGTCTGCGGCTGGTCGAGGGCGAGCGGGTCACGGCGACCGTGCCGACGTACCGGGGTGAGGGCCGCACCTTCCTGTGAGCCTGGTCCGGGCGTGGGCGCGGTCAGGATCCAGGGCCGAGGGGCGCGCCCACCCCGCCGTTCGTCGTGCTGCCGATCGGGAGGATCCCCTTCGTGATCTCGTCCATCGCGGCGAGCGGCGGCCCTTCCGGGCCCGCGTCGAAGGCGAAGCGCACGACGACCGGGGACTCGCTGCCCAGCGGTGACGAGAAGGCCAGCGACTGGACGTAGGCGCCGGGGCCCTTGCCGGTGGTGACCTGCCAGCGCACGAGGTAGCCGGTGCGGCCAGCGACGACGGCGGGACGGGCCGCGACCACCTTGTGGGAGACGATGCCGCCGTACGGCCGGTTTCCGAGGACGTCCTCCTCGAGGAAGGCGTCGGCGGCGAGGGCGATGTCCTCCGTGGCGACCGCTTCGGGGGTCGCGGCGTCCGTGCCCGACACCGTACGGGAGTTCACCGTGCCGCGACGGCAGTCGACGTTGGCCGCTCCGGGGCAGGGGTAGGTGCCCACGGTGGCGACCGTGGGCACGCCGCCCGAGATGTACTTCGGCTTCTCCCAGCCCTTGAGGACGGGGAGGGTGATGCCGTTGAGCGGGTCGGCGACCCGGGTGGGGTCCTCGGCCGCCGGGCCGGTCGAGGGCGGCGGCGCCGGGGCGGGGCCCGTGGTGCCCGCGCTCGTCGTCGCGGGCGGGCCGGCCGTTCCGGGTTCCTCCCCGTCGTCACCGCCGAGGACGACCCCCGCGACCACGAGGGCCGCCACGACGACGGCCGCCGCCGCGGCGAGGGCGACGGTCCGGCCGCGGCGCGACGCCGGAGGCGCCCCTGCGGGTCGGGTGTGGGCGCTCCACGTCGTACCGTCCCACCAGCGTTCGACGGCGGGCGTGGCCGGGTCCGGGTACCAGCCCGGGGGTACGCCGCCGGGCGTGGGGGGAGGGGTCGTCATGCTCATCGGGCCAGCCTAGAGGGCGTGTTCCTGACCCGTACACGGAGTCCCGGGCGCACGACAGCCGGGCACCTGGCGGCGCCCGGCTGTCGCGGGGTGGGGGGCGGGATGGTCCAAAGGGGCTGGAAGGGCTAGAGGGGCTGGAAGAGCTAGAGCGGCGTCACGTACGCGCCCGAGATGCCGCCGTCGACGAGGAAGTCGGTGGCGTTGATGAAGGAGGAGTCGTCGCTGGCGAGGAAGGCGACGGCGGCCGCGATCTCCTCGGCCTCGGCGAACCGGCCGACCGGGATGTGGACGAGGCGGCGGGCGGCGCGCTCCGGGTCCTTGGCGAACAGCTCCTGGAGCAGCGGGGTGTTGACGGGTCCGGGGCAGAGCGCGTTGACGCGGATGCCCTCACGGGCGAACTGGACGCCCAGTTCGCGGGACATGGCGAGCACGCCGCCCTTGGAGGCGGTGTACGAGATCTGGCTGGTGGCCGCGCCCATGACGGCGACGAAGGAGGCCGTGTTGATGATCGATCCGCAGCCCTGCCGCCGCATGTAGGGCAGGGCCGCCTTGCAGCAGAGGTAGACGGAGGTGAGGTTGACGTCCTGGACGCGCTTCCATGCCTCCAGTCCGGTGGTGAGGATGGAGTCGTCGTCCGGCGGCGAGATGCCCGCGTTGTTGAAGGCGATGTCGACGGAGCCGTAGGTGTCGAACGCGGTCCTGAAGAGCGCCTCGACCTGCTCGGGATCGACGACGTCGACCTGCACGAACGTGCCGCCGACCTCCTCCGCCGCCGCCTTGCCCGCGGTCTCGTCGATGTCGCCGCAGACCACGTTGGCGCCTTCGGAGGCGAGCCGGCGGGCGGCGGCGAGTCCGATGCCGCTGCCGGCCCCGGTGATGACGGCGGTACGGCCGGCGAGGCGGCGGCAGACGATCTCGGTGTCGGTCATGGTGCTCAGGCCTCCGGGCTCTCGGTGCTGATGAAGACGTTCTTGGTCTCGGTGAAGGCGGTCAGGGCGTCGGGGCCGAGTTCGCGGCCGAGGCCGGACTGCTTGTAGCCGCCGAACGGGGTCCAGTAGCGGACGCTGGAGTGCGAGTTGACGGAGAGGTTCCCCGCTCGGACGGCGCGCGAGACGCGCAGGGCGCGGCCGACGTCGCGGGTCCAGAGGGAACCGGACAGGCCGTAGTCGGTGGCGTTGGCGAGCCGGATCGCGTCGGCCTCGTCCTCGAAGGGCAGGACGACGGCCACCGGTCCGAAGATCTCCTCGACGGCGCAGGGCGCGTCCTCGGCGACGTCGGTGAGGACGGTCGGCGGGAACCAGAAGCCGGGGCCCTCGGGGGCCTTGCCGCGGATGGCGGGGGCGGAGTCGGGGACGTACGCCCGTACGCGGTCGAGTTGGGCCCGCGAGATCAGCGGGCCCATCTGGGTCCGCTCGTCGGCCGGGTCGCCGACGACGATCTCCTCGACGGCGGGGGTGAACAGCTCCATGAAGCGGTCGTACACGGACCGCTGGACGAGGACGCGGGTGCGGGCGCAGCAGTCCTGGCCGCTGTTGTCGAGGAAGGCCATCGGGGCCGCGGCGGCCGCCGCCTCGATGTCCGCGTCGGCGAACACGATGTTGGGGCTCTTGCCGCCGAGCTCCAGGGTGAGGCGCTTCACCTGGTCCGCGCACTTCGCCATGATCGACTTGCCGACGCGGGTCGAGCCGGTGAAGACGATCTTGGCGATGCCGGGGTGTCCGACGAGCGCGTCGCCGGTGACGGGTCCCTCGCCCGGCAGGACCTGGAAGAGGCCCTCGGGAAGGCCGGCCTCCAGGGCGAGTTCGGCGAGCCGCAGGGCGGTGAGCGGGGTGGTCTCGGCGGGCTTGAGGAGGACGGCGTTGCCGGCCGCGAGGGCCGGGGCGAGGGCCCAGGCGGCGATGGGCATGGGGAAGTTCCAGGGCGCGATCACGCCGACGACGCCGAGGGGTTCGAGGATCGTGATGTCGAGGCCGCCGGCGACGGGGATCTGGCGGCCGCTGAGCCGCTCCACTCCCCCGGCCGCGAAGTCGAGCAGGTCGCGGACGTTGCCCGCCTCCCAGCGGGCGTTGCCGATGGTGTGGCCGGCCTCGCGGACCTCGAGGAGGGCCAGTTCCTCGTTGTGGGCGTCGACGACGGCGGCGAAGCGGCGCAGCAGCCGGGCCCGGTCGGCGGGGGCGGCGGCCGCCCATCCGCGCTGGGCCTCGGCCGCTCGTACGACGGCGGCGTCGACGTCGGCCGGGGTGACGGCGGGGACGGTCGCGACGACCTCCTCGGTCGCCGGGTTCAGTACCTGGAGCAAGGTGGTCCTCACATGGTCCTCACATGCGTTCGAAGGAGCGGCGCAGCTCCCAGTCGGTCACCGCGGCGTCGTACGCGTCGAGTTCGACGCGGGCCATGTTGCGGTAGTGGGCGACCACCTCGTCACCGAAGGCGGCCTTGGCGATGGGGCTGGTCTCCCAGAGCTCGGCGGCCTCGCGCAGGGTGGTGGGGACGTGGGCGTAGTCGGCGGTGTAGGCGTTGCCGTCACAGGCCGGGGGCAGTTCGAGCCGCTGCTCGATGCCGTACAGGCCGGCGGCGACCAGTCCGGCGACGGCGAGGTGGGGGTTGACGTCCCCGCCGGGGAGGCGGTTCTCGAAGCGCATGGAGCGGCCGTGGCCGACGACGCGCAGGGAGCAGGTGCGGTTGTCGACCCCCCAGGCGACGGCGGTGGGGGCGAAGGAGCCGGGCTGGAAGCGTTTGTAGGAGTTGATGTTGGGGGCGTAGAGGAGGGAGAAGTCGCGCAGGGCGGCGAGCTGTCCGGCGAGGAAGTGGCGCATGACGTCCGACATTCCGCCCGGTCCGTCACCGGCCATGACGTTGCGGCCCGGCTCGTCGATGGACTGGAGGGAGAGGTGGATGTGGCAGGAGTTGCCCTCGCGCTCGTTGTACTTCGCCATGAAGGTGAGCGAGACGCCCTCCTGGGCGGCGATCTCCTTGGCGCCCGTCTTGTAGACGGCGTGCTGGTCGCAGGTGACGAGGGCCTCGTCGTACTTGAAGGCGATCTCGTGCTGTCCCGGATTGCACTCGCCCTTCGCGGACTCGACGGTCAGTCCGGCGGCGGCCATCTCGTTGCGGATGCGGCGCAGGAGGGGCTCGACGCGGCCGGTGCCCAGGATGGAGTAGTCGACGTTGTACTGGTTCACCGGGGTCAGGCCCCGGTAGTTCGCGTCCCAGGCCTGTTCGTAGCTGTCCTTGAAGACGATGAACTCGAGCTCCGTGCCCACGTGGGCGGTGTAGCCGTGTTCGGCGAGCCGTTCCAGCTGGCGGCGGAGGATCTGGCGGGGCGCGGCGACGACGGGTGAGCCGTCGCTCCAGGCGAGGTCGGCGATGAGCATCGCCGTACCCTCGTTCCAGGGGACGCGGCGCAGGGTGGAGAGGTCGGGGCGCATGGCGAAGTCGCCGTAGCCGCGCTCCCAGGAGGACATCTCGTATCCGTCCACCGTGTTCATCTCGGTGTCGACGGCCAGGAGATAGTTGCAGCCCTCGGTGCCGTGGTCGATGACCTCGTCGAGGAAGAACGGTGCGGCGAACCGCTTGCCCTGGAGCCTGCCCTGCATGTCGGGGAAGGCCAGGACCACGGTGTCGATCTCACCGCTCGCGACGAGGGCACGCAGCTCCTCGACGGAGAGCGGGGCTTTGCGGTCTGCCACGGGATTACTCCTCCTTCGGCCTGCCGGGAGCCATAAGGTATTGCGGAAGACCATTGCTTGGGAAGGGGAAACGAGAACGTGTCCAGTACGAGTGAATCGGCGGACCGGCTGACGCCCGTGCTGCGGCCCGTCCGGGCGGGCAACGGTTTCGAGGAGGCCCTGGAGCAGATCCTGCAGGTGGTACGGCTCGGGCTCGTCCCCGGCGGGGAACGGCTGCCGGCCGAACGGGAGCTGGCCGAGCGGATGGGGATCAGCCGGGTGACCCTGCGCGAGGTCCTGAAGGTCCTCCAAGAGCAGGGGCTGGTGGAGAGCCGGCGCGGACGGTACGGCGGAACGTTTGTGCGGCAGCGCCCGCAGACCGCCGGTGAGGACGAACTGCGGCGCCGGATCGCCTCCGTCGACGTCGAGGACACCCTGCGCTTCCGGGAGGTCCTGGAGGTCGGCGCGGCGGGGCTCTGCGCGTCGCACGGCCTCGACGAGGCGGGCGCGGCACGGCTGCGCGCGGCGCTCGCGGCGACGCACGACGCCCCGCTGGCCGACTACCGCCGGCAGGACACGCTGCTCCATCTCACGCTCGCCGAACTGTCGGGATCTCCGACGCTCACCGCGCAGTACGCGGCCGTCCGGGCGATCGTGAACGATCTCCTCGACTGCATCCCGCTCCTCGTACGCAATCTGGAGCACTCCCAGCACCAGCACACCGCCCTGGTGGAGGCGGTCCTCGACGGCGACGCGGACGCGGCGCGCGAGGTGATGCGCGAACACTGCGGCGGCACGGCGGCGCTGCTGCGCGGCTTCCTGACCTGACCCCCGGACCGGGCCCCCGAAAAACCCGCGCGCCGTAACGCGAAAGTAACGCACGGGGGTTGCGTTCCGCCGGGGGGCGACGCAAAGGTATGGGGCCAATCCATTGGTCCCGCTGCGGGGAGCTGACGCCGCCATGACGCTCGAAGACACCACCGGGGACAAGACCGCGCCCGACGACTATCTCGAGCGCCGCGCCCTGCGGCGCGGCAGCGCCGGCTGGCTGCTGCTCACCGGCCTCGGCGTCGCCTACGTCGTCTCCGGCGACTTCTCCGGCTGGAACATCGGCCTGTCCAAGGGCGGCTTCGGCGGACTGGCCGTCGCCACCGTCCTGATGGGCGCGATGTACGCCTGTCTGGTCTTCGCGCTCGCGGAACTCTCGGCCATCCTGCCCACCGCGGGCGGCGGTTACGGCTTCGCCCGCCGGGCGCTCGGCACCTGGGGCGGCTTCCTCACCGGCACCGCCATCCTCATCGAGTACATCCTCGCCCCCGCCGCGATCTCCATCTTCATCGGCGACTACGTCGAATCGCTCGGCCTGTTCGGCCTGGAGTCGGGCTGGCCGGTCTATCTCGCCTGCTTCGTGTTCTTCATCGGGATCCATCTGTGGGGCGTGGGCGAGGCCCTGCGCTTCAGCCTCGTGGTGACGGCGATCGCGGTCGCCGCCCTGGTCGTCTTCGCCCTGGGCGCGCTGAGCGACTTCCACGTCGACGGGCTGAACGACATCCCGGTCGACGACACGGCGCTCGGCGCCAACTCCTGGCTGCCGTACGGGCTCCTCGGGATCTGGGCGGCGTTCCCGTTCGGCATGTGGTTCTTCCTCGGCGTGGAGGGCGTGCCGCTCGCGGCGGAGGAGGCCAAGGACCCGGTCCGCTCGCTGCCGAAGGCCCTGGCGATCTCCATGGGCGTCCTGGTGCTGCTGGCCGTGGTGACGTTCCTCGCCGCGACGGGGGCGCGCGGCTCGGCGGCCGTCCAGGAGGCGGGCAACCCGCTGGTGGTGGCGCTGCAGGGCGACGGGGAGCCGACGGCGCTCAGCCGGTTCGTGAACTACGCCGGTCTCGCGGGGCTCGTGGCCTCGTTCTTCTCCCTCATCTACGCCGGTTCGCGGCAGCTCTTCGCCCTGTCCAGGGCCGGGTATCTGCCCCGGTTCCTGTCCCTGACCAGCCGCCGCAGGTCGCCGTACCTGGGGCTCCTCATCCCGGGCGCCATCGGTTTCGCGCTGGCGGCGGGGACCGGGAACGGGGCGCGGATGCTGAACATCGCGGTGTTCGGCGCCACCATCTCGTACGCCCTGATGGCGCTCTCCCACATCGTGCTGCGCCGCCGGGAGCCCGGGCTGCACCGGCCGTACCGGACCCCGGGCGGTGTCGTGACCTCGTCGGTGGCGTTCGCGCTCGCTCTGTCGGCGCTGGTGGCGACGTTCCTGGTCGACAAGGACGCGGCGTTCATCGCGCTCGGGGTGTACGTGATCGCGCTCGCCTACTTCGCGTTCTACAGTCGCCACCATCTGGTGGCCAAGGCGCCGGAGGAGGAGTTCGCGGCGCTGGCGGCGGCCGAGGCCGAACTCGAACGCGACTGACTCCCCCTCGTTTCTCCCGGAGGCACGACGTGACCAAGCCGCTCATCGGCGTGACGACCTATCTGGACCAGGCCCGTTGGGGCGTGTGGGACATGCCCGCCGCGCTGCTTCCCGCGCGGTATCCGCGCCTGGTGCAGGCGAGCGGCGGCCTCGCGGCGATGCTCCCGCCGGACGACCCGGCCGCGGCGGCGGGGGTGGTGGCGCGGCTCGACGGCCTGGTGGTCGCGGGCGGCGCGGATGTGGAGCCGGTACGGTACGGGGCCGCGCCCGACCCGCGCACCGGCCCGCCGGCCCGGGCGAGGGACGCGTGGGAACTGGCCCTCATCGAAGCGGCGCTCTCCGGCGGTGTGCCGGTGCTCGGCATCTGCCGGGGGATGCAGCTCCTGAACGTGGCGCTCGGCGGCACGCTCGTGCAGCACCTGGACGGCCATGTGGAGTCGGTCGGTGTGATCGGCCGCCACGCGGTGAAGCCGGTCCCGGGCACGCGGTACGCCTCCCTGGTGCCCGAGCTGACGTCCGTACCGACCTATCACCACCAGGCGGTGGACCGCCTCGGCACGGGCCTGGCGGCCTCGGCGTACGCGGAGGACGGCACGGTGGAGGCGGTGGAACTGGCGGACCCGGCCTGGGTCCTGGGCGTGCAGTGGCACCCGGAGATGGGCGAGGACCTCCGCGTGATGCGGGGCCTGGTGCGGGCGGCGGCCGGGGGCGCCTGATCCTCGGGGGCCTTGGGGGCTCTGGGGAGGCCCTTGGGGCCTTGGGGGCCGGACGCTTGGGGAAGCGTCCGCACGGCCGGGCGGGCCCTAGGGTCTTTCGTTTGGATCAGGCCGGATCAGGGAGCGGGGTCTGGTGCATGGGGTCTCCCCAGGCCCGCCAGGGCCGAGGGGACGG
>NZ_JBSFTU010000020.1:0-116941 GCF_053591435.1 Streptomyces sp. NPDC003027
GATCCGTCCCCTCGGCCCTGGCGGGCCTGGGGAGACCCCATGCACCAGACCCCGCTCCCTGATCCGGCCTGATCCAAACGAAAGACCCTAGCCCCACCCGTACGGCCACGCGGCCCATCGGGACGTCAGCCCCGTACGAGCGGCCCTCACGGACGCGGGCGTACGGGCCGTCCTCGCGTGACCGCGTACGCCACCACACCCGCCGCGAGCACCCCCATCCCCGCGAGCACGGAGGCCGGCGGCAGCGCGAACGCCAGGACCGCGCAGCCGGCCAGACCCACGGCCGCGAGAGCCCGGTGCGAGCGGCCCAGCGTCCAGGCGGAGGCGTTGGCGATGCCGTAGTAGACCAGCACGCCGAAGGAGGAGAAGCCGATCGCGCCCCGCACGTCGGCCGTCGCCGCCACCACGGCCACCACGGCCGCCACCGCCACCGCGTGCGCCTGGTCCGGCCACAGATACGCCCCCACCGTCAGCGCCATCGCCGCGCAGGAGGCCGTCTTGCCGACGACGAACGCCCAGCCCGCCAGGTATCCCCAGAACGGCCCCAGGCGTTCGCGACCGTACACATAGGTGCCCCCGGAGGCCGGATGACGGGCCGCGAGCCGGGCCGACGCCATGGCGTTGCAGTACGCCACCACCGCGGCGACGCCGAGCGCCGGAAGCAGCCCCGAACCGGCCGCGCCCGCGGCCGGCGCGAGCGCCACGAAGATCCCCGCCCCCATCATCGAACCCAGCCCGATGACGACGGCGTCGAACACCCCGAGGAACCGGCGCAGTTCCTGTGTCATGCGCCGCACCCTAACCAGTCCCGCGACCGGACCGCCGCGCACGGTGCCCTCCCCGCCGCGCGCTTGGCGAACGCCGCTAGAGCCCCGTCTGGCGCAGGGTGATGTTCAGCCGGCCGGTCAGTCCGAGCTCCGGATCGGCCGTGCCGGGCAGGACCTTGGGCACTGCGTGGTACGCGAGCCGCGACGGCCCGCCGAAGACGAAGAGATCGCCCGACGCCAACTCCACGTCCGTGTAGGGCCGCCCGCGGTTCTCGGTGTTCCCGAACCGGAACACGCAGGTGTCGCCGAGACTCAACGACACCACGGGAGCACCCGACCGCTCCTCCCGGTCCTGGTGCATGCCCATCCTCGCCCCGGCGTCGTAGAAGTTCACCAGCGCCGTGTCCGGCGCGAAACCCCCGTGCTCGCCGTACGCCTCGACCAGCGCCTCACGCCCCAGCTCCGCGAGCCAGTCGGGCAGTTCGACACCCATCCCCGGCAGATAGCGGTACGGCTCCCACCGCCGGCCAAGGCACAGCGACCGCACGGACATCACCCCGCCGCCCGGCAGCACGGTGTGCCGGTACGCGACGGGCCCACGGCCCCACGCCCGGCAGGCGGCGACCAACTCCCGCTGCCGCGCGGGCGGCAGCCACCCGGGCACATGCACCGCGCCCGGCGCGACGACCGCCCGCTCGCGCGGGAAGAGCCCTTCCGCGCTCATCCCACCAGGGCGCCTTCCAGCCCGAGCAGCCGCTCCTTGCGCTCGAGACCGGCCGCGTACCCGCGCAGACTCCCGTCCGCGCCGATCACCCGGTGGCAGGGCCGCACCACGAGCAGCGGATTGCGCCCGATCGCGGTGCCGACCGCCCGCACCCCGGCCCCGGACGCCCCGACCCGGCGGGCGATGTCCGCGTACGAGACGGTGGAGCCGTACGGAATGTCCTCGAGGGCCCGCCAGACGCGCCGCTGGAAGTCCGTACCGCTCACGGCGTACACGACGTCGAAACGGTCCCGCCGCCCGGCGAAGTACTCACCCAGCTGCCCGGCGACCCCGGCGAGAAGCTCGGGGTCGTGCCGCCAGCCGTCCCGGACGGTGACGGCACCCTTCTGGCCGGGCAGCGAGAGCGACGCCAGCTCCGTGGAACCGTCCTCGGTGACGCGACCGACCAGCAGCATCTCCCCGAGGGGGCTGTCGAAGTGGGCGTACACGGTCTGCGGCGTCATGGCTGGTTCCTCTCCTCGCACGCTCGATCCGTCGTCCAGTGTGCGAGGGGCCGCCCGGGGCGGCTGGCGGTTTTCGGACACGCAGGTCGTGGACCTAGCGGTAGTTCACGAACTGGATGGCGAAGTCGAAGTCCTTGCCCTTGAGCAGCGCCTGCACGGCCTGCAGGTCGTCCCGGCTCTTCGAGCTGACCCGCAGCTCGTCACCCTGGACCTGCGCCTTGACGCCCTTGGGGCCCTCGTCACGGATGACCTTGGAGACCTTCTTGGCGTTCTCCTGGGAGATGCCCTCCTCGATCGTGGCGAAGATCTTGTACTCCTTGCCGGACAGCTGCGGCTCGCCCGCGTCCAGCGACTTCAGCGAGATCCCGCGCTTGATCAGCTTCGTCTGGAAGATGTCCAGGATCGCCTTGACCCGCTCCTCGCCGTTCGCCTGCATCAGGATCTTCTCGCCCTGCCAGGAGATCGAGGCGTCCGTGCCCTTGAAGTCGTACCGCTGCGAGATCTCCTTCGCCGCCTGGTTGAGGGCGTTGTCGACCTCCTGCCGCTCGACCTTGGAGACGATGTCGAAACTGGAGTCGGCCATGACGTGTGGCTCCTTGCGTCGAATGCGTGGGGTTGCGTTGGCGTTACGACGCAAGCCTAGTCACCCGCACCCACCCGAACCGCTGATCAATCCGGTGGCGGACCACCCCCACGCATCGGGTATCGTTTACGTCGTTGCCACGGAGCACCGCCGAAAAGCGGCTCCCGGCAGCGACATCCCATGGCGGTGTGCCCGAGTGGCCAATGGGAGCGGACTGTAAATCCGTCGGCTTAGCCTACCCAGGTTCGAATCCTGGCGCCGCCACGCGATAAGAACGGCCCCTGATCTGCGGAGACGCGAATCAGGGGCCGTTTCTGTGTGCCCGGGCCGCTATTCGCCCGCCACGGCCTTCACGGCGACCGAAACCGGGGCCGAGCCGCTGACCACTTCCAGGGTCAGACCCGCCGTGGCCGGGGTCTCCAGGAGTTCCGCGAGGACCGCCGCCACGTCGTCGCGGGGGATCGGCCCGCGGCCCGTGTGGGCCTCCAGGCGGACCAGGCCCTTGCCGGCGTCGTCCGTGAGGATGCCGGGGCGCAGGATCGTCCAGTCCAGGGCCTTTCGGGAGCGCACGGCGTCGTCCGCCTCGCCCTTGGCGCGGAGGTAGGCGTCGAAGACCTCCTCGCCCGGGTGGGCCGCGTCGGCTCCCATGGAGGAGACGACGACATAGCGCCGTACGCCCGCCCGTTCGGCGGCGTCCGCGAAGAGCACCGCGGCCGCGCGGTCCACGGTGTCCTTGCGCTCCACCGAGCTGCCCGGTCCCGCGCCCGCCGCGAAGACCGCCGCGTCGGCGCCGCGCAGCACCTCGGCGACCTCGTCCACCGAGGCCGACTCCAGGTCCAGGACGACCGGTTCGGCGCCCGCCGCACGCAGGTCCTCGGCCTGTTCCGGTCTGCGGATGATCCCGACCGCCTCGTGCCCGCCCGCCGAGAGCAGCCGCTCCAGACGCAGGGCGATCTGTCCGTGTCCTCCAGCGATGACAATGCGCATACTCACGACCGTACGTCGGCCCCGCCCGGAGGGCTTCCCGACTCCGGCCGTGACTGGCGCGGAAGATCGAGCGCGGCCGCGGAGTCGCAGTACTCCCGCACCGCGCTCGTGCGCGCCACCACCCGCCCCCGGTGCACCACGATCCGGCTGTACGCGAGGGAGAGCACGCCCGTGAGCCGCTCACCGCGCACCGCGAGCAGCTCGGCCGGGAACCCGGCCTCCACCCGCACCTCCGGCAGCCCCATCGCGGTCCTCGCCGCCGCGCTCACGGTGTCGTACGCGTCCTGGGCCGCGAGGCCCCCCAGGGAGGTCAGCAGATAGGCCGCCTCCAACGGGTCCCCCCGCCCCACCGGGTTGGCGACGTCCCGCAGGGCCCCGCCGCCCGCGGCCAGCCGTACCCCGGCCGCGCGCAGCAGCCGCACCGGTGCCGGGCCGCGCAGCTCGGTCGCCCCGCAGCCGCCCTGCGGCAGGCACACGACGGTCACCCCGGCCGCCGCCAGCCGGTCGACCGCCCGCCGTGCCACGTCGGAGGGCAGCCGGGCGAGCCCGGAGCAGGGCCCGATGGTCACTCCGGGCCGCAGCCCGCCGGCCATCGCGGCGAGCCGCGCCAGGCGCGCCGGGTCGTCGCCGTCGGTGTGGAGGTCGACCGGACAGCCCTGCTCCGCCGCGGTCTCCAGGACGGCCTCCACGTACCCGGTCGGATCGGGGTCGAGGTCGGGGCAGCCTCCCACCACCCCGGCGCCCATCTTCACCGCGTCCCGCAGCATCGCGAGTCCGTCGGCGCCCGCAGCCCCGGTCAGCAGGCGCGGCACCGCGACCGCCGTCAGGTCCGTGAGGCCGCGCAGCGAGCGCCGCGCCTGGAGGACGGCTTCGAGGGGGCCGAGCCCCTGGACGTCCCCGATCCGGACGTGGGCGCGCAGGGCGGTGGCGCCGTGGCCGAGCTGGAGCAGCGCCGCCTCGGTGGCGCGCCGCTGCACCTCCTCGGGGGCGTACGAGACGGGGCCGGGGGTGTCGGCGCTGAGCGCGGTGTCGGCGTGGGCGTGCGGTTCGGCGGGCGCGGGCAGCAGGAGGTACCCGGCGAGGTCGACGCGGGCGCCGAGTGCGGTCAGGCTGCCGGCCGTACCGACTGCCTCGATCCGGCCGCCGACGAGGCGCACGTCCACCGTCCGGCCGTCGGCGAGACGGGCGTTGGAGAGCAGGAGCGAGGTGGAGTCGGCGGTGTCGGCGGCCCAGTCGTCGGGCGGCTGGGGCTGCTTGCTGTCGGCTGACATCGGGCTCCTCAAGGCTCCTCAAGATCAAGATCACGCAGCGTGGAGCCGAGCCTAGGGGCGGCCCGGCCGCCCTTCGCGGAGGAGCGCAATAGTCGTACTGATGAGGCCACGAGTGGCGTACGGGGCGGGCGGGACACCGCGTGCGCGTGGGGGGACGCGGGCGCGAACGCACGCGCGGAGACGGCCCCGGAAACGGATTTGGGCGATCGGCGGAGGACCGTGTAATGTCTTCATCGCTCGCCCCAATAGCTCAGTCGGTAGAGCGTCTCCATGGTAAGGAGAAGGTCTACGGTTCGATTCCGTATTGGGGCTCTGGTGAGAAGGACCCGCCTTCGGGCGGGAACCAGATCATCAAAGCGGTGTAGCTCAGTCGGTAGAGCAAGCGGCTCATAATCGCTGTGTCACCGGTTCAAGTCCGGTCACCGCTACACACAGTAGCCGATTGTGGGGTCGGTCCTTCGATCGGCTACTCTTCTATGCGTTCATCCGTCCACCCGTCCGTCAAGGAGCACTCACGTGGCTGCCACCGACGTCCGCCCGAAGATCACGCTGGCCTGCGTGGAGTGCAAGGAGCGGAACTACATCACCAAGAAGAACCGGCGTAACAACCCGGACCGTCTTGAGATGAAGAAGCACTGCCCTCGCTGCAACTCGCACACTGCGCACCGCGAGACTCGTTAATCAGGCTCGTACACGAGGCCGTCCCCACCAGGGGGCGGCCTCGTGTCGTTTGTCGGCACGATCGGCAACACCGGCAACATCGGCAATGAATCCAGGAGGTATCGAGTCCATGGCGCTCGACCAGTCCTTCGTGGGTCGGACCTATCCGCCCACCGCGCCCTACGAGGTCGGCCGCGAAAAGATCCGCGAGTTCGCGGAAGCGGTGGGTGACGCGAACCCCGCCTACATCGATCAGGAAGCGGCGAAAGCGCTCGGTCACCCGGACGTGATCGCTCCGCCGACTTTTGTGTTCGCCATCACTTTCGCGGCGGCCGGGCAGGTCATCGAGGATCCGCAGCTCGGTCTGGACTACAGCCGCGTGGTGCACGGCGACCAGAAGTTCGTCTACACCCGGCCGGTGCGGGCCGGGGACCGGCTCTCCGTCACCTCCACCATCGAAGCGGTCAAGACCCTGGCGGGCAACGACATCCTGGACATCCGCGGCGAGGTGCACGACCAGACCGGCGAGCACGTCGTGACCGGCTGGACCAAGATCGTGTCCCGAGCGCCCGAGGAGGCCTGAACCCATGGCTGCGAAGATCGCTTACGACGAGGTCGAGGTCGGCACCGAGCTGCCGGCGCAGTCCTTCCCCGTGACGCGCGCCACGCTGGTGCGGTACGCCGGTGCCTCCGGGGACTTCAACCCGATCCACTGGAACGAGAAGTTCGCGCGTGAGGTCGGTCTCCCCGACGTCATCGCGCACGGCATGTTCACCATGGCGGAGGCGGTCCGCGTCGTGACGGACTGGGTCGGCGACCCGGGGGCCGTCGTCGAGTACGGCGTGCGCTTCACCAAGCCGGTCGTCGTGCCGAACGACGACAAGGGCGCCCTGATCGAGGTCAGCGGCAAGGTCGCGGCGAAGCTGGACGACGGGCGGGTCCGGGTGGACCTGACGGCGATGTCGGCGGGCCAGAAGGTGCTGGGCATGTCCCGGGCCGTGGTCCGGCTCGCGTAGCTCGTGCCGCAGGCGGAGGTGCCCGCGGCGGGACGTTCCGCGTGGCCGTCTCCGACCGCTTCGGGCGCGCGGCCCCGACCGGACCGGCGGGGCCGCCCCCGTACTCTTGAGCCCGTGCAGGAACTCCACGACGCCCCCCTCGCCCCCCTGACCACCTTCCGGCTCGGCGGCCCGGCCGCCCGGCTGGTCACCGCGACGACCGACGCCGAGGTGATCCAGGCGATCCGCGACGCCGATGTGACGGCCACCCCGCTGCTGATCATCGGCGGGGGCAGCAACCTGGTCATCAGCGACAAGGGCTTCCCGGGCACCGCCCTGCGCATCGCCACCAAGGGCTTCGAGCTCGACGGCACCGAGCTGGAGCTGGCGGCCGGCGAGGTCTGGACCGACGCCGTGGAGCGCACCGTCGAGGCGGGTCTCGCGGGCATCGAGTGCCTGGCGGGGATCCCCGGGTGCGCGGGCGCGACGCCGATCCAGAACGTGGGCGCGTACGGCCAGGACGTCTCGTCCACGATCACCGAGGTGGTCGCGTACGACACGGTCGACCACCGGGTGGTCACGCTGACGAACGAGCAGTGCGACTTCTCGTACCGGCACAGTCTCTTCAAGAGGCTGCCGGACTCCTACGTCGTGCTGCGCGTCCGCTTCCGGCTGGAGGACGCCGGGGGGCTGAGCACGCCCATCGCGTACGCGGAGACCGCCCGGGCCCTCGGGGTGGAGGTCGGTGACCGGGTCCCGCTGGCCACCCTCCGCGAGACCGTCCTGAAGCTGCGCGCGGGCAAGGGCATGGTGCTCGACCCGGAGGACCACGACACCTGGTCGGCCGGGTCGTTCTTCACCAACCCGATCCTCACCAACGAGGAGTTCTCCGCCTTCCACGCGCGCGTGGCCGAGCGGCTCGGTCCCGACGCGCAGGCCCCCGCCTTCCCCGTCGGCGACGGTTTCACCAAGACCTCGGCCGCCTGGCTGATCGACAAGGCCGGCTTCGGCAAGGGGTACGGCTCCGGCCCGGCCCGGATCTCCACGAAGCACACCCTCGCCCTCACCAACCGGGGCGAGGCCACCACCGAGGACCTGCTCGCGCTGGCCCGCGAGGTCGTCGCCGGGGTGCGGGACGCCTTCGGGATCACCCTCGTCAACGAGCCCGTGACGGTCGGCGTCAGCCTCTGAATCCCGGGCACCCGCGCCGGCTCAGCCCGCCGGGTTCGCCAGCCAGTCGTCGATGCCCGACAGCAGCTTCCGCCGGACGTCCTCCGGCGCCGCCGAACCCCGTACCGACTGGCGGGCCAGCTCGGCCAGTTCCGCGTCCGTGAAGGCGTGGTACCTACGGGCGATCTCGTACTGGGCCGCCAGGCGGGAACCGAAGAGCAGCGGGTCGTCCGCGCCCAGGGCCATCGGCACGCCCGCCTCGAAGAGCGCCCGCAGCGGAACGTCCTCCGGCTTCTCGTACACCCCGAGGGCCACATTGGAGGCCGGGCAGACCTCGCAGGTCACACCCCTCTCGGCCAGTTTGCGCAGCACCCGGGCGTCCTCCGCCGCCCGCACCCCGTGACCCACCCGGGTCGCCCGGAGGTCGTCCAGGCAGTCGCGTACCGACGCGGGGCCCGCCAGCTCGCCGCCGTGCGGGGCCGCCAGCAGCCCGCCGTCGCGGGCGATCGCGAAGGCCCGGTCGAAGTCGCGGGCCATGCCCCGGCGCTCGTCGTTGGAGAGACCGAAGCCGACCACACCCCGGTCCGCGTACCGCACGGCGAGCCGCGCCAGCGTGCGGGCCTCCAGGGGATGCTTCATCCGGTTCGCCGCGACCAGGACCCGCATCCCGAGCCCCGTCTCGCGCGCGGCCGTGTCCACGGCGTCCAGGATGATCTCCATCGCCGGGATCAGACCGCCGAGCAGCGGGGCATACGAGGTCGGGTCGACCTGGATCTCCAGCCACCCGGAGCCGTCCCGCACGTCCTCCTCGGCCGCCTCGCGGACCAGCCGCCGGATGTCCTCCGGCTCCCGCAGACAGGACCGCGCGATGTCGTACAGGCGCTGGAAGCGGAACCAGCCGCGCTCGTCCGTCGCCCGCAACTGGGGCGGAGTGCCGCTGCTCAGCGCCTCCGGCAGATGGACGCCGTACTTGTCGGCCAGTTCGAGCAGCGTCGAGGGACGCATCGAACCGGTGAAGTGCAGATGCAGGTGCGCCTTCGGCAGCAGGCTGATGTCGCGGACGGCAGGCTCGGAATCGTGCTCGGAAACGTGCTCCATTGAAGGATCTTGCCGCACCCGAATGGACGAGGACAGCCCCTTTCCCCGATCGGGACCTTGCTAGAACGCGAGAACGGGCCCCCGGCGCGACGCCGGGGGCCCGTTCCTGGGACTGAAGCCCGAAGTGCGAAGACTAGGGACGCGCTTCCGCGAGCAGCTTCTGCATCCGGGAGACGCCCTCCACCAGGTCCTCGTCACCCAGCGCGTACGAGAGACGCAGGTAGCCCGGCGTGCCGAAGGCCTCGCCCGGGACGACCGCGACCTCGGCCTCGTCCAGGATCAGCGCCGCCAGCTCGACCGACGTCCGCGGCCGCCTGCCGCGGATCTCCTTGCCGAGCAGCCCCTTCACCGACGGGTACACGTAGAACGCGCCCTCCGGGGTGGGGCACAGGACGCCCTCGATCTCGTTGAGCATCCGCACGATCGTCTGGCGGCGCCGGTCGAAGGCGCGCCCCATCTCCGCGACCGCGTCCAGGTTCCCCGAGACGGCGGCCAGCGCGGCGGCCTGCGCCACGTTGCTCACGTTCGACGTGGCGTGCGACTGCAGGTTCGTCGCGGCCTTCACGACGTCCTTCGGGCCGATGATCCACCCCACGCGCCAGCCGGTCATCGCGTACGTCTTGGCGACGCCGTTGACCACGACGCACTTGTCGCGCAGCTCCGGCATGACAGCCGGCAGGGAGACCGCGGAGGCGTTGCCGTACACCAGGTGCTCGTAGATCTCGTCGGTCAGCACCCACAGACCGTGCTCGACGGCCCAGCGCCCGATGGCCTCGGTCTCGGCCTCGCTGTAGACGGCGCCGGTCGGGTTCGACGGGGAGACGAAGAGGACGACCTTGGTCCGCTCCGTGCGGGCCGCCTCCAGCTGCTCGACCGAGACGCGGTAGCCGGTCGTCTCGTCGGCGACGACCTCGACCGGGACACCGCCCGCGAGACGGATGGACTCGGGGTACGTCGTCCAGTACGGGGCCGGGACGATGACCTCGTCACCCGGGTCGAGGATCGCGGCGAAGGCTTCGTAGATCGCCTGCTTGCCGCCGTTGGTGACCAGGATCTGGGAGACGTCGACCTCGTAGCCGGAGTCGCGCAGCGTCTTGGCTGCGATCGCGGCCTTCAGCTCGGGCAGACCGCCGGCCGGGGTGTAGCGGTGGTACTTCGGGTTCTTGCACGCCTCGACGGCGGCGTCGACGATGTAGTCGGGCGTCGGGAAGTCGGGCTCACCCGCGCCGAAACCGATCACCGGCCGCCCGGCGGCCTTGAGGGCCTTGGCCTTGGCGTCGACGGCGAGGGTCGCGGACTCGGAGATCGCACCGATGCGGGCGGAGACCCGGCGCTCGGTCGGAGGGGTAGCAGCGCTCATGCGGCCCATCGTCCCAGACCGTCTCGCGACCCGGCACACAGGTTTCGAGGAGCGGACAGGAACGGTCGTTCCCGGTCGTACGGGGGCCTGCGGGGGCCTCCGGAAATCCCCGGCGAGGGACCTCTCGGAGCGCCTGCGGGCCTCCGACGTGCTTTCTGTTCGACGCAGCGCTCTTGAACACGTACACTCACTGCTCGTTGGCCCTCACCGACCACATCTCAGGATGCGGTAGGTTGGGGGAGCCACAAAGGGTCGTAGCTCAATTGGTAGAGCACTGGTCTCCAAAACCAGCGGTTGGGGGTTCAAGTCCCTCCGGCCCTGCTACACACACCGCCAGGATGTGTGCGCATGTACGTACTTCAATGCACCGCCGTGCGGATCCACCCGGCACGGCTCTGCCATGACCCGGGATCAGGTGAGAAGCGTGACGGACGCCGTGGGCTCCATCGACATGCCTGATGCCGAGGACGAGGCGCTGGAGTCGAAGAAGAAGGCCCGTAAGGGCGGCAAGCGCGGGAAGAAGGGCCCTCTGGGCCGCCTCGCGCTCTTCTACCGCCAGATCGTCGCCGAGCTCCGCAAGGTCGTCTGGCCCACTCGTAGCCAGCTGACGACGTACACCACGGTAGTGATTGTCTTCGTTGTCATCATGATCGGTCTGGTGACCGTGATTGACTATGGCTTCCAGGAAGCAGTCAAGTACGTCTTCGGCTGACTTCTTGTTCCACCCCATCTGTATCCAGGAAGAAGCAGCCACCGTGTCTGACCCGAACCTGAACGACGCCGTCGATTCTGTCGAGTCCGTTGAGGACGAGCTCGACATCGTCGAGGCGGCCGACGAGGACCAGGCTGAGGCTGCTGACGCCGCTGCGGGCGAGGCGGCCGAAGAGACCGCCCTGACCATCGACGACGAGTCCGACGAGGACGACTCCGAAGAGGCCGTCGAGGCCGAGGTCTCCGACGCCGAGGGCGACTCCGACGAGGACACCGAGGCCCAGGCCGAAGAGGTCGAGGCCGCCGAGGACGCCGAGGACGCCGACGAGGAGCCCGCCGATGCGGTCGACCCGGTCCAGGCCCTGCGTGACGAGCTCCGCGGCCTGCCCGGCGAGTGGTACGTGATCCACACCTACGCGGGCTACGAGAAGCGCGTGAAGGCCAACCTCGAGCAGCGTGCCGTCTCGCTGAACGTCGAGGAGTTCATCTACCAGGCCGAGGTGCCCGAGGAAGAGATCGTCCAGATCAAGAACGGCGAGCGCAAGAACGTCCGGCAGAACAAGCTGCCCGGTTACGTTCTCGTCCGCATGGATCTGACGAACGAGTCCTGGGGCGTCGTCCGCAACACCCCCGGCGTCACCGGCTTCGTGGGCAACGCCTACGACCCGTACCCGCTGACCCTGGACGAGATCGTCAAGATGCTCGCCCCGGAGGCCGAGGAGAAGGCCGCCCGCGAGGCCGCCGAGGCCGAGGGCAAGCCGGCTCCGGCCCGCAAGGTGGAGGTCCAGGTCCTGGACTTCGAGGTCGGCGACTCGGTCACCGTCACCGACGGCCCCTTCGCCACCCTCCAGGCCACGATCAACGAGATCAACGCCGACTCCAAGAAGGTCAAGGGCCTCGTCGAGATCTTCGGTCGCGAGACCCCGGTCGAGCTCAGCTTCGACCAGATCCAGAAGAACTGACCCTCGACCCTCACAGGTTTCCGACCAGGTCAGAGTGGCTCTCACAGCCGCTCTGACCTGCTCGGTTTTTAGCCGCACGTCTATACCCGTTATCGTGGTGCGGTATGCCTCCATCCGGATGACCGGATGGCGGGCTGAACACTCTCACTAGGACCCGGAGAGAGCAATGCCTCCCAAGAAGAAGAAGGTCACGGGGCTTATCAAGCTCCAGATCAACGCCGGTGCGGCCAACCCGGCCCCGCCGGTCGGCCCCGCGCTCGGTCAGCACGGCGTCAACATCATGGAGTTCTGCAAGGCCTACAACGCCGCGACCGAGTCGCAGCGTGGCATGGTCGTGCCGGTGGAGATCACGGTCTACGAAGACCGCTCCTTCACCTTCATCACCAAGACTCCGCCGGCCGCCAAGCTGATCCTCAAGGCCGCAGGTGTGGACAAGGGCTCCGGCGAGCCGCACAAGACCAAGGTCGCCAAGCTCACGGCCGCCCAGGTCCGCGAGATCGCCACGGTCAAGCTGCCCGACCTGAACGCCAACGACCTGGACGCCGCGTCGAAGATCATCGCCGGCACCGCCCGCTCCATGGGCATCACGGTCGAGGGCTGATCAGCCCCCTTGTGACCTCTGTGGTAGGACCAGCGCTGGTCCGCACCACGACTCCACACCTGAACCAAGCAGGAGAAGCAGTGAAGCGCAGCAAGGCACTCCGCGCCGCGGACGCCAAGATCGACCGGGAGCGGAACTACGCCCCCCTCGAGGCCGTCCGTATCGCCAAGGACACCGCCTCCACCAAGTTCGACGGAACCGTCGAGGTCGCCTTCCGCCTGGGTGTCGACCCGCGCAAGGCCGACCAGATGGTCCGTGGCACCGTGAACCTTCCGCACGGCACCGGTAAGACCGCCCGGGTCCTGGTCTTCGCGACCGGTGACCGTGCCGAGGCCGCGATCGCCGCGGGCGCCGACATCGTCGGCTCCGACGAGCTCATCGACGAGATCTCCAAGGGCAACCGCCTGAACGAGTTCGACGCCGTTGTGGCCACCCCGGACCTCATGGGCAAGGTCGGCCGCCTGGGCCGTGTCCTCGGCCCGCGTGGTCTCATGCCGAACCCGAAGACCGGCACCGTCACCCCCGATGTCGCCAAGGCTGTCAACGAGATCAAGGGCGGCAAGATCGAGTTCCGCGTCGACAAGCACTCGAACCTGCACTTCATCATCGGCAAGGTCTCCTTCGACGAGACGAAGCTGGTCGAGAACTACGCCGCGGCTCTGGAGGAGATCCTCCGTCTGAAGCCGTCCGCCGCCAAGGGCCGCTACATCAAGAAGGCGACCCTGACGACGACGATGGGCCCCGGCATCCCGCTGGACTCCAACCGCACCCGCAACCTCCTCGTCGAGGAGGACCCGGCCGCGGTCTGAGCCCCCACGGCTCGCTGAGTGGTCATACCGGCCCCCTCAACCCTCTTCGGAGGGCTGAGGGGGCCGGTTTTTTTCCGTACGGGTCTGTCAGCGCCGTGGACTACCGTTCGGGTGACCGGCTGAACTGAAGATCAAGGGGTGGGGATTCATGAGCAGGACCGCGTGGAAGCGTGCCGGCGTCTCGCTGGTCGCCGTGGCCGTCGTGGCCGGTGTCACCGGCTGTGAAGGCGACGCGGGCGGGGGCGGCGGGAAGAAGGGCGCCGACGCGCCCGCGACGTCGCCGCTCCAGACGCACGAGACGGTCACGAAGGTCATCCGGGCCGCGTACGAGAAGACCTCGGCCGCCAAGTCCGCGAAGATCAAGATGAGTGTGTTGATGCCGGCCGCCCTCGGGGGCGGCGGCACCATGGAGCTGACCGGCGTCCAGGGGTGGGACCCCGTCGCCATGGACATCACCATGAAGGGCTCCATGCTCGGCCTCGGCCGCCCGGACGCCCCCGAGCAGACGCGCATGATCATGGCCGGCGACGCCGTGTACATGGACATGGGCGCCGAGCGGGCCGCCGAGATGGACGGCAAGCGCTGGATGAAGCTCGACATGGGGGCAGCGGCGAAGGCCGGGGGCGACGAGCTGCGGAAGTCGATGGGCACCAGCTTCGAGCAGATGAACCAGGACCCGGCCCAGCAGCTGGCGCTGCTCCTGGAGTCCCCGAACCTCAAGCACGTCGGCGCCGTGAAGGTCAACGGCGTCGAGACCCAGCACTACAAGGGCACGCTCAGCGTCGAGCAGATGCTGGACGCCAACAAGGCGAAGTCCGCGGCCCTCTCGGAGCAGGAGCGGAAGGAGCTCCTCGCCAAGGTCGAGAAGGCCGGCATGAAGGGCTACGACACCGAGGTCTGGGTCGACGCCAACGGCTACCCCTCGCGCATGGTCGTCGAGATGACCATGGGCGTGGGTACGGTCGAGATGGCGGCCGACTACACCGACTACAGCGCCGAGGCCGCCGTCCAGGCCCCGCCGGCCAAGGACACCTTCGACCTCGCCGCGATGCTCAAGGACCTCGGCGGGGACACCGGTCAGGCCTGAGGCGACTGAGCCGTACGGGCGGATTTGCTCCTTGCCGTAGGCGTCGCGTACTCTTCCACAGAAGCCAAAGACCGCTGGTCGTTGCCGTGTGCTCGTAAGAGGATGCGGCGGCCGAAGGTTCGCTGGGATGCGAACGGCCCGCGCAGGTGATCGTGGAAGAGTTCCCGGATCTTTTGACCCGGTCGAGCTGAGCCCCGTGCGCCTGCGCCGGGGCGTTTTGTTTTGTCAGCCCCTTCTGAGCGGTCCTCATCACCCGGAAGGAGGCCGACGCTCTATGGCAAGGCCCGACAAGGCTGCCGCGGTAGCCGAGCTGGAGGACAAGTTCCGCAGCTCGAACGCCGTCGTGCTGACCTCGTACACGGGGCTCACCGTGGCGCAGCTCAAGACGCTGCGTCGTTCGCTCGGTGAGAACGCCCAGTACGCCGTGGTGAAGAACACGCTGACCAAGATTGCGGCCAACCAGGCCGGGATCGCCGCGCTGGACGACCAGCTTGCTGGTTCGACCGCGGCCGCCTTCGTCACCGGTGACCCGGTGGAGTCGGCGAAGGCTCTGCGTGACTTCGCCAAGGACAACCCGAACCTCGTCATCAAGGGCGGTGTCCTTGACGGCAAGGCGCTGTCCGCCGACGAGTTCAAGAAGCTTGCGGACCTCGAGTCCCGCGAGGTTCTGCTCAGCAAGCTGGCCGGCGCGTTCAAGGGCAAGCAGTCGCAGACTGCCTCGCTCCTCCAGGCGCTGCCGTCGAAGTTCGTCCGCACCGCGGAGGCGCTTCGGGTCAAGCTCGCCGAGCAGGGCGGTGCCGAGTAACTCGGCTCGCGCAATGATCGCCGCTCAGTAGAGCGACGGTCGCAGCGGGCCGAACGTACGCCCGCCTACATGTACATCCGGCACCTGCCGAATTAGTGGAAGGACGCCATCATGGCGAAGCTGTCCCAGGACGACCTGCTCGCGCAGTTCGAGGAGATGACCCTCATCGAGCTCTCCGAGTTCGTGAAGGCCTTCGAGGAGAAGTTCGACGTCACCGCCGCCGCGGCCGTCGCCGTCGCCGGCCCCGCCGCTGCGGGCGCCCCGGCCGAGGCCGAGGCCGAGCAGGACGAGTTCGACGTCATCCTCGAGGGTGCGGGCGAGAAGAAGATCCAGGTCATCAAGGTCGTGCGTGAGCTGACCTCCCTGGGCCTGAAGGAGGCCAAGGACCTCGTCGACGGCACCCCGAAGCCGGTCCTCGAGAAGGTCGCCAAGGAGGCCGCGGAGAAGGCTGCCGAGTCCCTCAAGGCCGCCGGCGCCTCCGTCACGGTCAAGTAACACCTCGCGAGTCCTCCGACTCGCTCAGGCGCCGCTCAGGCGCCTTCTGAAGGGCGATCACCCATCCGGGTGGTCGCCCTTCGGCGTTCCCCTGACCGGGCGCGTCGGGGGTCGTGGAGCCCGTCCGTGGCGGAGTATGGTGATCTTCGCCGTGCGCCCCGCTGACCGGGGGGCCTTGACGAACCGCACGCAGCGCGCAATTCTCAGGACGCGTCGTCACAACGATCCGTATCCGAGGCATGGATCGACGGCGGAACGGGCAGTATCGAGGTGCGCCGCATGGCGCGTGGTACCGCGGAGTTGAGAACAACGAGGGTCGAGAAAAGCACGCCCTGGACATCAGTGAGCCGAGTGGCTACACTGACCCTTTGCGCTGCCTGTTAGCTGCCCCCTGCCCGTCACCAGGGGCATCCCCTCGCAATAGCATCGTGGACACGACCGCCCTGACCTGGCCTTTCGGCCGATGTCTGGAACGTCCGTCTCTGTGCACCGCTTGGGACCGGTACGCGCGTAGTGAGTCCGAGCCCTCGGAAGGACCCCCTCTTGGCCGCCTCGCGCAACGCCTCGACCAATACGAACAACGGCGCCAGCACCGCCCCGCTGCGCATCTCCTTTGCAAAGATCAAGGAGCCCCTCGAGGTTCCGAACCTCCTCGCGCTGCAGACCGAGAGCTTTGACTGGCTGCTCGGCAACGCCGCCTGGAAGGCTCGCGTCGAGGCAGCTCTCGAGTCGGGACAGGACGTCCCCAGGAAGTCGGGTCTGGAGGAGATCTTCGAGGAGATCTCCCCGATCGAGGACTTCTCCGGGTCGATGTCGCTGACCTTCCGCGACCACCGTTTCGAGCCGCCGAAGAACTCGATCGACGAGTGCAAGGACCGTGACTTCACGTACGGCGCCCCGCTCTTCGTCACCGCCGAGTTCACCAACAACGAGACCGGGGAGATCAAGTCCCAGACGGTCTTCATGGGCGACTTCCCGCTCATGACGAACAAGGGCACCTTCGTCATCAACGGCACCGAGCGTGTCGTCGTGTCGCAGCTCGTCCGTTCGCCCGGCGTCTACTTCGACTCCTCCATCGACAAGACGTCCGACAAGGACATCTTCTCCGCCAAGATCATCCCGTCCCGGGGTGCCTGGCTGGAGATGGAGATCGACAAGCGCGACATGGTCGGTGTCCGCATCGACCGCAAGCGCAAGCAGTCCGTGACCGTCCTCCTCAAGGCGCTCGGCTGGACCACCGAGCAGATCCTGCAGGAGTTCGGCGAGTACGAGTCCATGCGCGCCACCCTGGAGAAGGACCACACCCAGGGCCAGGACGACGCGCTGCTCGACATCTACCGCAAGCTGCGTCCGGGCGAGCCGCCGACGCGTGAGGCCGCTCAGACGCTGCTCGAGAACCTCTACTTCAACCCCAAGCGCTACGACCTCGCGAAGGTCGGCCGCTACAAGGTGAACAAGAAGCTCGGCGCCGATGAGCCGCTGGACGCGGGTGTCCTCACCACCGACGACATCATCGCGACCATCAAGTACCTCGTGAAGCTCCACGCGGGCGAGACCGAGACGGTCGGCGAGAACGGCTCGGAGATCGTCGTCGAGACCGACGACATCGACCACTTCGGCAACCGTCGTCTGCGCAACGTCGGCGAGCTCATCCAGAACCAGGTCCGTACGGGTCTGGCTCGTATGGAGCGCGTCGTGCGTGAGCGCATGACCACCCAGGACGTCGAGGCGATCACGCCGCAGACCCTGATCAACATCCGGCCGGTCGTCGCCTCCATCAAGGAGTTCTTCGGCACCAGCCAGCTGTCGCAGTTCATGGACCAGAACAACCCGCTGTCCGGGCTGACGCACAAGCGTCGTCTGTCCGCGCTCGGCCCGGGTGGTCTGTCCCGTGAGCGGGCCGGCTTCGAGGTTCGAGACGTGCACCCGTCCCACTACGGACGCATGTGCCCGATCGAGACCCCCGAAGGCCCGAACATCGGTCTGATCGGTTCGCTCGCCTCGTACGGCCGCGTCAACGCGTTCGGCTTCGTCGAGACGCCGTACCGCAAGGTCACCGAGGGCCAGGTCACCGACGAGGTCGACTACCTGACCGCCGACGAGGAGGACCGCTTCGTCATCGCCCAGGCGAACGCGACCCTGAACGACGAGCTCCAGTTCACCGAGCCCCGCGTTCTGGTCCGCCGCCGTGGTGGCGAGGTCGACTACGTCCCGCCGACCGACGTCGACTACATGGACGTCTCGCCGCGCCAGATGGTGTCGGTCGCGACCGCCATGATCCCGTTCCTCGAGCACGACGACGCCAACCGTGCCCTCATGGGCGCGAACATGATGCGTCAGGCGGTGCCGCTGATTAAGTCCGAGGCCCCGCTCGTCGGTACCGGCATGGAGTACCGCTGTGCCACCGACGCCGGCGACGTGCTGAAGGCCGAGAAGGACGGTGTGGTCCAGGAGGTCTCCGCGGACTACATCACCACCGCCAACGACGACGGCACGTACACCACGTACCGCCTGCACAAGTTCTCCCGCTCGAACCAGGGCACCTCGGTCAACCAGAAGGTTGTCGTGGACGAGGGCTCCCGGGTCGTCGAGGGCCAGGTCCTCGCCGACGGTCCGGCCACCGAGAACGGTGAGATGGCGCTCGGCAAGAACCTGCTCGTGGCGTTCATGCCGTGGGAGGGTCACAACTACGAGGACGCGATCATCCTGTCGCAGCGCCTCGTGCAGGACGACGTCCTCTCCTCGATCCACATCGAGGAGCACGAGGTCGACGCCCGTGACACCAAGCTCGGCCCGGAGGAGATCACCCGGGACATCCCGAACGTCTCCGAGGAGGTCCTCGCCGACCTCGACGAGCGCGGCATCATCCGTATCGGTGCCGAGGTCGTCGCCGGCGACATCCTCGTCGGCAAGGTCACGCCCAAGGGTGAGACCGAGCTGACCCCCGAGGAGCGCCTGCTCCGCGCGATCTTCGGCGAGAAGGCCCGTGAGGTCCGTGACACCTCGCTGAAGGTGCCGCACGGCGAGACCGGCAAGGTCATCGGCGTCCGCGTCTTCGACCGCGAGGAGGGCGACGAGCTTCCCCCGGGCGTGAACCAGCTGGTCCGCGTCTACGTCGCCCAGAAGCGCAAGATCACCGATGGTGACAAGCTCGCCGGCCGTCACGGCAACAAGGGCGTCATCTCCAAGATCCTGCCGATCGAGGACATGCCGTTCCTGGAGGACGGCACCCCGGTCGACATCATCCTCAACCCGCTGGGTGTCCCGTCCCGAATGAACCCGGGACAGGTCCTGGAGATCCACCTCGGCTGGCTCGCCAGCCGCGGCTGGGACGTCTCCGGCCTCGCGGACGAGTGGGCGCAGCGCCTCCAGGCGATCGGCGCCGACAAGGTGGAGCCCGGTACCAACGTCGCCACCCCCGTCTTCGACGGCGCGCGTGAGGACGAGCTGGCCGGCCTGCTCCAGCACACCATCCCGAACCGCGACGGCGAGCGCATGGTGCTCCCCTCCGGCAAGGCGCGTCTGTTCGACGGCCGCTCCGGCGAGCCGTTCCCGGACCCGATCTCGGTCGGGTACATGTACATCCTCAAGCTCCACCACCTGGTCGACGACAAGCTGCACGCCCGGTCGACCGGTCCGTACTCGATGATCACCCAGCAGCCGCTGGGTGGTAAGGCCCAGTTCGGTGGCCAGCGCTTCGGTGAGATGGAGGTGTGGGCGCTGGAGGCTTATGGCGCCGCGTACGCCCTCCAGGAGCTGCTGACGATCAAGTCCGACGACGTGACCGGCCGCGTGAAGGTCTACGAGGCCATCGTCAAGGGCGAGAACATCCCTGAGCCCGGCATCCCCGAGTCCTTCAAGGTGCTCATCAAGGAGATGCAGTCCCTGTGCCTCAACGTGGAGGTGCTGTCCTCGGACGGCATGTCCATCGAGATGCGCGACACCGACGAGGACGTCTTCCGCGCAGCGGAGGAGCTCGGTATCGACCTGTCCCGGCGCGAGCCGAGCAGCGTCGAAGAGGTCTGACGGGAGTCCGGCCGGGGTACCAGCGATGGTTCCCCGGCCGGCCCCAGGACCCCCGTATCAGACCCCTAAGACTTACAACCCTGAGAGGGATTGACGCATAGTGCTCGACGTCAACTTCTTCGATGAGCTCCGGATCGGTCTGGCCACCGCTGACGACATCCGTCAGTGGAGCCACGGCGAGGTCAAGAAGCCCGAGACCATCAACTACCGCACGCTCAAGCCCGAGAAGGACGGACTCTTCTGCGAGAAGATCTTCGGTCCGACCCGGGACTGGGAGTGCTACTGCGGCAAGTACAAGCGTGTCCGCTTCAAGGGCATCATCTGTGAGCGGTGTGGCGTCGAGGTCACCCGTGCCAAGGTGCGCCGTGAGCGGATGGGCCACATCGAGCTCGCCGCCCCCGTCACCCACATCTGGTACTTCAAGGGCGTCCCGTCGCGCCTTGGCTACCTGCTCGACCTGGCGCCGAAGGACCTCGAGAAGGTCATCTACTTCGCCGCGTACATGATCACGTTCGTCGACGACGAGCGTCGCACCCGCGACCTCCCGTCGCTGGAGGCTCACGTCTCCGTCGAGCGTCAGCAGATCGAGAACCGTCGCGACTCCGACCTGGAGGCCCGCGCCAAGAAGCTCGAGACCGACCTGGCCGAGCTCGAGGCCGAGGGTGCCAAGGCCGATGTGCGCCGCAAGGTGCGCGAGGGCGCCGAGCGTGAGATGAAGCAGCTGCGCGACCGCGCGCAGCGCGAGATCGACCGTCTCGACGAGGTCTGGACCCGCTTCAAGAACCTCAAGGTCCAGGACCTGGAGGGCGACGAGCTCCTCTACCGCGAGCTGCGTGACCGCTTCGGCACGTACTTCGACGGTTCGATGGGTGCCGCGGCGCTGCAGAAGCGCCTGGAGTCCTTCGACCTGGAGGAGGAGGCCGAGCGCCTCCGCGAGATCATCCGTACCGGCAAGGGCCAGAAGAAGACCCGTGCGCTCAAGCGCCTCAAGGTCGTCTCCGCGTTCCTGCAGACCGCGAACAGCCCCAAGGGCATGGTTCTCGACTGCGTGCCGGTGATCCCGCCGGACCTGCGTCCGATGGTGCAGCTGGACGGTGGCCGCTTCGCGACCTCCGACCTGAACGACCTGTACCGCCGTGTGATCAACCGCAACAACCGTCTGAAGCGTCTGCTCGACCTCGGTGCCCCCGAGATCATCGTGAACAACGAGAAGCGGATGCTCCAGGAGGCGGTCGACGCCCTCTTCGACAACGGCCGTCGCGGTCGCCCGGTCACGGGCCCCGGCAACCGTCCGCTGAAGTCCCTCAGCGACATGCTGAAGGGCAAGCAGGGTCGATTCCGTCAGAACCTGCTCGGTAAGCGTGTGGACTACTCCGCGCGTTCCGTCATCGTCGTCGGTCCGCAGCTCAAGCTGCACCAGTGCGGTCTGCCCAAGGCCATGGCCCTTGAGCTCTTCAAGCCGTTCGTGATGAAGCGCCTGGTCGACCTGAACCACGCGCAGAACATCAAGAGCGCCAAGCGGATGGTCGAGCGCGGCCGCACGGTCGTGTACGACGTCCTCGAAGAGGTCATTGCCGAGCACCCGGTTCTCCTCAACCGTGCGCCCACGCTGCACCGCCTCGGCATCCAGGCCTTCGAGCCGCAGCTGGTCGAGGGCAAGGCCATCCAGATCCACCCGCTCGTCTGCACCGCGTTCAACGCGGACTTCGACGGTGACCAGATGGCCGTGCACCTGCCGCTCTCCGCGGAGGCGCAGGCCGAGGCCCGCATCCTGATGCTGTCCTCGAACAACATCCTCAAGCCGGCCGACGGCCGTCCGGTCACGATGCCGACCCAGGACATGGTCCTCGGTCTGTTCTTCCTGACCACCGACGGTGAGCTGCGTGACACCAAGGGCGAGGGCCGCGCATTCGGCTCCACGGCCGAGGCGATCATGGCGTTCGACGCCGGCGAGCTGGCGCTGCAGTCGCAGATCGACATCCGCTTCCCGATCGGCACCGTTCCCCCGCGCGGCTGGGTTCCCCCGGTCGCCGAGGAGGGCGAGCCGCAGTGGCAGCAGGGTGACTCGTTCCGGCTGCGGACCTCGCTGGGCCGCGCGCTCTTCAACGAGCTGCTGCCCGAGGACTACCCCTTCGTCGACTACTCCGTCGGCAAGAAGCAGCTCTCCGAGATCGTCAACGACCTCGCCGAGCGCTACCCCAAGGTCATCGTGGCGGCGACGCTCGACAACCTGAAGGCGGCCGGCTTCTACTGGGCGACCCGCTCCGGTGTCACCGTGGCCATCTCCGACGTCGTCGTTCCCGAGGCGAAGAAGGAGATCGTCAAGGGCTACGAGGCGCAGGACGAGAAGGTCCAGAAGCAGTACGAGCGCGGTCTCATCACCAAGGAAGAGCGCACTCAGGAGCTCATCGCGATCTGGACCAAGGCGACCAACGAGGTCGCCGAGGCCATGAACGCGAACTTCCCCAAGACGAACCCCATCTTCATGATGGTTGACTCGGGTGCCCGAGGAAACATGATGCAGATGCGGCAGATCGCCGGTATGCGTGGTCTGGTGTCGAACGCCAAGAACGAGACGATTCCGCGTCCCATCAAGGCGTCCTTCCGTGAGGGTCTCTCCGTCCTCGAGTACTTCATCTCGACGCACGGTGCCCGTAAGGGTCTGGCCGACACCGCCCTGCGTACCGCCGACTCGGGTTACCTGACCCGTCGTCTGGTGGACGTCTCGCAGGACGTGATCATCCGCGAGGAGGACTGCGGCACCGAGCGCGGTCTGAAGCTGCGGATCGCCGAGAAGGGCGCCGACGGCGTCCTGCGGAAGACGGACGACGTCGAGACCTCCGTGTACGCGCGGATGCTCGCCGAGGACGTCGTCGTGGACGGCAAGGTCATCGCGCCGGCCAACGTCGACCTGGGTGACGTGCTCATCGACGCCCTGGTCAACGCGGGTGTCGAGGAGGTCAAGACCCGCTCGGTCCTGACCTGTGAGTCCGCGGTCGGCACCTGCGCCTTCTGCTACGGCCGTTCGCTGGCCACCGGCAAGCTGGTCGACATCGGTGAGGCCGTCGGCATCATCGCCGCCCAGTCCATCGGTGAGCCCGGTACCCAGCTGACGATGCGTACCTTCCACACCGGTGGTGTGGCCGGTGACGACATCACCCAGGGTCTGCCCCGTGTCGTCGAGCTCTTCGAGGCGCGGCAGCCCAAGGGTGTCGCCCCGATCTCGGAGGCGGCCGGCCGCGTCCGTATCGAGGAGACCGAGAAGACCAAGAAGATCGTCGTCACCCCGGACGACGGCAGCGACGAGACGGCGTACCCGATCTCGAAGCGTGCCCGTCTGCTGGTGGGCGAGGGCGACCACGTCGAGGTGGGCCAGAAGCTCACCGTGGGTGCCACCAACCCGCACGACGTGCTGCGGATCCTCGGTCAGCGCGCGGTCCAGGTCCACCTGGTCGGCGAGGTCCAGAAGGTCTACAACTCGCAGGGCGTGTCGATCCACGACAAGCACATCGAGATCATCATCCGGCAGATGCTGCGCCGCGTGACGATCATCGAGTCCGGCGACGCGGAGCTGCTGCCGGGCGAGCTCGTGGAGCGGTCGAAGTTCGAGACCGAGAACCGTCGTGTGGTCACCGAGGGCGGTCACCCCGCCTCCGGCCGTCCGCAGCTGATGGGTATCACCAAGGCCTCGCTCGCCACCGAGTCGTGGCTGTCGGCGGCGTCCTTCCAGGAGACGACCCGGGTTCTGACCGACGCGGCGATCAACGCCAAGTCGGACTCCCTGATCGGCCTCAAGGAGAACGTCATCATCGGTAAGCTCATCCCGGCCGGTACGGGCCTGTCCCGCTACCGCAACATCCGGGTCGAGCCGACCGAGGAGGCCAAGGCCGCGATGTACTCGGCCGTCGGCTACGACGACATCGACTACTCGCCGTTCGGCACCGGCTCCGGCCAGGCCGTCCCGCTGGAGGACTACGACTACGGTCCGTACAACCAGTAAGTAGATCGAAACCGAAGGGCGGTCACCCCGTGGGGTGGCCGCCCTTCGGCGTGTGCGGAACAGAGCGGCTAGCGGCCCGCCAGTTCCCAGACCGCGATCATCAGACCCGCGCTCGCCGTCAGCGCGGCGATGCTGGCCAGGGGCCAGCGGGCGCGCTCCAGGGCGTCGAGGCGGGTCTCCATGTCGGCGAGCTGCTTGTCGGTCTGGTCGCTGCGCTGCACGAGCAGCGCGAGCGAGCCGTCGACGCGGGCGAAGCCGGCCTCCAGGGTGCCGCGCAGCCGTTCCAGTTCGAGCGCGACGGTGACCGGGTCGTGCTGATCAGAGTCGGTCATCTGCACCGCCCGGGGAGCCGCTGCGCAGCCACGCCGGCAGCAGGTTCTGGACACCGGGGACGGCCATGACACGGGTGAGACCGCCGGCCACGGCCAGGGCGGCGGCGACCCAGGGGAGGGTCGCGGGGATGCCGGCGGCATCGACGATCGCGGGGAGGACGACGGCGATCCCGACGGCGGACTGCAGGACGGTACGGGCCGTGCGCCTGGCGGCGTCGGACATGGGGAACTCCTTGACGTGGGGGTACGGGACCTCTACTTGCTGTACGGGACCTTGAGCGCGTTCCAGGAGGCGCCGCCCGGCCAGCCGTCGGCTTCGGCGCCGCGGAAGCCGAGCTTGCGCTGCCACGCGGCGTACGACCGGCGGTCGGCCTCCGACCAGCGGGGGCCGGGCCCGACCTGGTAGCGGCCGCAGCCCTCGGCCATCAGGCGGCGGCCCATCGCGGTCACGATCGGCGAGCTGGGGCCGGCCTTGAAGAACGAGGTGCCGGGGAACGGCTGGTAGCGCGGGGCGGCCGGCTTCGCCGGGGCGGTCGTGCCCTTCGAAGGGGCGGCGCCGAGCCGCGTCTGGATCCGCTCGCGCATACCGGGCATGCCGAAGCCGCGCGGATCGCTCTTCCAGTCGGACCACTCCAGGTGACCGATCACGGACTTCGCGCCCCAGCCGTGCGCCCGGCACAGCGCCGCGGAGGCCCGCTCGATGGCGTCGAGCTGGGCGGCCGGCCAGGGGTCGGAGCCGTTGCCGAGGTTGACGCACTCGAAGCCGTAGAAGCGGGAGTTGCCGTCGACGGCGCCCGCGCTTCCCTGGTGCTCGCGGGGGGCGGGCGGCCGGTCGCCGTAGGTCTCGCTGACCACGGCCCTGAGGACGGACGGGTCGCCGCCTCCGGCATGGTTGGCGCGGCCGCTGCCGACCAGGTGGACCGTGCCGTCCTTGGCGATGACGCCGTGGCAGAGAGGGCCCGGCAGGCCGGCGTATCCGTGGTAGCAGAGCTCGACGGACGAGGCGGTGCCGCTGGAGACGGTGTGGTGGATCATCACACCGCTCACGGGGCCCCAGGCGCCGGCCTGGTTGCGGTGGTGGGTGCGCCAGCCGTCGTGCTCGACGACCTTGACGCCTTCGGCGCGGAGCGCGGCGAGGAGCCGGTCCGCGGACAGGGGAGTGGCCATCTGGTGTCCTCCGGGCAAGCGAAAAGCCCCGGCCGGATCGGCGCGGGGCGGGCGTACGGGGTGAGGCGTGGGGCTGGGCGCGATTACTCGGTGGGCTCGGGCGCCGGTGCCGGGGCGGGGGCCGGGGCCCAGGTGGCGCAGAGCGCGGCGTAGGCCTTGCGGCGGGTCTCGAAGTCGGCGAGCGCGGCCTCGACGGCCCGTCGGACGGCGGTCGGGTCGGGGACGGCCGGCTCGCCGTTCTGCGCGTGGACGACGACCAGGCCGGAGCCGCGCAGGACGGAGTCGCCCTCGCCCTTCTCGTCGAGGTCGGCGGTGACGTACACCGACGGGTACTGGCCCGTGACCGGGTCGCGCTCCAGGGCGTAGCCGAGGGTGTTGTCGTGGACGCGGATGCGGAGGGCGTGGCCGTTCTCGGTGAGGCTCGCGCGGCCCGCGTAGTCGATGGCCACGCCCCAGGGCTGAGTGGGGTCGATCTGCATGGGGTGCTCCTCGTGTTCGTCGTGCTCGCCGGTGCTCGTGCTCGTCGGGGTGCCGGTCAGGTCTGGGCGCCGTGGATGAGCGCGGTCTGGGCGTAGACCGTGCCGCCGCTCGCCTGCGCCTGGATCTCGATGCTCATGGTCTGGCCGAACCGTGTCTTCATGTCGCCGGGCAGCAGCCCGAGATGGTCGAAGGTGGTGCCGGCGGTGACCGTGGGCCCGAACTGGACGTTGTCGACGAGGACCCGCACCTGGCCGGTGGCGCCCGACGACGCCGCCGTGTTGAGGGCGATCCGCATCTTGGGCTGCCAGATGGGGTTGGAGCAGCGGGCGATGGTGGTGAAGGTGGCGCTCGTGGTCGAGGGCCACTTGGCCACGTCGCTCGCCAGCGGCGGCATCAGTTGCAGCCAGGGCCGGGCGAGGCCGCCGGTCAGGATGTCGTCCGCGAAGATCTCGTGGTTGTAGCCGTCGAAGATCCGGAACAGCGGCCGGTTGACGGTGACGCTGCCGGACTGCGTGGCGGGGCGGATCTCGTTGACCGCGGGGCGGGTGTTGACGGCGGTGGACAGCGCCTTGATCCGGCGCTCCATCTGGTTGAGCCGGTCGATGATGTCCTCGGGCAGCTTGGGCATCAGGCCTCCTCAAGGTAGAGCTCGGCGGTGTCGGGGCGGCCGCGCTCCGGCGGGGTGACCTTGACGCCGATGATGCGGAAGCGGGCGTCGAGGCCCTGGGAGTACCACTCGTCCGTGATGCGGATGCGGGCGACACGGCCGAGGAGCGCCGGCGGCACGATCCCGCCGAGGCGGACGCTGATCGCGGGGATCACGACCGCGCCCCGGGCCTCGTCGAGCGACCTCTTGGCCAGCGAGTCGAGCGTGAGGATGTCGGTGACCTCGTTGTGGTCCGAGGACAGGTCGATCAAGGGCCAGCCGTCGGCGAGCAGATCGGTGGCGACCTGCTCGCTGGAGACGAGCGGCCGGGACTCGGCGGCCGCGTTGCTGTTGGTGGAGGCGCCGCGGGCCACGGCGGTGGTGCCGCCCCGGGTCGCGTCCCACGGGAAGGAGTACGACAGGATCGCGCCCGGCCGGTCGAAGATCAGGTCGGTGGCGCCGGTACGGATCTGGGGCGAGCCGAGCCGGAGCTGCCGGACGCGGCGTCCGGAGACGGGGTCCCGGTACACCAGGATCTGGTGCTCGAAACCGTCCTGGAGGGCGGCGAGCTGATCCAGCGCCTCCAGGTACACGGTCTCGTCGCCGTGGCGCCAGGTGACCGTCCGCCGGGAGTCGGACGTCTCCTCGCCGAAGTCGATGTCGAAGCACCCGTCGCCTGCGGTGAGCTCGCGCCACAGCCGGCGGGCGATCTCCAGCTGGTCGGTCGGCTCGGTGTACTTGATCTCCGTACGGATGCGCCGCCTGCCCGCGTACGAGTCGAAGGTCGCGGCCTGCAGGGAGAGGGTCAGCACCCCCCGCCCGCTCGACTGGAGTGTGGTGGTCCAGATGATCCCGCCCCACCACAGGTCGCCGCCGCGCTCCAGGTAGACCGCGGTGCGGCCTTCCCGGACCTTCTTCACACGGTCGGCGATCTCCTTGTCCGGGATGGGGATGGTGCCGGACAGGGAGCCGGCCTTGCCGATGTAGTCGTCGAACGAGACGTCCCGCAGGGGCAGGATGTCGATGGTCTGATCGGTGATCAGATCGCAGAAGATCGCCCGATAGGGCGTTTCCAGGCTCATCGTGCTCCTCTCACTGGACGTAGGTGGCGGAGATCCGGACGTGCCTGGTGGCCTCCAGCGTCCCGTTGGGGGACCAGGTCCGCAGCCGGACCTGGCCGCTCGCGTAGACCACGGCCCCGCCGTCGCCGAAGCCGTCGCACGCGGGCGCCTCGATGTCGAAGGCGGGGCGCCACCCGGCGGGGAGGGTGCACAGCGGCTCGTCGTTGACGTTGCCGGCGCTGTTGGCGGTGATGGTGGCGCCGGTGCGGGTGACGGTGACGGTCATGGTGCACAGGCCGCCCTTGGTCCTGCGGGCGGCGAAGGCGACCATGCCCCAGCCGGTCAGCGCGGTGGCGCCGGAGGTGGTGGTCTCCACCTCGACCGGCGGCTGGTAGTTCACCCACGCGGTGCCGTTCCAGCGCTGGAGGACTCCGCCGTTCTCGCGGAACTGTCCGGGGTAGCTGCCGTTGGCCAGCGTGCCGCCGGGGGCGATGCCCCCGATCTCCTTCGGGTACGGCACCCAGGTGCTGCCGTCCCAGCGCTGGAGGAAGTGGGAGCTGTCGTTGTCCTGGTACTGGCCCGGATAGGCGCCGGGCACACCGGCGTTGTTGTGGACGGGCAGGATGCCGCCGGCGCTCACGACGGTGGTGCGCAGGTCGGTGAGGATGCCGTCGGACCAGCCGACGCCGCCGGTGCCCGCCGAGGCACCGGCCTTCACCCTGACCGAGTACAGCGGGAGCGAACGCGGGGGCGTGGCCGGTGCCTGCGGGACGGCCGCGGGCACGCCCCGGATGATCTCGATGGCCGCCTCGTGCCTCCCGGGGGCGTCGGCGTCGTTGTCGTACACCCGCAGCACGACGAGGTCGATGCGCGGGTTGAGCGGGTCGCCGTCGCCGAAGGTGAGGGTGATGTCCTCGTCGAGGGCGACCGGGTAGGCGCCGTCCGTGGTGCCGCCCTGGATCACGGCCTTGCCGTGGTAGACGGTGGCCGTCATCGGGCCGCTGCCGTTCAGCCACAGGCCGCCGACGCGGGACTTCCCGTCGTACGTGCCGGGCAGGACGCCGGAGCGGGTGCCGAGCGGGTTGACGGGGGTGGTGGCGCCGATGTTGGTGACGCGGGTGTTCTGGCGGGTCTGCCCGGTGGGCGACAGCCAGCCGGAGCGTACGGGCATGGGTACTCCTCGGAAGGGGGGCGGCCGGGGGAAGGGCGGCTCAGTACTGGGGGGTGACCTGGATGAAGGTGTTGTCGAACCACGCGCGCACGTTGCTGTGCGACGTCCGGTAGTGCGCGGTGACCGTGTACGTCAGGCCCGGCGTCAGGCTGTGGAGGCGCTGGGTGGTCGAGGCGGAGAAGGCGTCCGTCGGGTCGGCCGACTTCGAGGCCATGACGGCCAGTTCGTCGTCCAGCTCGCGGTGGACGGTGGTGCCCTGCGTGATGCGCACGCACATGAGCGCCGAGCTGGCGATGCCCGTGCTGCCGGAGTTGAGGGCCAGCTCCATCCGCGAACCGAAGGTGAGGATCGCCTGCCGGCTCTCCGGGGCGACGAAGCTCACCGTCAACGGGTTCTTGCCCGTCCGCTCGATCAGCGTGTTCACATAGGTGGTCGACAGGGTGTAGCCCGCGTCGATCGAGTCGTTGAAGTACGGCCCCGGGTACGCCGGCGCCCACGCCGAGCCGGTCCAGCGCTGGAGCGCGCCGTCCGGGACGGCCCGGTACTGGCCGGTGTAGCTCGGCTGGGTCGAGACGGAGGCCGGGATCACGCCGCCGACCGCCGCCGGGTACCCGACCCACTGGCCGCCGTCCCAGCGCTGGAACTGGCCGTCCGCCGTGTCCTGGTACTGGCCCGGGTGGGCGCCCGGCAGGACCCGCCCCTCGACCGGAAGGATGCCGCCGACGGAGACGACGGGGGTGCGCAGGTCCTTCAGGGCGGTGTTCCACGGGATGCCGCCGTTGCCCGCGCTGACGCCGGCCGGGACCGTCACCTCGTACAGCGGGAGGCTGCGCGGCGGGGCGGCCGGGGGCTTGGGGGCCTGTTCCGGGGTGCCCTGGATGATCTCGATCTTCGCCTCGTTGCGCTGGTTGGTGTCGTAGAGGCTGTCGTAGATCCTCAGGACGACCAGGTCGATCCGGTTGTACTGGGCGTTGCCCTCGGCGAAGGTGACCTGCTCGGCGGCCGGCAGGGCCACCGGGTAGGCGCCCTGGGAGATGTCGCCCTGGATGACGGCCCGGCCCTCGGAGACGATCGCCGCCATGGCGGAGGCGTTCGTCATCCAGAAGCCGGACAGCCGGTACTTGCCGTCGTAGGAGCCCGGCAGGATGCCGGAGCGGACCTGGACGGGGTTGATCATGGTGGTCGCCCCGACCTGGTTGAGGCGGGTGTCCTCGCGGGTCTGGCCGGTCTCGGCGACCCAGCTGCTGCGCAGGTTCATGGGTTTCTCCAATCGGGAAGGTGCGGTGACGCGCCGGTCAGGACTTGATCCACTCGGCGGAGAGGTTGCAGGCGTAGCCCGAGCCGCCGAGGGTCTTCACCGTCGTCGTGCTGGACTGGTACGCGGCCAGCTGGACCGTGTTGCCGGCGGTCAGCTTGATCAGGCCGTCACCGCCGACGGTGATGGCACCGTTGCCGGCCGGGGTGAGCCAGGTGGTGCGGTTCACGCCGGCACCGTTGACGAGGACACGGGCGCCGCGCTGGCCGGCCTGGGAGTCGTTGACCCAGGCCACGTTCGCGGAGATCCGCCACCAGCCCGTGCGCGGCACGGAGTAGGTGGTGCTGCCGTTCCAGCCGGCGGCCTCGTCGACGTCGACCGTCGGCAGCTTGAGCACGGTCCAGGCGTTGGGAGCGATGCTCTGCTGCTGCTCCGAGTACAGCTGTGAGGCGCTGAACAGGATCTTCGACCGGCCTTCGGTGTACTGCCAGTTGGAGCCGTCCCAGCGCTGGAGGATCCCGGCGTTGTCGCGGTACTGACCGGTGTAGCCGCCGGCCGAAATCGCCGAGCCGGGGGCGATGCCGCCGATCGCCTTCGGGTACGAGCTCCAGGTGGTGCCGTCCCAGCGCTGGAGCATGCCGCCCGCGTCGCGGTACTGGCCGACGTAGGCGCCCTTGAAGCCGCTGGTGGGCAGGATGCCGCCGAGGGCCACCACCGGCCAGTGCAGGGTGGTGACCGCGCCGCTGGTCCAGCCGACGCCGCCGGTGCCGGCCGAGGCGGCCTTCGGGACGCGGACCGTGTAGAGCGGCACCGTGCTGCCCGGGCCGCTCGCCGGGGCGGCAGCGTTGGCCGCCGGCTCACCCTTGACCAGGCGGATGACGGCCTCGGTGGCACCGGTCTTGTCGTAGTCGTCGTCGACCACGGCCAGTTCGATCAGGTCGACCCGGTCGTACTGGGGGTCGCCGTCCTCGATGATGATCGTCTCCGGCGAGACGGCGCTGACCAGGTAGGCGCCCTGACGGGTGTCCTTGCCCTGGATGATCGCGCGCCCGGTGCCGATGGTGCACTGCATGGGGGCGGTTCCGGTCAGCACGAAGCCGCCCGGGACGATGCCCGGCCGCGAGCGCAGCGGGGTCTCCTCCGGGCTCTGACCGCTGGGAGTGAGCAGGGCGGCCAGCGTGAGACGGGTGTCCTCGCGGGTCTGGCCGGTGGGCTGGAGCCAGGCGGCCCGTACGGTCATGGTTACCTCTCTCGGGGCGGGGGGACAGGGGCTTCGGTCACCACTCGGCGCTGCGCCAGCGGACCGTCATCCGGGCCTCGGGGGTGGACGCGTCGGGCCTGAAGGACAGCTCCGTGCGGCCCGGTTCGAGCAGGAACAGCTCCTCCGGGCTGGAGTCGGCCATCGCCGTGTGCCGGCGGGAGGCGGTGTTGTTGAGCATCACCGTGCCGTTGGCGGTGTCGACGGTCAGCTCGTCGCCGACGGCCAGGTCGATCGCGTACCGCAGGCGGCGACGGCTGCCGCGCTCGGTGACGGTCGGCATGGAGCACGGCCCGCGGAAGGTGATCACCGGGTGGGTGGGGGCGGAGCCGGTGTTCTCGGCGACGGCGTCGCCGGTGGACTGGGCCTTGCCCCAGTCGAGCGGCCAGACCAGCGGCCAGGTCAGCCCGGTCTCGGGCTGCGGTGCGGTGGTGGTGGCGGTCTGCTCGTTGACGGCGTAGCGGCGCGGGTCGGCGGCCAGCCACTGGATGGACATCCTGGAGCTGCCCTGGGTGGCGAAGCCCTGGTCGGCGGGGATCACGCGCTGGGCGATCCGGGCGCGTACGGCGAGCAGTTCGCCGTGCAGCCGGACGGTGAGCCAGCGCTCCTCGTCGAGCAGGGCGAGCGCCTGGCGCAGGGCGCGGATGGCCTCGGGGGCGCGGTTCCACTCCGGCATCAGGACGATCGTGCCGCCGATCTTGCGCGGCTTGGCGTAGCGGGAGCCGGGCCAGGCACCGTGGGAGGTGGGCCGGTCGGCGTCGGAGGAGTCGTACTCCGGCAGGTCCTCCCAGCCCTGGAGTCCGGAGCGGTCGACGGCGAACGGCGTACCGGTGCCGATGAGAAGCCCGGCCCACTGCATCTGCCCGTCCTGGGTGATGAGCGAGCCGGGCGCGTGGTCGGCGGTGAAGTTGCTTCCGGCGTATGCGGTTGTGGTCTCGGCCATGGGGGCCGTCACCTCACTTCTGAGGGCTGTCGGATGGGCTGGGGCATCGGCGGTGCGCGATCAGCGGTGGGCGGCAGCGAGGAAGAGCAGGTCCTCGGCGGTCGACCGGGGGCCGGCGCCGGGCTCCTCGTGGAAGTCCCGTATGCGGTGCGGCGGCCGGGACGGCTCGGTGAGGGCCGGGACGCGGCGGTTCTCCAGCACGGTGAGCGGGTCGATGCGCGGCGCGTCGGCGGCGCCGGGGAAGACGACACCCCCCTCGGCGAGCATCGGGATCTTGTCGATGTCGACGCCGAACTTCTTGTCCGTGAGGGGGATGGAGACGCTCAGCTCGTTGAGGCCGTCGATGATCCAGTTGGCGAAGGCGATGATGCCGTTGACCGGGCCCTTGACGACGCCGACGACGGCGCTCAGGGCGCCCTTGACGAGGTCGCCGATCCCGCGCAGCGCCCTGCTCACCGCGTCCTTGGCGGTACGGAAGAACCCGGGGATCTTGTCGGTGATGAAGGACAGGACCGGCTTGACGGCGCCCTTGATCCCGCCGAGGGTGCGGGAGGCGATGCCGCGCAGCGCCTGGGAGGCGGCGGTGACGGCGGTGCCGATCCTCTTGATGCCGTTGATCATGGCGCCGACGCCCTTCAGGGCGGCCTTGAAGAGGGTCAGATACGCCTTGGCGTAGGTGGCGACGGCCTTGCCGAGCACCTTCATGAGCGGCGAGAGGAACTTCCAGATCGCCTGGAAGGTCTTGAGGGCCGCCTGGAAGGCCTGCTTGAGGAACTTCTGGCCGGTCTGGGAGTTCACCGCGAGCTCGATGAGGTACGCGGCGACGGGCACCAGGATGCCGACGAGGAAGCCGATCGGGTTGGCGCGCATGGCGACATTGACGGCGGTCATCGCGACGGCGGCGACGGTCATGACGGTGCCGAAGGTGCCCATCAGCTTGGTGATGACGTCGGTGACGGGAAGCAGGGGCAGGAGGACGGCGAGGATCCCGCCCACGCCGGTGCCGAGCTTGCCGGCGGTCCGTCTCGCCTTGGCGGTGGCGCTGCCGAACTTCCTGATGCCGTTGGCCGGTCCCGGCCCGCTGAGCTTCCCGACCGCGGCGTTGGCGGACGCGGCGTTCTGGCCGAAGGTGCGCACGGACGGGGCCGCCGTCCTGGCGCCGCGGTCGAGCGCGTCGACCCCGGAGGCGGCGCGACGCACCGCGCTCAGGACCCGCTGCACCGACTCCGCGGCCTGCCGTGCCCCGCCGGTCAGGGCGCTGAAACCAGGTCCCGACCCGGCGAGCGGGTTGAGGGCCAGGGCACTCATCCGCGTGCCTTCGCCAGGTACATCAGCGCGTTCGCCGTCGACTGCGGGTCACTGCCCCGGGCCGCGTGGTAGTGCTCGATGTGCAGTGAGGCCCCCGTGCCGCCGCCCGCCTGCTTCTGCGCCGACAGACGGGCGCGCCGGGCGGTGAGGGCGAGGAGCCGGTCCAGCTTGGAGAGCGGGAGGACGGCCTCGGCCTCGCCGGCCTCGGCGAGGATCGCCGGGACACCGCCGTGGCGGGGCATGACGACACCACCGGTGGCGAGCATGGGGATGGTCGGGATGTTGACGCCGAAGGTCTTGCCGCCGACGAGCGGCACCCAGCCGGGAACGCTGACCTTGACGCGGTTCAGGCTGCCGATCATTCCGTTGATCAGGCCGATGACGGCGTTGATCGGGCCCTTCACGCCGTTCTTGATGCCGTTGAACGCCCGGGACGCGATGTCCTTCAGACCGTTCCAGATGGACGACATCTTGTCCTTCACGGCCCGGAAGGCGCTCGGGATCGCGGACTTGATCCAGTTCACCACCGGGGTGATGACGGCCTTGATGCCCTTCCAGACGGCACCGACGACCGTCTTGATCGCCTTCATGACCGTGGTGATGACCGTCTTCCAGATCTTCACGTAGGTCTTGATGACGGTGGCGACGGCCTTGACGACGGTGGAGATGGCCTTCTTGATGCCGTTCCAGACCGTCTTGATCAGCTGGCCGGCCTTCTTCATGATCGGGCCGATGGCCTTCATGACCGAGCTGATCACGGTCTTGATGGCGCTGAAGGCCTTCTTCATGACCGTCTGCATGGTCTTCGAGCGCGTCGCCATCTCGACGATCTTCTCGATGAGCGGCATGAAGAGTTCGAGCAGTCGGGCGAGGATGTTGCCCTTCATGGACTTGTTGAGCCTGTCCTGGCCCTTGGCGGCCTTGCCGGCGCCGGACTCGTACGTGCCCAGCTTCCTGCCGGCGGACTCGGCGGTCTGTCCGGCCTTCTTCATGGACCGCTCGGCCTGGTCCGAGGCGGTCTTGAGGTTCTTGAGCTCCCTGGCGGAGCCCTGGGCGGCGCTCTTGATGCCGTTGACACCCCGACCTGCCGACGTGGCACGCTGGCCGAGGGTCTGCGTGGCGCGTTCGGCGGTGGACGTGGCTGATCTGAACTGCTGAAGCGATCCGTTGGCGTTCTTCAGAGAACTGACGAGGGACATGACTGTCCACCTCTGTTCATGGATGGGATGGTGCGGGGGCGGAGGTCAGGACAGGGCCTGTGCGAGCAGGTCGACGCGGCGCTGCAGCAGCGTGACCTGGTCGGTCGCGCCCTGGAGCGCGGGGTTGGAGTCCATGTGCCGGATCTGCTGGCGAGTGGTGTTGCCCCCCGTGGTGAGCCGTCCGACCTTCTTCTCCAGCACTCCGATGCGCTTGTTGGAGCTCTGGATCTTCGTGTGCGCGCTGACGACCAGGTCCTGGAGACGCTGGATCGCGCGCTCGGGCGACTCGCGCTCACGCCGCCGGAGCTCCTGCTCGGAGAGCTTCCACAGGACGCCCCACCGGTTGCGCTCCCAGCCCTTTTTCTTGAACCAGGCCTCGATCGCCGGGTCGAAGTTGAGGAAGGGCATGATCTCGAACTTGAGGAGCGCGCCGCCGATCTGCGCGAACGCGGCGGCGGTCACGAGCGCCACGAACTCCGGCGACTTGATCGTGCCGAAGAGGCTGGTCTTGGTCGCCTCGGTGACGTGGGTCTTCGTCCAGCTCTGCGTGGCGAACTGGGCGTCGCCCGTGGTCGCGTTCAGGGCCCCTGCCCTGAAGTCCGCGGTCTTGGCGGTGCCGCTGAGGACGTACTTGTCACTTTTCGGATCGAGGGCCGTCTGCAGCTCTCCCACGTCCGCGGTCAGCTGCTCAAGGCTCTTCGCCATCGGGCCTCCTTCGGGTCTGAGCGCCTCTCGGCGCTCGCGGGCACACGACGAAGCCCCTGCCGGCAGGGCAGGGGCTTCGTCGTATGCGGTTCAGTGGGCGGCGCGAGTCGGGGGAGCGACCCCGGCGATCAGCCCGGCCTGCGCTCTCGCGTGGGCGGCCGGCCCGCGCGTGCGCGCCGCAGCGCGGCCAGCGTCGTCACGATCCCGGCGATCCCCATCGCGCAGGCGGCGATCCAGTGCCGGGTCTGCGTGCCCAGGACCAGGACCGAGGCGGCGCCGAACCCGAGGCCGGACGCGGGAAGCAGCAGGATCTTCCAGCCGGGGACGCGGCGATCGGCGAGGAACATGGCCGAGCCCAAGGCGATCAGGCCACCGGCGAACAGGGCGTACGTGTAGCGCTCGCCTCCGTCGGGAGGGCCGTAGCGCCCGCGGGCGTGCTCCTCGAGGCCCAGGTGGACGGATCCGCCGATGGCCCAGAAGAAAGCGCTGAACGCGATCACACCGAGAGCGGCGATCCACCACAGACTTCTCACGCGGGGATCCTACGGAGTACGGCGGGACTCGACCAGGGCGTCGCGCCAGCCCGCCGCGTAGGCGAGGGTCTCGCACCGGGTCACCTCGGCGTACAGCGTGCCGAGCAACGCTCTCTTGTCGAGGGCGACGGGTCCTTCGAGGAGCTGGCGGAGGCGGTCCTGGAGTGGGATGTACGGTCGCGATGCCTCGGCCTGCTGAGTCATGGACGCCTGCCTTCCGGTTGCTTGCCCGTGCGTGCGTGGCGGCGCCGCGAGGGAAGCGGGGGCACCACACGTTCGAACTACTGTGCGAACAGAGTGTGGAACACTTGTTCGGTGTTTGTCGAGCGAGAAAGAGCTGACGAGGTGTCTGCTTGTGCCAAAACATGACCGGTTGATGACGCAACGTTCGCGGAGAACGACCGGGTACGCTGGATACGCGCTCCGAGGACCGGACCACCCAGGGGCGCCAGGGGCGCGAGCGGCGCGAGGGGACCCCAGGGGGCGGAAGGCATACGAACGCATGGACAGCGAGCGGGGCGGTGGCCGCCGCGGACGGGTCGTGGACTGGTTCGAGACGAACCCCGACCTACCCCACCTGTTCGCCTGGGTCTCCGAGCTGGTCCACGTCCACGGGTACGCACCCGAAGACCTCGTCGTGATCGCCCGAGCCGAACTCGAACGGCGTGAGACCTCCGCCTTCACCGGGGGCTGGGCCGAAGCCATGTCGGAGGAACTCCCCCGGATACGCCGCGAGTACGAGAGGCGCGTCGCCGACGCCTACGCACAGGGCCAGCGTGACGCGCGTGGAGTCCGCCGCCCGCAGCGCCGCGCCGGCGACGGCGAGGACGGGGCCCGGGTCATCCCGCTCCCCTTCGCCCGGCTCCTCGAACCGCCCGCCGCCGTGATCCAGGCCGAGGAGCGCCTTCGCCGGGAACGCGAAATGTTCGAACGGCGCCCCGCCCAGCCGCCGTCGGCGGAGGAGGCGACCGCACGGGACGCCGATACCGACGCCGACTCCGATAGGGACGCCGGCGCCGAAGCGGACCGCGATCCCGGGCTCGAACACGCCGCCGCGCCCGCGGGCGACGACGAGCCGCCCCGCCCGCGCGCCGAGGAGTCCGACGCCGAAACGGACGTCCTGCTCACCGCCCAGGAGCTGCGGAACCGCAGGAGCGCCCAGCCGGTGCGGAAGGTCGTACGCGGCAAGGGCGGACGCCCCGTCGTGCCCCCGCTCGCCGGGGTCCCCGGACAGGCCGGGTCCGCCGCTGAGCGCCGTACCCCCGGACCCGACGAACGGGAAGCGCGCGGGCGCGGGGGGCGACGGCTGTCGGAGCGGGCCAGGGCTCTGGAGGAGGAGATGGTCGATCGGGGAGCACAGGAACCGCCCCCGGAGCCCGATTCCTGAGGGAAGCGGGCTCCGGGGGCCATGGGGGAAGCGGCATCAGCCGAAGAACCGGGCGAGGGCGACGGGGGAGACCGCCTCGGCCGTGTCCTCCTCCGTGGACTGCGCGTCCCGCTCTTCGCCGTCCGCGGCGCCCGGCCGCGGAACCGGCTTCGGAGCCTCGGGCGGATCGTCGTCCTCCCCGGTGTTGACACAGGCGAACATCCAGTTGGCGACGGCCAGATGGTCCACCGCCGCCGCGAGCAGATGGTCGCTGATCGACCACTCCGCGGCCTCGCCGTGCAGCTCCCGCTGCACGGCGCTGTCGAGCGGCAGGTGCTTGATCAGGGTCATGACCCGGCGGCTGGAGAGGTCGCCGCGGTGCCAGTCGAGGAGGTCGACGGAGTAATAGCGGAGGAAGTCCGCTTCAAGGGCCTCGGCGTGTTCGTCGACGAACTCGACGAGGCTCAGTCTTCCCCCAGGCCGAGCCCGGTCTCCTTGCCGTAGGCCTCCAGGATGGCGGCGATGTCCTGCATGGTGATGTCGTGCCGCTCGAACCGGGCGAACTGCTCCTCACCCATCAGGAGCGCGAGCAGCCCGTCCACGTCGTTGTCGTCGAGCTTGCGCAGACCCTTCGCGGTCGCGCGGCTGAGCTCGGTGGGCAGGGTGAAGGACTCGCCGTCCAGCTCGAAGGACCAGCTGCGGCCGTGGGCCTCCAGGCGCTGGGCGCGGGCGGCGTTGACGTCGAAACGGGCCATGGTGATGCGTACTCCTTGTTCGAGTGAGTGAAAGAGGAGAGGGGCGGGGCGGGACGGCGGAGGGCCGTCCCGCCCCGGGTCGAGCAGGATCAGACGGTGGTGGAGTACTGGCTGTCCTGCATCAGGAAGGTGGCCAGCGGCTTCCCGTCACCGCTCGACATGGCGGAGAAGGTGATGCCCAGGGTGGACGCCGCCTTACGGGCCAGCTTGATGTCGTCGGAGGCGGTGACCTGGCCACGCGGGATGATGAAGCGGTACTTGACCGTGGTGCTGGTACCGGTCGCCGGGTCGGCCTTGACGTCCGTGAACTCCAGGCCGAGGGCGCGCACGTCCGCGTACGGACGCTCGGCGATCTCGTACTTGTAGGTGTCGACCGCCGGGGCCGCCTCCGCCTTGACCTCGCCGCCGCCCATGAAGAACGGCAGCGTGGCCTCGTTGAACTGGAGCATCGAGAACTTCAGCGAGAGGTCACGGGCCGAGTAGATGTAGTGGACCGGGGAGACCGACTGCCACGAGTCGATGGCCTCCAGCTTGTCCTTCTTCGAGAAGGTGACGCCGTCGCCGGTGGTGAAGCCGAGGTCGGTCCAGTTGGCCCAGTCGGTGGCGGAGTTGCCACTGAAGGCGGGGGCGTTGGTGCCGACCTTGGCGACGTAGAGCTTGCCGGTGCCGGCGACGCGGATCTCTGCGGAGTTGTTTCCTGCCATGGTGGGTGTCTCCTTGTGAGGGGGTGAGGGCGCCGCCCGGGGGTCGTCCCCGGGTACGGCAAAGGCCCCGCCGGACGGCGAGGCCTGGTCTGTGGGGTGAGCGGTCCGTCCGGACTCCGAAGAGGTTCAGAAGACGGTCAGGGAGAGGCGGATCACGCACAGGTAGCGGTTGGCGCCTCGGTAGAGGTAGTCGGGCAGCCAGCGCGGCCCGTCCTGCTCCTCGACGTCCTGGACGAGGTTGCCGCCGATCTGCTTGCCGATGGTGGCGAGCAGTGCGCGCCGGGCCGCGTTGGCGAGGGTGTGGGCGGTTGTCTTGCTCGGCCCGTACACCTCGAACTCGATCAGCGGCATGTCGACGTGCAGATCACCGATCCAGGCACCGCCGCGCCGGTTCACGAGCACCGCGCTCTGGGTGCCGTCGAATCCGCTCGGCGGATGGACGGCGACGACGGCGCCGGCCAGGGCCGGGTCGGCCTTGAGGACGTCGACGACCAGCTTCTCGACGTCTGGGAAAGCACTCGGGGGAGTGGTCATGACGGTTCTCCTCGGAGGGGATGCGGGACGGGGCGCCGTCCGGGGCGCTCGACGCGGGGAAGGGGGAGGGGCGCGGAGCGCACCCGGACGGCGAACGGCGAAGCCGTGTCCCGGTGTGGGGCACAGCTCCGCCGCTGCACCAACTGTGACAGAGAGCGTGCGCGCACGCAACTAGTTCGGGAGGTGGGTGGGGGGGACGGCTCGGCGGCCAGGGGTACGGGCGGGGCCGGGGGGCGGTCGCGAGGCGCTCGGGTGGGCCCCGGCGCACGGGTTCCAGGGCGGGCCGGGGCCCCGGGCGTACGAAGAAACGCCCCGCGTCCTGGTGGACGCGGGGCGTTCGGGTCGGGCGGGGTGTTCGGGTCGGGCGGCGCTGCGGATCCGGGGTCACGCGCCCGCGGGGCGCGGGAGCCGGCGGCGGGCGAGGCGTTCGGCGGCGAAGACGTCCTCCAGGCGGAAGAGCTGTGCCCTGCCCGCCTTGCCGACGGCCTTCAGATGGCCCAGCTGGACCCACTTGCGGATCGTGGCCGGAGCGACCCCCGCCTCCTCGGCGGCGAGCGGGCCCGGGATCAGGGCGGGCAGCGGCAGGGACGTCAGCACGGGGTGTCCTCCATCGCCGCGGCGATCTCCTCGGTCGGCGTGCCCGAAGCGTCCGCCAGTTCGTCCCACCGCTCCTGCGGCCACAGGTGGCGGTACGACGGGTCGTCCCGGCAGCCGCACTCCTCGTCGGCGCAGGTGCACGCCGGGTTCACGCACAGCACCGCCCGCCGGTCCGGGAAGGCCCGCAGCGACACCGAGTCGCACCAGGGGCAGCGCCCCGACACCCGTACGACCGTCTCCGCGTCGCCGAGCGTGCGGGCGCACCGCCGGGCCATCCGGCGCAGCTCGTCGCGCATGTGACGGGCCAGGTCGGGGTGGGCCGCGACGTCGTCGAGGAGCGCGAACGTCCGCCGGAGCCGCTCGACGACCGGGGCGCGGCCGGGGCGGGGGAGGCCGAGCCGGGCGCGTACCGCCTCCTCCAGCTCCACCACGCCGTCGGTGATGTCGCGGATGGCGTCGGATACGTGCAGGCGGATCGGGGCGGCACCGTGACCGGGGACGGCCAGCCCGTGCCGCTGCTGCAGGAGCAGGGCCTCACGGCGCTCCTCGCGGATCAGCTCGTCGCGGCCGGAGTGGGGCGCGGTGGGCGCGGATCCGGCCGGGCCGCGGCGACCGGGTGCCAGTTCCTCGGTGAGCTCGGGGAACTGTCGTGCGAGGGAGGCGGTCCACAGCGTGATGTCACGGAGGACGAGCTCAACGGCGCGGTCAGCCACGACGACCGCTCCCGCCCGACGCGACGCTCGGCGTCACGGCCGGTGCGGCGCCCCGCGGCACCGTCGGCGTCGCCGCGACCGCCCTGGCCACGCGTGCGTCGTCCGCCGGGCGGCCGTTGCGCCACAGGCGGCCCGCGCAGACGCCGTCGAAGTAGCTCTCGGCGGGCGCCACCGCCGCCTCGCACTCGCGGCGGACCGGGCAGACGGCGCAGGCGCGGAGCGCCGGGGCCGCGTGCTGGGCGCGGCGGGCGAAGACGACGGAGGGGGACAGGCCGGCGCACGCGGCGGCGGCCTGCCAGGGGGAGGAGTCGGTGAGGAGCAAGGTGGTTCTCCACGGTCCGGGGCCACCAGCGCGTCCCAAGGGGCCGATGGGGCCCGTGGGACTCAGGAGGCCGACGAGTGCGGCGGCGAGCCAGAGTTACATGTTGCGTGCGAGCGCGCAACAACGTTCGTGAAGCACCTTCACCGGTTTGACACGGTTGCGCTGCCGAAACTACGTAATTCCTTGCGCGCAAGCACGCTAGAGTTGGCCGCCTGGAGGAGTGGAGTGAGGAGCGTTACATGACCACTCAAGGGCTGGACCGGTTCGCGGGCTGGGTCGAAGGGCTGATGCGCGAACGCGGGTACGACATCGACAGCCCGCGCGGCGGCGGGAAGTCCCGGATCGCGGACGAGGCCGGTGTGCATCGCGCTGCCGTGACCCGGCTGCTGCAACGGCAGAGCATGCCCGACCTGGAGACCATGCGCAGGATCGCCCCCCTGCTCGGGGTGTCCGTCCGCGACATGCTCATCCGGTCGGGGCGCGTGACACCGGAGGAGCTGCCGCTCGCGGAGGATCTCCTCCCGCCGAACGACTGGCAGCCGTCGATGGAGGACTTCGCCCGCTGGCTCGGGGTCCCCGACGAACGGCTCGGCGTCTTCACCAAGGTGGTGAACGAGTTCCTCGAGACCGACGGCGCGGACGCGGACGGCGGCGAGCAGACCGATCCCGGACGTGCCGCGAGGGAGTGAGCGGTGGCCCGCCGAGCGGGCCGCCGCCGGGAAGTGCCGGGAGGAGCCGGGGTGATGACGCCCCGGCTCCCGCGTGTCTCGGACGCCCGCGTTCCCCGAGGTCGGCCCGGGCTCAGGCCGGGCCCCGGTGCGCGCGGGCATTTGTTTTGACCGGAGTCCATGCGATAGGTACGCTCAGACCTTGTGCCTGGGGTGTGCCTGGGCTCGTGTGCGTGTCCTCAACCGCACCGCGAGTCCGAGTACGGCCACCGCAATCTGCGCTTTTTCGCCCTCGGCGGAGGTCCGCAGTATTCGACACACCCGACCGCGTGGGTCGGCGCAGTGTTTCAGGTTAGTTTTACGACGGCACACAGAAACCGGAGAAGTAGTGCCTACGATCCAGCAGCTGGTCCGGAAGGGCCGGCAGGACAAGGTCGAGAAGAACAAGACGCCCGCACTCGAGGGTTCCCCTCAGCGCCGCGGCGTCTGCACGCGTGTGTTCACGACCACCCCGAAGAAGCCGAACTCGGCCCTCCGTAAGGTCGCGCGTGTGCGTCTGACCTCCGGCATCGAGGTCACGGCCTACATCCCGGGTGAGGGTCACAACCTGCAGGAGCACTCGATCGTGCTCGTGCGCGGTGGCCGTGTGAAGGACCTGCCGGGTGTTCGTTACAAGATCATCCGCGGTTCCCTCGACACGCAGGGCGTCAAGAACCGTAAGCAGGCTCGCAGCCGCTACGGCGCCAAGAAGGAGAAGTAAGAATGCCTCGTAAGGGCCCCGCCCCGAAGCGCCCGGTCATCATCGACCCGGTCTACAGCTCTCCTCTTGTCACCTCGCTGATCAACAAGATCCTGCTGGACGGCAAGCGCTCCACCGCCGAGCGCATCGTCTACGGCGCCATGGAAGGCCTCCGCGAGAAGACCGGCAACGACCCGGTCATCACGCTGAAGCGCGCCCTCGAGAACGTGAAGCCGTCCCTCGAGGTCAAGTCCCGCCGTGTCGGTGGCGCCACCTACCAGGTGCCGATCGAGGTCAAGCCTGGTCGCGCCTCCACCCTCGCGCTCCGCTGGCTCGTGGGCTACTCCCGCGCCCGTCGCGAGAAGACCATGACCGAGCGCCTCATGAACGAGCTTCTCGACGCCTCCAACGGCCTCGGTGCTTCGGTCAAGAAGCGTGAGGACACGCACAAGATGGCCGAGTCCAACAAGGCCTTCGCGCACTACCGCTGGTAGTCGCAACCCACATCGAGACCGAGAGAAGACTGAGCCGATATGGCTACCACTTCGCTTGACCTGGCCAAGGTGCGCAACATCGGCATCATGGCCCACATCGACGCGGGCAAGACGACCACCACCGAGCGAATCCTGTTCTACACCGGTGTCTCCTACAAGATCGGTGAAGTCCACGACGGCGCTGCCACGATGGACTGGATGGAGCAGGAGCAGGAGCGCGGCATCACGATCACGTCCGCCGCGACGACCTGCCACTGGCCGCTCGAGGACGTCGACCACACCATCAACATCATCGACACCCCGGGCCACGTCGACTTCACCGTCGAGGTGGAGCGTTCGCTGCGCGTGCTCGACGGTGCCGTGACGGTGTTCGACGGCGTCGCCGGTGTCGAGCCCCAGTCCGAGACTGTCTGGCGTCAGGCGGACCGCTACGGCGTGCCGCGTATCTGCTTCGTCAACAAGCTCGACCGTACGGGCGCCGAGTTCCACCGCTGCGTCGACATGATCGTGGACCGCCTCGGCGCCGTCCCGATCGTCATGCAGCTCCCCATCGGTGCCGAGATGGACTTCCAGGGTGTCGTGGACCTCGTCCGCATGAAGGCCCTGGTCTGGTCCGCGGAAGCGACCAAGGGCGAGATGTACGACGTCGTCGACATCCCCGCCTCGCACACCGAGGCCGCTGAAGAGTGGCGCGGCAAGCTGGTCGAGACCGTCGCGGAGAACGACGAAGAGATCATGGAGCTCTTCCTCGAGGGCCAGGAGCCCACCGAGGAGCAGCTGTACGCCGCGATCCGTCGTATCACCATCGCGTCCGGCAAGGGTGGCGGCGAGAAGACGATCACCCCCGTCTTCTGTGGCACCGCGTTCAAGAACAAGGGTGTCCAGCCCCTGCTCGACGCGGTCGTGCGCTACCTCCCCTCCCCCCTGGACGTCGAGGCCATCGAGGGCCACGACGTCAAGGACGCCGAGGTCGTCGTCCGGCGCAAGCCCTCGGAGGAGGAGCCCCTTTCGGCGCTCGCCTTCAAGATCGCGAGCGACCCGCACCTCGGCAAGCTCACCTTCGTCCGGATCTACTCCGGTCGCCTGGAGGCCGGCACCTCGGTGCTGAACTCCGTCAAGGGCAAGAAGGAGCGCATCGGCAAGATCTACCGTATGCACGCGAACAAGCGTGAGGAGATCGACTCGGTGGGCGCCGGCGACATCGTCGCCGTCATGGGCCTCAAGCAGACCACCACCGGTGAGACGCTGTGCGACGAGAAGAACCCGGTCATCCTGGAGTCCATGGACTTCCCGGCGCCGGTCATTCAGGTCGCCATCGAGCCCAAGTCCAAGGGTGACCAGGAGAAGCTGGGTGTCGCCATCCAGCGTCTCGCGGAGGAGGACCCCTCCTTCCAGGTCCACTCGGACGAGGAGACCGGCCAGACCATCATCGGTGGTATGGGCGAGCTTCACCTCGACATCCTCGTCGACCGTATGCGTCGCGAGTTCAAGGTCGAGGCGAACGTCGGCAAGCCGCAGGTCGCGTACCGCGAGACGATCCGCAAGGCCGTCGAGCGCGTGGACTTCACCCACAAGAAGCAGACCGGTGGTACCGGTCAGTTCGCCAAGGTGCAGATCGCGATCGAGCCCATCGAGGGCGGTGACGCCTCGTACGAGTTCGTGAACAAGGTCACCGGTGGCCGCATCCCGAAGGAGTACATCCCTTCGGTCGACGCCGGTGCGCAGGAGGCCATGCAGTTCGGCATCCTGGCCGGCTACGAGATGACTGGCGTCCGCGTCATCCTTCTCGACGGTGCCTACCACGAGGTCGACTCCTCCGAGCTCGCCTTCAAGATCGCCGGTTCGCAGGCCTTCAAGGAGGCCGCGCGCAAGGCTTCCCCCGTCATCCTTGAGCCCATGATGGCCGTTGAGGTCGTCACGCCCGAGGACTACATGGGTGAGGTCATCGGTGACATCAACTCCCGCCGTGGTCAGATTCAGGCCATGGAGGAGCGCAGCGGCGCTCGCGTCGTGAAGGGCCTCGTGCCCCTTTCGGAGATGTTCGGCTACGTCGGAGACCTCCGCAGCAAGACCTCGGGTCGCGCAAGCTACTCGATGCAGTTCGACTCCTACGCCGAGGTTCCGCGGAACGTCGCCGAGGAGATCATCGCGAAGGCCAAGGGCGAGTAACTCTCCCGAGTTCACGCTTTAGGCTTGACCCAGTCGCCGGGGCTCCTCCCCGTAACCCGAGGAATCGGGCCCCGGCCACTGGCATTCCAGCAAAGATCACCTGGCGCCGATGAAGCAAGGCGTTCAGAACCACTCCAGGAGGAACCCCGTGGCGAAGGCGAAGTTCGAGCGGACTAAGCCGCACGTCAACATCGGCACCATTGGTCACATCGACCACGGTAAGACGACCCTCACGGCCGCCATTACCAAGGTGCTGCACGACGCGTACCCGGACCTGAACGAGGCCTCGGCCTTCGACCAGATCGACAAGGCTCCTGAGGAGCGCCAGCGCGGTATCACCATCTCCATCGCGCACGTCGAGTACCAGACCGAGTCGCGTCACTACGCCCACGTCGACTGCCCCGGTCACGCGGACTACATCAAGAACATGATCACGGGTGCGGCGCAGATGGACGGCGCCATCCTCGTGGTCGCGGCCACCGACGGCCCGATGCCGCAGACCAAGGAGCACGTGCTCCTGGCCCGCCAGGTCGGCGTTCCGTACATCGTCGTCGCCCTGAACAAGGCCGACATGGTGGACGACGAGGAGATCCTGGAGCTCGTCGAGCTCGAGGTGCGTGAGCTCCTCTCCGAGTACGAGTTCCCGGGCGACGACCTGCCGGTCGTCAAGGTCTCGGCGCTCAAGGCGCTCGAGGGCGACAAGGAGTGGGGCCAGTCGGTCCTGAACCTGATGGCCGCCGTCGACGAGGCGATCCCGCAGCCCGAGCGTGACGTCGACAAGCCGTTCCTGATGCCGATCGAGGACGTCTTCACGATCACCGGTCGTGGCACCGTCGTCACCGGCCGTATCGAGCGTGGTGTCCTGAAGGTCAACGAGACCGTCGACATCGTCGGTATCAAGCAGGAGAAGACCACCACCACGGTCACCGGCATCGAGATGTTCCGCAAGCTGCTCGACGAGGGCCAGGCCGGTGAGAACGTCGGTCTGCTCCTCCGTGGCATCAAGCGCGAGGATGTCGAGCGCGGCCAGGTCATCATCAAGCCCGGCTCGGTCACGCCGCACACCTCGTTCGAGGCCCAGGCGTACATCCTGTCGAAGGACGAGGGTGGCCGTCACACCCCGTTCTTCAACAACTACCGCCCGCAGTTCTACTTCCGTACCACGGACGTGACCGGCGTCGTGACCCTCCCCGAGGGCACCGAGATGGTCATGCCGGGCGACAACACCTCCATGACCGTCGAGCTGATCCAGCCCGTCGCCATGGAGGAGGGCCTGAAGTTCGCCATCCGTGAGGGTGGCCGGACCGTGGGCGCCGGCCAGGTCGTCAAGATCAACAAGTAATTGTCGATCGTCTGACCTGTGCCGCTCCTGACGGAGCGTCAAACGAGGGCCCCGCACCGCTTCGGCGGCGCGGGGCCCTTCGTTTTACCCCCTGATGGCAGAAGCAAACCTGACTGCATGTAGCATGCGCCGGTCAGTTGTGTCATGACCATTAGGGGTGGAGACAACTTGAGATCGGGACGTCGAGCACGTCGTACGACTGCGGCGCGCGTGCGCCGTACGGCGATCGGTACCGCCATCGGTGTCGTAGCGGTACTGGGCTTCCAGGCCGCCGCGAACGGTGCGGTATTCGGGACCGAGGGAAACCGTGAGGCAGCGGACGAGCCGGGGCTGTACAGCGCCCAGGCCGGCGGAAACGCTTCTGCCGAGAGCGAGCTGCACAAGCTCGCGCTGACCGACAAGGGCAAGGGCGAGGCCGTCCTCACGCAGCGGACCACCCAGCCGTTCGGCCTCCTCGGCGTCTCCTGGACGGACCCCGCCCAGAAGGTCAAGGGCACGATCGAGGCGCGCACCCGCAGCGTCGAGACCGGTGAGTGGTCCGACTGGATCGAGCTGGAGCCGCTCCCGTCCGGCCTGGACGGCTACCGCCCGGGCGCGCCCGGATCCACCGAGCCCGTATGGGTCGGTGCCTCCGACGGCGCCGAGGTCCGGGTGAGCGACGGAGCCGCGCTGGGCAAACTGCCCGCCGGACTTCAGCTCAACATGGTCGACCCGGGCGGAGCGGGAGCCGAGGCGAAGGAGAACGGCGAGCTGAACGCCGAGCCGGCCGCTTTCGTGGCCGCCGACGAGCCGCCGACGACGCCGCCGAGCGTGCCGGGGCCCGCGTCGACGGCGCCGCAGCCGAAAATCATCACCCGCGCCGAGTGGGGCGGAGCCGCGATCGAGGAGAAGACCCCCGAGCCGGCCCAGTACCTGATCGGCGGCAAGATCAAGGCCGCGTTCGTGCACCACACCACGAGCGCCGAGTACGAGTGCTCGGCCTCGGCCAGCGTCGTCCGGAGCATCCTCGACTACCACGTCGACGTCCAGAAGTGGCGCGACATCGGCTACAACTTCCTCGTCGACAAGTGCGGGACGGTCTTCGAGGGCCGCAAGGGCGGCGTCGACCAGCCGGTGCTCGGTGCCCACACCTTCGGCTGGAACGCCGAGTCCACCAGCGTCGCGATCATCGGTGACTACACGGACCAGGCCGCCTCGAACGCCGCGCTGGTCTCGTCCTCGCGCGTGGCCGCGTACAAGCTCGGCCAGTACGGCGTCGACCCGGGCGGCAAGGCCATGCTGACCGCGGGCGCCACCCAGAAGAACTACTTCGGCACCTCGTTCACCCAGGGCACGGCGTACAGCTTCGACGCGATCTCCGGTCACCGCAACGGCTACAACACCCAGTGCCCGGGGAACATGCTCTACCCCCAGCTGCCCACCATCCGCAGCTACGCCACCGGCACCGTCGCCAACCTGAAGATCGACTCCGTGGGTGGCGGCGCGACCGTCGCCGGCAGTGGGTACGAGACGCCCGGGCCGCTGACGCTCAACTGGTCCTCGACCACGCCGGCCAACCTCGTCCACCGCTTCGAGCTGCTGGTCGACGGCCAGATGGTCAAGTGGGTCACCGGCGGCACGCGGAGCACGTCGACGACGCTCACGGGCTACGGCGCCCACCAGGTCGCCATCCGGGGCATCCACACCTCCGGCAAGACGACCACCACCCCGGCGATCACCGTGACCGTCCCCGGTCCCAAGACGTTCAAGCCCGTCACGCCGACCCGGCTGATGGACACGCGATCCGGTCTCGGCGTGGCCAAGGCCAAGGTCGGTCCCGGCGGCGTCGTGACGCTCCAGGTGACCGGCGCCAACGGCATACCGGCCACGGGCGTGGGCGCGGTCGTGCTGAACGTGACGGCGACCAACCCGACGGCCGGCAGCTTCGTGTCGGTGTACCCGAACGGTACGACCCGTACGAGCGCGTCGAACCTGAACTTCACCGCCGGCACGACGATCCCCAACCTGGTGACCGTCCCGGTCGTGAACGGCAAGGTCAGCTTCTACAACCACGCCGGCACCGTCGATCTGCTCGCGGACATCACCGGCTACTACACCACCGACACCACCGGCTCCACGCACGCCAACCACGGCCCGCTGCGGCTGATGGACACGCGGTCCGGCCTCGGGGTGCGGCAGGGCAAGGTCGGTCCCGGCGGCGTCGTGACCCTTCCGGTCGCGGGCGTCCAGGGCGTTCCGGAGACCGGCGTCACCGCCGTGGTCCTGAACGTCACGGCGACCGCGCCGACCGCGGGGAGCTTCGTGTCGGTGTACCCGAACGGTACGACCCGTACGAGCGCGTCGAACCTGAACTTCACCGCCGGTCAGACGATCCCGAACCTGGTCGTCGTCCCGGTCGTGAACGGCAAGGTGGACTTCTACAACCGCGCCGGCTCCGTCGACCTGATCGCCGACATCACCGGCTACTTCACCGCCGGGCAGGAGGGCGCGTCCCACATCAACCTGGGCCCGAAGCGGCTGATGGACACGCGTTCCGGTCTCGGGGTGCCGAAGGCCAAGGTCGGTCCCGGCGGCGTCGTGACCCTCCCGGTCGCGGGTGTCGAGGGCGTTCCCGCCTCCGGCGTCACCGCCGTGGTCCTGAACGTGACGGCGACGAACCCGACCGCGGGCAGCTTCGTGTCGGTCTACCCGGACGGTACGACCCGTACGAGCGCGTCGAACCTGAACTTCACCGCCGGTCAGACGATCCCGAACCTGGTCGTCGTCCCGGTCGTGAACGGCAAGGTCAGCTTCTACAACAAGTCGGGTTCGGTGGACCTGCTCGCCGACATCACCGGCTACTTCATCAAGTGAAGCGAGTGACAGCGGTGACCTGAGCGCCTCGCCGCCGGGTCCGGGCCCGTCTCCCTCATCGAGGGGGGCGGGCCCTTTCCGTCGGCCGCCACAGCCACGGGTGGCCGTCGGCGCCGAGGCCGGCGGCGGCCGCTCCGTGGAGCGCGGCGTTCCCGACGGCGGCGACCCCCTGCGTACGGGTGTGCGTGCGCGCGCCCCTGCGCAGCCGCATACGCCCGCGCAGGTCCCGGCCGAGGAGCACCGTCTCGCCGTCGACGAGCCGGGCGGTGACGGCGCCGTATCCGTCGAAGGACGCGTCCTGCCCGGCCCTGAGCAGGGCGGCGGCCGCCGGTTCGCGGTAGTACACGTCGACGCCGCCGCTGCCGGGGACGGCGGCGACGGGGTCGCCGGCGAGGGGCAGCGGATCGGCGAGCGCGCCGTCGATCCAGTGCGCGACCGACTCCCGGCCCGCCGCCAGGAGGTGGACGTGCCCGGCAGCGTCGACCAGGGCGGTCAGCCCGTCCTGCACCTCCGCCTCGCCGTCCAGGGGCTGCCAGGGGCTCCAGGCGCCGGAGGTGTCCCGTACCCGCGTCGACACACCCTTGTCGGCGTTGCGTACGAAGAGATGGACCCGGCCGTCGGGGGCCGTCACGGCCACCGGCACACCGATGCGGCGGCCGCGGTCGTCGCCGCGCTCGGGATTGCCCAGGCCGCGCCAGGCGAGGAAGGGGCCGCCCGGGGAGCGCTGCTCCAGGAGCACGACCTCCCGTCTGTTCGGGCCGCCGTGGCCGCCGAGCGCGGCGAAGCGCACCCCCAGGAGCAGCAGCCGCCCGTCGGGGAGCACGGCCGAGCCCAGCTCCGGCACGAGCGGCCCGCCGCCGAGGTCCTCCGGCTCGCCCCAGAGGCCGGAGCCCTTCTCCGTCTCACGCCAGCGGACCGCCCGCAGCCCGAGCACTCCATGGGCGACGAGCCGCCCGTCGGGCTCCGCGACGAGGGCGGGGCCGGCTCCGGGCCAGCGGTGGTGCGTGGAGCGCACCCAGCCCTTCTTGTTGGCGAGGGGCCGCTCGCCGCCGACGCCGTAGTCGCCGCAGCCGGAGGGGTCGCCGCACTGCCAGGAGGGATCGCCGCCGTACGGGACGAGATGCGCGGCCTTCTCCCGCAGGACCTGCGGGGGGAGGTTCTTGGGCCAGTGGCGGTTGTAGTAGCCGCGGAAGGCGTGCGCCGTGAACGCCGGTACGGCCGCGCCGTCCCGCGCGGACTCGGCGACCCAGCGGATCAGCGCGGCCCAGGAGAAGCAGGCGACGGCGGTGTGGTCGCCGTGGTCGGAGTAGCCGGGCTGCTCGCTGTCCCGCTTGCGCGTCGCCTCGTCGCTCAGCTGGATGTCCGGGTCCGGGTCGAGGGTCTGGACGACCGTCGGCCGGTACCGCTCCAGGAGGCCGACGAGGACGTCGATCAGCTGGTCGTGGTCGTAGGTGTCCGAGCGGCCGACGGGGGAGCCGGCGGAGAGGTGGGTCCTCAGTTCGAGGGCCCGGTCGTGCCACAGCGCGGGCAGGGCCATGTACCGCCGGGAGCTGTGCATGGGCAGGTTGAGGTAGATCAGCTCGACCCGGCGACCGCCATGGGTGAGCGTGTTGATCTCGGCCCGTCGTCCGCCGCGCAGGGTGATGACGTCCTTCTGCCAGGGGGTGAACCGGTTGAGGCCGACGGCCTCCGCGTACGCCTGGCGCAGGCCCTGGTGACGGGCGGCGGAGTAGGCGGACTTGTCCGGGGCGGTCTCCGGCATGCCCTTGATCCAGTTCCTGCCGGTGTGCTCGCCCGCGGTGACGTACACGGAGGCGAGGGGGACACCGGCGTCGAGCATGCGCTGGGTGTCCGGGTTCATGAAGTACAGGTCGTCGTCCGGGTGCGCGGCGAACTGCACGAGCTGTGCGCGGCGCGAGCCGGCGATCGCCATCCCGGGCGCGGGATCGGCGGTCGGGCCGGTGCGGCGGGGCGCGGGCACGGAGCACCCGGCGAGGGCGGCCACCGCGACGGCGGCCGCGAGCATGCTGCGCCGCCGGGGCCGGAAGGCCCCGGAGACGGCTATGTCGTCCACTGGTGGAGGTTCCCCCGCGCTGCGTAGCGGTCCCTGAGCGCCTTGGTAGACGGATTTCCGGTACCGGAGGTTGTGCGATGAGTCGCAAGTGTGTCCGAGGAATTCATTCGGTGTCGGGCGCGGACCATCGCAGCTCGCCCGTTCCGAGCCGCAGCCTCGCCCGGACGCGCATCGGTCCGTCGCCCCGGCGGGAGAGCAGGACGAGCTCGGTGACCCGCGCCGTCACCGCTCCCAGCAGGGCGTCGGCCTTCGACGCGAGAGCGTGCGGGTCGCGGGTGCGGCCGAGGGAGAGGTGCGGGGTGAAGCCCCCGCCCCGGTGGGCTCCGCAGCGAGGGAAGCGGGCCTCCAGGGCCTCCCGCAGCCGGGCCCACGGCTCCTCGCCGGCCGCCGCCGGATCGAGCCAGACAGTGGCGTCCTCACGGTGGCCGAACCAGTGCACGCCCTCCAGCCGGGCCTTGAACGCCGGCACCTCGGCCACCGCCGCGGCGGCGAGCGGGGCCGCCCGCGCGAAGTCCTCCTCGGGTACGAAGCCGAAGAGCACGTTGACGTGCGGCGGCCAGCGGTGGATCTGGCGGTCTGCTCGCGGCGGATGTGCTGGATCGGGGGCCACAGCTCGGACGGCGGGACCCAGGCCACGGCCGTACGGTTCGTCGGCGCGACCGCCAGGACCTCCCGGGAGCCCGCCGGCTCGGTGGCCCGCGGCGCCAGAAGCCCGTCGAGCCGGTCGATCCCTGTCGCCCGGTCCCAGACGACCCGCCCGTCGGCCTCGAAGAAGACCACCCGGTGCCAGGGGATCTCGCCACCGGGCACGAAGTCGACCAGCGGCATCCGCTGGGGCCCGGCACCGCGCTCGGCGATCCCCATCACGAAGCGCTCGGGATCGAAGCGGGGGTCCCACAGCACCCGGTGGTAGATCTCGTCACTGGTGTGCACGTCGGGCGGGTGCCCTGGGTGGGGCGTCTCAGTCGGCGGCCGAGGCTGTTGCGCGGTGGCGCGGCAGGTCCTGGGTCGGGATCGAGTCCTGTGTTGAGGTCGCCACCACCCCTGCCACGATCCACGACCGCGACTCCAAGGTCACCGAAGGCCCCGCCGCACCTTCGCCCCCGCCGCCTGGGCGGCTTCGTCTCGTACGCCCCCCGAGGGCTGAGTTCCCCCGATCTCGGAAAGATCAACGAACCCGGCCTGCCCGCGCCTTCCGCCACGCCCCGTGAAACCCTCCTGACCGCGAGCACGGTCAGGGGTGGGGAACATGAGTGAGAAGGACCCGTCGGTCTCCGACGAGGAATGGGCCGCGTTCGTCGAGGCGGCGAGGATGGACGGGGTCGGTTCCGACGTCGTCCCGGAGGCCCGCCGGCGGCGGCCTCGGCGGCCGAAGCGGCACGAGCCCGAGGGGTGGCGGACCGGGCCGGCCTGGCGGGAGATGAACGGACGGGGCAGGGCGCGGCGCCAGTTCAAGGGTGCCGTCGGGATCACCCTGGCCGCCGGCCTCCTGCTGATCGCCCTGCGCCCGGACCTCGTCACGGACCGGTTGCCCGAGGGGCTCGGCGGCCCGGGCGCGACCACCCCCCTGTCCGCGGAGACCGCACGTCCGAGCGCGGCGCCGTCCCAGGAGATCCTCCCGGACCGTCCGACGCTGAAGGAACCGTTCAAGGGATCGCCGGCTCTCCGGTGGGCGGACGGGGCCGCGGGGATCGAGGTGCCCCGGGCCCAGGCCGTCGGAGGGATGTCCGAGGAGGAGGTCGCCGGCGCGCTCGACTCGGTCAGACGGTTCCTCGTCGCCGCGAACCTGGACCGGGCCACGCTGCGCGGGGAACGGCCGACCGACGCGATCGCACTGCTCGATCCCCTGCAGAAGGACGTCCGTCCGCGCATCGACCGGTGGCTCGCGAAGCCGGGCCGGGACAACGACCCGCTGTGGCTGTTCAGCCGGTTCGACCCGGCCGAGGCGCGTCTCGCCGGTGACGTCGTCAAGACGCGCGGGCGGATGACCTTCGAGGCGGGTGAGCGGAGCGGCGAGGTTCAGGTGCACGCCGACTACACCTTCGTCTATCCGCTGGTGAAGACCCGCCCCGGCTTCGACGAGGTTGCCCGTACCGTCGTACGGCGCCAGATGACCTTCGCTCTCTACGACCCGGCCGAAGTCGTGGCGACGCGAGGCATGTTGGCCGTGCTGCGGATGGACGAGTCCGCCGGGAACAGCGACTGCGCCAGGGACGGGGACGGCTTCCTGCATCCCCAGTTCAGCGAGGACCTGATCAGCGCGGCGCCCCCCGGCGGGCCGGAGATCGATCCGTACGACCGCAGCAAGGACCTCGGAGATCTCCCGAAGAAGTGCGGCACGGTCACCCGTACCTGACGCGTTCCGCACCGTCCCGCTGCGTCGGGCGACCGGCGGCGGGTGGGGAGCGTGTCGCACCCCAGGTTTGATCTCCGTCACGCCCGGGGTACTCTCTTCGGCCCGATTGGCCACGGACGCGTCACGTGTGGCAGACTGTCGGGGTTGCTCGGTTGAGTGCCGATGCTGCGCGCCTCCCGCCGGGAGGACCGGAAGCGAGTCCCACAGTACTCGTCGCCTCTTCTCAGGGGCGGACGTACGGGAATCTTCCGGGAAGCGTGGGCGGGGCGCCGACCAGGCACCCGGTGGGTGTTTCGCCCCCGGCTTCGCGGGTTTGCAGGGCCCGCACCCCCTTGGTTGGGAAATCCTTCGGGAGATCTTCGTAGAGGGAGTGCGACACGCCCGACCGCGTGGGTCGGAGGTGGAGTCAGGAGAACCCCCGGGTTCCAGAGCGTTACGAGAGACAGGACTACTGAGTAGCCATGGCGGGACAGAAGATCCGCATCCGGCTCAAGGCCTACGACCACGAGGTCATCGACTCCTCGGCGAAGAAGATCGTCGAGACGGTGACGCGCACTGGTGCGTCGGTCGCGGGCCCGGTGCCGCTGCCCACTGAGAAGAACGTGTACTGCGTCATCAAGTCGCCGCACAAGTACAAGGACTCGCGCGAGCACTTCGAGATGCGCACGCACAAGCGCCTCATCGACATCCTCGACCCCACGCCGAAGACGGTTGACTCGCTCATGCGCCTCGACCTGCCGGCGGGCGTCGACATCGAGATCAAGCTCTGAGGTGACGCGCGAGATGGCTAAGAACATCAAGGGCATCCTGGGCGAGAAGCTCGGCATGACGCAGGTCTGGGACGAGAACAACCGGGTCGTCCCGGTGACCGTCGTCAAGGCCGGTCCGAATGTCGTGACCCAGGTGCGTACGAACGACACCGACGGCTACGAGTCGGTCCAGATCGCCTTCGGCGAGATCGACCCTCGCAAGGTGAACAAGCCCCTCAAGGGTCACTTCGCCAAGGCCGACGTCACCCCGCGCCGCCACCTGGTGGAGCTCCGCACCGCTGACGCCTCCGAGTACACGCTCGGCCAGGAGATCACCGCCGAGCTCTTCGAGGCCGGCGTGAAGGTCGACGTCACCGGCAAGAGCAAGGGCAAGGGCTTCGCCGGTGTCATGAAGCGCCACAACTTCCGTGGTGGCAAGGCGTCTCACGGTGCCCACCGCGTGCACCGCAAGCCTGGTTCCATCGGTGGTTGTGCCACCCCCGGCCGTGTCTTCAAGGGCATGCGCATGGCGGGTCGCATGGGCAACGAGCGGGTCACCACCCAGAACCTGACCGTCCACGCCGTTGACGCCGAGAAGGGTCTGCTGCTCATCAAGGGCGCCGTCCCCGGCCCGAACGGTGGCCTCGTCCTGGTCCGCACCGCGGCCAAGGGGGTTTGAGGAACCGATGAGCACCATTGACATCCTTTCGCCGGCAGGCGACAAGGCCGGGACCGTCGAGCTCCCCACGGAGATCTTCGGCGCCAAGATCAGCATCCCGCTGATCCACCAGGTCGTCGTCGCGCAGCTGGCCGCTGCCCGCCAGGGCACGCACAAGACCAAGAGCCGTGGCGAAGTCCGTGGTGGTGGCCGCAAGCCGTACCGCCAGAAGGGCACCGGCCGCGCGCGTCAGGGTTCGACCCGTGCGCCGCAGTTCGCCGGCGGTGGCGTCGTCCACGGCCCCGTGCCGCGTGACTACTCCCAGCGCACCCCGAAGAAGATGAAGGCCGCCGCCCTGCGCGGTGCCCTCTCCGACCGGGCGAACCACTCCCGTATCCACGTCGTCACCGGCGTGGTCGAGGGTGACATCTCCACCAAGGCCGCCAAGACGCTGTTCGGCAAGATCTCGGAGCGCAAGAACCTGCTCCTGGTCGTCGAGCGCTCGGACGAGGTCGCGTGGCTCTCCGCCCGCAACCTGCCCCAGGTTCACATCCTGGAGCCGGGCCAGCTGAACACGTACGACGTGATGCGATCCGACGACGTGGTCTTCACCCAGGCCGCTCTCGAGTCCTTCGTGTCCGGCGCTGCGAAGTCGTCGGCTGCTGACACCGAAGGGAGCGAGGCCTGATGTCCGAGGCCACGATCACCAGCAAGACCTTCACGGACCCGCGCGACGTTCTCGTCAAGCCGGTTGTCTCCGAGAAGAGCTACGCCCTGCTGGACGAGAACAAGTACACGTTCATCGTCGCGCCCGGCACCAACAAGACCCAGATCAAGCAGGCCGTCGAGGCGGTCTTCTCGGTCAAGGTCACCGGGGTCAACACGATCAACCGCCAGGGCAAGCGCAAGCGCACCCGCACCGGTTTCGGCAAGCGCGCCAACACCAAGCGCGCCATCGTGACCCTTGCCGAGGGCGACCGTATCGACATCTTCGGCGGCCCGACCGCCTGACGGCGGTCGAGTCGTCCGGAATCGGACGAGGACTGAGAAATGGGAATCCGCAAGTACAAGCCGACTACGCCGGGCCGCCGTGGCTCCTCCGTAGCCGACTTCGTCGAGATCACGCGGTCCACGCCGGAGAAGTCGCTGGTCCGCCCCCTGCACAGCAAGGGCGGCCGTAACAACACCGGTCGTGTGACCGTCCGCCACCAGGGCGGTGGCCACAAGCGCGCCTACCGCGTGATCGACTTCCGTCGTCACGACAAGGACGGCGTGCCGGCCAAGGTCGCTCACATCGAGTACGACCCGAACCGCACCGCGCGCATCGCGCTGCTCCACTACGCGGACGGCGAGAAGCGCTACATCATCGCCCCGCGTGGCCTCTCGCAGGGCGACCGGGTCGAGAACGGCCCCGGCGCCGACATCAAGCCCGGTAACAACCTGGCCCTCCGCAACATCCCGGTCGGTACCACGATCCACGCGATCGAGCTCCGTCCCGGCGGTGGCGCCAAGTTCGCCCGTTCCGCGGGTGCCTCCGTGCAGCTGCTCGCGAAGGAGGGCTCGATGGCCCACCTCCGCATGCCGTCCGGTGAGATCCGTCTCGTCGACGCCCGCTGCCGCGCCACCATCGGTGAGGTCGGCAACGCCGAGCAGTCGAACATCAACTGGGGCAAGGCCGGCCGTAAGCGCTGGCTGGGCGTTCGCCCGACCGTTCGCGGTGTGGCGATGAACCCGGTTGACCACCCGCACGGTGGTGGTGAGGGCAAGACCTCCGGTGGTCGCCACCCGGTCTCCCCGTGGGGTCAGAAGGAGGGTCGTACTCGCTCGCCGAAGAAGGCTTCGAGCAAGTACATCGTCCGCCGCCGCAAGACGAACAAGAAGCGCTAGGAGCGGGTTTAGATGCCGCGCAGTCTCAAGAAGGGACCCTTCGTTGACGGCCACCTCGTGAAGAAGGTGGACGCTCAGAACGAAGCCGGTACCAAGAACGTCATCAAGACCTGGTCCCGTCGCTCGATGATCATCCCGGCCATGCTCGGCCACACGATCGCGGTGCACAACGGCAAGACCCACATTCCGGTGTTTGTCACCGAGTCGATGGTCGGCCACAAGCTCGGCGAGTTCTCGCCGACGCGCACCTTCCGGGGTCACGTGAAGGACGACCGGAAGTCGAAGCGCCGCTAGTAGCGGGGTGGAATGACCATGACAGACACTGGAAGGACAACCATGGAAGCCAGGGCCCAGGCGCGGTACATCCGCGTCACGCCCATGAAGGCCCGCCGCGTGGTGGACCTTATCCGTGGCATGGACGCCACGGAGGCTCAGGCGGTCCTGCGTTTCGCCCCGCAGGCCGCGAGCGTGCCGGTTGGCAAGGTGCTGGACAGCGCCATCGCCAACGCTGCACACAACTACGACCACAGTGACGCCTCTTCGCTGTTCATCAGCGAGGCGTACGTGGATGAGGGCCCGACCCTGAAGCGGTTCCGTCCGCGTGCTCAGGGCCGTGCCTACCGGATCCGTAAGCGGACCAGCCACATCACCGTGGTCGTCAGCAGCAAGGAAGGAACCCGGTAATGGGCCAGAAGGTTAACCCGCATGGGTTCCGGCTCGGCATCACCACGGACTTCAAGTCCCGCTGGTACGCCGACAAGCTGTACAAGGACTACGTCAAGGAAGACGTCGCCATCCGCAGGATGATGACGTCCGGCATGGAGCGCGCCGGCATCTCGAAGGTCGAGATCGAGCGCACCCGTGACCGCGTGCGGGTGGACATCCACACCGCGCGTCCGGGCATCGTCATCGGCCGCCGTGGCGCCGAGGCCGACCGCATCCGCGGCGACCTCGAGAAGCTCACGGGCAAGCAGGTCCAGCTGAACATCCTCGAGGTCAAGAACCCCGAGATGGACGCTCAGCTGGTCGCCCAGGCCGTTGCCGAGCAGCTCTCCTCCCGCGTCTCCTTCCGTCGCGCCATGCGTAAGAGCATGCAGGGCACGATGAAGGCCGGCGCCAAGGGCATCAAGATCCAGTGCGGCGGTCGCCTCGGCGGCGCCGAGATGTCCCGCTCGGAGTTCTACCGCGAGGGCCGCGTGCCCCTGCACACGCTCCGCGCGAACGTCGACTACGGCTTCTTCGAGGCCAAGACGACCTTCGGTCGCATCGGCGTGAAGGTCTGGATCTACAAGGGCGACGTCAAGAACATCGCCGAGGTCCGCGCCGAGAACGCCGCGGCCCGTGCGGGTAACCGCCCGGCCCGTGGTGCCGGCGCTGGTGACCGTCCCGCCGGCCGTGGTGGCCGCGGTGGCGAGCGTGGCGGCCGCGGCCGCAAGCCGCAGCAGCAGTCCGCGCCGGCTGCGGAGGCCCCCAAGGCCGACGCTCCCGCCGCCGCTGCCGCTCCGGCTGAGAGCACCGGAACGGAGGCCTGACCGAAATGCTGATCCCCCGTAGGGTCAAGCACCGCAAGCAGCACCACCCGAAGCGCAGCGGAATGTCCAAGGGTGGTACGCAGGTTGCGTTCGGCGAGTACGGCATTCAGGCCCTCACTCCGGCGTACGTGACCAACCGCCAGATCGAGGCGGCCCGTATCGCGATGACCCGCCACATCAAGCGTGGCGGCAAGGTCTGGATCAACATCTACCCGGACCGCCCGCTGACCAAGAAGCCTGCCGAGACCCGCATGGGTTCCGGTAAGGGTTCGCCGGAGTGGTGGATCGCGAACGTCAAGCCCGGTCGGGTGATGTTCGAGCTGTCCTACCCGAACGAGAAGATCGCGCGCGAGGCCCTGACCCGTGCGGCCCACAAGCTGCCGATGAAGTGCAAGATCGTCAAGCGCGAGGCAGGTGAGCTGTGATGACTGCCGGTACCAAGGCGTCCGAGCTGCGCGAGCTGGGCAACGAGGAGCTTCTCAACAAGCTCCGCGAGGCCAAGGAAGAGCTGTTCAACCTCCGCTTCCAGGCGGCGACTGGCCAGCTCGAGAACCACGGGCGGCTCAAGTCCGTCCGCAAGGACATCGCGCGGATCTACACCCTGATGCGTGAGCGCGAGCTGGGCATCGAGACGGTGGAGAGCGCCTGATGAGCGAGAACAACGTGACTGAGACTGACAACAAGAGCGGCTCCGCCGCGGGCTCGCGCAACGCGCGCAAGGTCCGCGAGGGCCTGGTCGTCAGCGACAAGATGGACAAGACCGTCGTCGTCGCCGTCGAGGACCGCGTCAAGCACGCGCTGTACGGCAAGGTCATCCGCCGTACGAACAAGCTCAAGGCTCACGACGAGCAGAACGCTGCCGGCGTCGGCGACCGCGTCCTCCTGATGGAGACCCGGAAGCTGTCCGCCACGAAGCACTGGCGCGTCATCGAGATCCTCGAGAAGGCCAAGTAATCACCTGAGGGGTTTCCCTCAGGTCAGTTCCGCCAGGCTCGGTGGGGCCCCACCTCGTAAGGGGCGGGTCCCCGCCGGGAACCGGCAGACAATCAGGAGATAGACGTGATCCAGCAGGAGTCGCGACTGCGTGTCGCCGACAACACTGGTGCCAAGGAGATCCTTTGCATCCGTGTTCTCGGTGGCTCCGGTCGCCGCTACGCGGGCATCGGTGACGTCATCGTCGCCACCGTCAAGGACGCGATCCCCGGTGGCAACGTGAAGAAGGGTGACGTCGTCAAGGCGGTCATCGTTCGCACCGTCAAGGAGCGCCGCCGCCAGGACGGCTCGTACATCCGCTTCGACGAGAACGCCGCTGTCATTCTCAAGAACGACGGCGACCCTCGCGGCACCCGTATCTTCGGCCCGGTGGGCCGTGAGCTGCGCGAGAAGAAGTTCATGAAGATCATCTCGCTCGCGCCGGAGGTGCTGTAAGCATGAAGATCAAGAAGGGCGACCTGGTCCAGGTCATCACCGGTAAGGACAAGGGCAAGCAGGGCAAGGTCATCGCGGCCTTCCCCCGTGAGGACCGTGTCCTGGTCGAGGGTGTCAACCGGGTCAAGAAGCACACCAAGGCCGGCCCCTCGCAGGCCGGTGGCATCGTCACGACCGAGGCGCCTGTCCACGTCTCCAACGTCCAGCTGGTCGTTGAGAAGGACGGCAACAAGGTCGTCACGCGCGTCGGTTACCGCTTCGACGACGAGGGCAACAAGATCCGCGTTGCCAAGCGGACGGGTGAGGACATCTGATGGCTACCACCACCACTCCGCGTCTCAAGACGAAGTACCGCGAGGAGATCGCGGGCAAGCTGCGTGAGGAGTTCTCGTACGAGAACGTCATGCAGATCCCCGGCCTCGTCAAGGTCGTGGTCAACATGGGTGTGGGCGACGCCGCCCGCGACTCCAAGCTGATCGAGGGCGCCATCCGCGACCTCACCACGATCACCGGCCAGAAGCCGGCCGTCACCAAGGCTCGCAAGTCCATCGCGCAGTTCAAGCTGCGTGAGGGCCAGCCGATCGGTGCGCACGTCACCCTCCGTGGCGACCGCATGTGGGAGTTCCTCGACCGCACCCTGTCGCTCGCGCTTCCGCGCATCCGCGACTTCCGTGGTCTGTCCCCCAAGCAGTTCGACGGGCGTGGCAACTACACCTTCGGTCTCACGGAGCAGGTCATGTTCCACGAGATCGACCAGGACAAGATCGACCGTGTCCGGGGTATGGACATCACCGTGGTCACCACGGCGACCAACGACGCTGAGGGCCGTGCCCTTCTCCGTCACCTCGGCTTCCCGTTCAAGGAGGCGTAAGCGAGATGGCGAAGAAGGCTCTCATCGCGAAGGCTGCCCGCAAGCCCAAGTTCGGCGTGCGCGGCTACACGCGCTGCCAGCGCTGTGGTCGTCCCCACTCCGTGTACCGCAAGTTCGGCCTGTGCCGCGTGTGCCTTCGTGAGATGGCTCACCGTGGCGAGCTGCCGGGCGTGACCAAGAGCTCCTGGTAATCCCCGTAATCACGGGATAACCGGAGTCTCTCGGTAAGCAGAGGGTTGGCGGAGGCCCACCTCTCCATGGCTTAGGCTAGGAGGGTTGGGCGTCTGCCGCCCGTACGACTTACTACGCCGTAGGTCCCCGCGCCGCACCCGTCCCGCCCCTGTGTGGGGAGAGGGATGGCGCACTGGAAACCCCGGCGAGAGAGGCCGAAGGCCAATTCATGACCATGACTGATCCGATCGCAGACATGCTCACGCGTCTGCGTAACGCGAACTCGGCATACCACGACACCGTGACGATGCCGCACAGCAAGATCAAGTCTCACATCGCGGAAATCCTCCAGCAGGAGGGCTTCATCACGGGCTGGAAGGTCGAGGACGCCGAAGTCGGCAAGAACCTCGTCCTCGAGCTCAAGTTCGGTCCGAACCGTGAGCGCTCCATCGCGGGCATCAAGCGGATCTCGAAGCCGGGCCTCCGGGTTTACGCGAAGTCCACCAACCTGCCGAAGGTCCTCGGCGGCCTGGGCGTGGCGATCATCTCCACGTCCCACGGTCTCCTGACCGGCCAGCAGGCAGGCAAGAAGGGCGTAGGTGGGGAAGTCCTCGCCTACGTCTGGTAGTCGGGAACGGAGGAATAGCTAATGTCGCGTATTGGCAAGCTGCCTATCCAGGTTCCCGCCGGCGTGGACGTCACCATCGAGGGCCGCTCGGTCACGGTGAAGGGTTCCAAGGGCACCCTGAGCCACACCGTTGCCGCGCCGATCGAGATCGTCAAGGGTGAGGACGGCGTTCTCAACGTCACCCGTCCCAACGACGAGCGTCAGAACAAGGCCCTTCACGGCCTGTCCCGCACGCTGGTGGCCAACATGATCACCGGTGTGACCCAGGGTTACGTGAAGGCGCTCGAGATCAGCGGTGTCGGTTACCGCGTGGCCGCGAAGGGCTCCAGCCTGGAGTTCCAGCTCGGCTACAGCCACCCGATCCTGGTGGAGGCGCCCGAGGGCATCTCCTTCAAGGTCGAGTCGCCGACCAAGTTCTCGGTCGAGGGCATCGACAAGCAGAAGGTCGGCGAGGTCGCGGCGAACATCCGCAAGCTGCGGAAGCCCGACCCGTACAAGGCCAAGGGCGTCAAGTACGCCGGCGAGGTCATCCGCCGCAAGGTCGGAAAGGCTGGTAAGTAAGCCATGGCATACGGTGTGAAGATCGCCAAGGGCGACGCTTACAAGCGCGCGGCCAAGGCCCGCCGTCACATTCGCATCCGCAAGAACGTGTCGGGTACGGCGGAGCGTCCGCGCCTCGTCGTGACGCGTTCCAACCGCGGTATCACCGCTCAGGTCATCGACGACCTCAAGGGTCACACCCTTGCGTCCGCGTCGAACCTGGACGCGTCGATCCGCGGCGGTGAGGGTGACAAGTCGGCGCAGGCCAAGCAGGTCGGCGCTCTCGTCGCCGAGCGCGCCAAGGCCGCGGGTGTCGAGACTGTCGTGTTCGACCGTGGTGGCAACAGGTACGCCGGGCGCATTGCCGCTCTGGCTGACGCCGCCCGCGAAGCCGGGCTGAAGTTCTAAGCCCCGGTTCCGGGACTAACGGACGTAACAGAGAGAGGTAATCCAATGGCTGGACCCCAGCGCCGCGGAAGCGGTGCCGGTGGCGGCGAGCGGCGGGACCGGAAGGGCCGCGACGGTGGCGCTGCCGCCGAGAAGACCGCGTACGTTGAGCGCGTTGTCGCGATCAACCGCGTCGCCAAGGTTGTCAAGGGTGGTCGTCGCTTCAGCTTCACCGCGCTGGTCGTGGTGGGCGACGGTGACGGCACCGTAGGTGTCGGTTACGGCAAGGCCAAGGAAGTTCCCGCGGCCATCGCCAAGGGTGTCGAGGAAGCCAAGAAGAACTTCTTCAAGGTTCCGCGCATCCAGGGCACCATCCCTCACCCGATCACGGGCGAGCGTGCCGCGGGCGTCGTGCTCCTGAAGCCGGCTTCCCCCGGTACCGGTGTTATCGCCGGTGGCCCGGTGCGCGCCGTTCTGGAGTGCGCCGGCGTTCACGACATCCTGTCGAAGTCGCTCGGCTCGTCCAACGCGATCAACATCGTGCACGCGACCGTGGCGGCCCTCAAGGGCCTGCAGCGTCCCGAGGAGATCGCGGCCCGCCGCGGTCTGCCCCTCGAGGACGTCGCCCCCGCGGCTCTGCTCCGTGCACGTGCTGGGGCGGGTGCGTAATGGCTCGCCTCAAGATCACGCAGACGAAGTCGTACATCGGCAGCAAGCAGAACCACCGCGACACTCTGCGTTCGCTCGGGCTCAAGCGCCTGAACGACGTGGTCGTCAAGGAGGACCGCCCCGAGTTCCGCGGAATGGTTCACACCGTCCGCCACCTCGTGACGGTCGAGGAGGTCGACTGACATGGCGGAGAACAACCCGCTGAAGGTCCACAACCTCCGTCCCGCCCCGGGCGCCAAGACCGCCAAGACCCGTGTCGGTCGTGGTGAGGCGTCGAAGGGTAAGACGGCCGGTCGTGGTACCAAGGGCACGAAGGCCCGTTACCAGGTTCCGGAGCGCTTCGAGGGTGGGCAGATGCCCCTCCACATGCGTCTCCCGAAGCTCAAGGGCTTCAAGAACCCGTTCCGCACCGAGTACCAGGTCGTGAACCTGGACAAGCTGGCCGCGCTCTACCCGCAGGGTGGCGAGGTCACGGTGGCCGATCTGGTCGCCAAGGGTGCGGTTCGTAAGAACCAGCTCGTCAAGGTGCTCGGCACCGGCGAGATCTCCGTGGCGCTGCAGGTGACGGTCGACGCCGTCTCCGGCTCCGCCAAGGAGAAGATCGCCGCTGCCGGCGGCACCGTCACCGAGCTCGTCTGAGACGACTCGATGGCCTGAACATCCGACCGGGGATGCCTCCCAAAAGGGGCATCCCCGGTTGGTCGTTCCTAGGGGGGCACACTCGCCGGTAAGGTGGCGTGCACTGTCTAGGCTCCGTGCGGTATGCCCGCACGGTTTTCGTGACCGTTACCTATTCGTCGAACCTCAAGACCGTCACCTCATGCGCATGGCGCGGGGGTCGCAGGAGGCACCGTGCTCACCGCGTTCGCCCGGGCGTTCAAGACGCCCGACCTGCGCAAGAAGCTGCTCTTCACGCTCGGCATCATCGTGCTGTACCGGCTCGGGGCGCACATCCCCGTGCCCGGCGTCAGCTACGAGGCCGTCCAGCAGTGTGTCGACCAGGCGAGCCAGGGGAACAACTCCCTGTTCGGCCTGGTGAACATGTTCAGTGGCGGGGCGCTGCTGCAGATCACCATCTTCGCGCTCGGCATCATGCCGTACATCACGGCGAGCATCATCCTGCAGCTGCTGACCGTCGTGATCCCACGTCTGGAAGCCCTGAAGAAGGAGGGGCAGTCCGGCACGGCGAAGATCACTCAGTACACGCGTTACCTGACGATCGCGCTCGCCATCCTCCAGGGCACCGGACTCGTGGCGACCGCTCGCACGGGTGCGCTCTTCAGCGGCTGCACGGTGGCCAACCAGGTTGTTCCCGACCAGTCCATCTTCGTGACCGTGACCATGGTCATCACGATGACCGCCGGTACCGCCGTCGTCATGTGGCTCGGTGAGCTCATCACCGACCGCGGCATCGGCAACGGCATGTCGATCCTGATGTTCATCTCGATCGCCGCCGGCTTCCCGGGCGCCCTGTGGGCCATCAAGGAGAGCGGCAAGCTCGCCAAGGGCTGGATCGAGTTCGGCACCGTCATCCTGATCGGATTCGTGATGGTGGCCCTCGTCGTCTTCGTCGAGCAGGCCCAGCGCCGGATCCCGGTGCAGTACGCGAAGCGGATGATCGGCCGCAGGTCCTACGGCGGAACGTCCACTTATATCCCGCTCAAGGTGAACCAGGCGGGTGTGATTCCCGTCATCTTCGCCTCGTCGCTGCTCTACATCCCGGCCTTGATCGCTCAGTTCTCCAGCTCGACCGCGGGCTGGAAGACCTGGATCGAAGCCCACTTCGTCAAGGGCGACCACCCCTACTACATCGCCACGTACTTCCTCCTGATCGTGTTCTTCGCCTTCTTCTACGTGGCGATCTCGTTCAACCCCGAGGAAGTCGCGGACAACATGAAGAAGTATGGTGGCTTCATCCCGGGTATCCGGGCTGGTCGACCTACTGCCGAGTATCTGAGCTTCGTGCTCAACCGGATCACTTGGCCGGGCTCGCTGTATCTGGGTCTGATCGCTCTTGTGCCGACGATGGCGTTGGCGGGCTTCGGCGGTGCCAATGCCAACTTCCCCTTCGGCGGGACGAGCATCCTCATCATCGTGGGTGTGGGGCTGGAGACCGTGAAGCAGATCGAGAGCCAGCTCCAGCAGCGCAATTACGAAGGGTTCCTCCGCTGATGCGAATCGTCCTCGTCGGACCGCCCGGGGCCGGCAAGGGTACGCAGGCCGCGTTCCTTGCCAAGAACCTGGACATCCCGCACATCTCCACGGGTGACCTGTTCCGCGCCAACATCAGTCAGGGCACGGAGCTGGGTCTGAAGGCGAAGGCGTTCATGGACGCCGGTGACCTGGTACCCGACGAGGTGACCATCGGCATGGCCAAGGACCGCATGGAGCAGCCGGACGCCGCGAACGGCTTCCTGCTCGACGGCTTCCCGCGCAACGTGGCCCAGGCCGAGGCGCTGGACGTGGTTCTCAAGGCCGAGGACATGCAGCTGGACGCGGTCCTGGACCTGGAGGTCCCCGAGGACGAGGTCGTGAAGCGGATCGCGGGTCGCCGCATCTGCCGCAACGACAGCGCGCACGTCTTCCACGTGACGTACACCCCGCCGAAGGCGGAGGGCGTGTGTGACGTGTGCGGCGGCGAGCTCTACCAGCGCGACGACGACTCCGAGGAGACCGTCCGCCGGCGCCTGGAGGTCTACCACACGCAGACCGAGCCGATCATCGACTACTACCGGGCGCAGAACCTGGTCGTGACGATCTCGGCGCTCGGCAAGGTGGACGAGGTCACCGGTCGCGCGATGGCGGCGCTGAAGAAGAGCTGACCCACACGGTTCGTGCGATACGGCCGCGGTGCCCCTCGGGGGCGCCGCGGCCGTATCGTTGTTCTGTCTCCCGTACTCGATGGAAAGGCCCCGGCCACGATGGTGCAGATCAAGACCCCCGAGCAGATCGCGAAGATGCGCGAGGCGGGGCTGGTCGTCGCCGCCATCCATGCGGCGACCCGTGAGGCGGCCGTGCCGGGCGCCACGACGAAGGACCTGGACGAGGTCGCGCGGAAGGTGATCGCCGACCACGGGGCGAAGTCGAACTTCCTCGGGTACGGCGGCTTCCCCGCGACGATCTGCACCTCGGTGAACGAGGTCGTCGTCCACGGCATCCCGGACGAGAAGACGGTCCTCAAGGACGGGGACATCATCTCCATCGACTGCGGCGCGATCATCGACGGCTGGCACGGCGACGCGGCGTACACGGCGTTCGTGGGCACGGGGCACGCCCCGGAGCTGATCGAGCTCTCGCGGGTGACCGAGGAGTCGATGTGGGCCGGCATCGCCGCGATGAAGAACGGTAACCGGCTGGTGGACATCTCGCGCGCGATCGAGACGTACATCCGCCGCCAGCCGAAGCCGGGCGGCGGCAAGTACGGCATCGTCGAGGACTACGGCGGCCACGGCATCGGCACCGAGATGCACATGGACCCGCACCTGCTGAACTACGTCTCGCGCAAGCGCGGCAAGGGCCCGAAGCTGGTCCCCGGCTTCTGCCTGGCGATCGAGCCGATGGTCTCGCTGGGCACGCCCCGTACGGAGGTCCTGGCGGACGACTGGACGGTCATCACGACCGACGGCACCTGGTCCTCCCACTGGGAGCACTCCGTGGCCCTCACGGAGGACGGACCGCTGGTCCTGACGGCCCCCGACGGCGGCAAGGCGAAGCTGGCGGAGCTGGGCGTCACCGCGGCGCCCGATCCCCTGGCATAGCGGCCCGAACCGCCGCGCCGCTTCTTGCGTAGGGATCTTCCCGGGTGGGCAGACTTCCCGGATTCGTCTTTTCCAAGGGCCTGGCGTAGACTGATGCGTCGGCTCTCGTGTACCCGTGTGTCCGCATACGGGGGCGGGAGTCGATCAAGGTAGCCGATTCGAAAGGCGAAGCGTGGCCAAGAAGCAAGGTGCCATCGAAATCGAGGGCACCGTGATCGAGTCCCTCCCGAACGCCATGTTCAAGGTGGAGCTCCAGAACGGTCACAAGGTCCTCGCGCACATCTCCGGCAAGATGCGGATGCACTACATCCGAATCCTTCCGGACGACCGGGTCGTGGTGGAGCTCTCTCCGTACGACCTGACGCGTGGCCGGATCGTCTACCGGTACAAGTAGATCTTGCCCGCACCCCGCATCTTCCGTGCGCGGGTGGTGGCACTGACCCGGAGAACCTCACATCCCATGAAGGTCAAGCCGAGCGTCAAGAAGATCTGCGACAAGTGCAAGGTGATCCGCCGTCACGGCCGGGTCATGGTCATCTGCGACAACCTGCGCCACAAGCAGCGCCAGGGCTGACGCACGCCGACCGACCTGCACCTCCGCAGTTCTTCGCGCGACGCAAGCAAACGTACATACGCAGAGCCCGTCGGGCCGTGTTCCACGGCTGACGGCACCTCCGGCGGGGGCCGGGGACCCGTTCCGTACCTCATACGGCGTGGCGGGAGTGGCTTTGCGGAAGACCCCCGAACACACAGGAGCCATTGAATGGCACGCGTTTCCGGTGTTGACATCCCGCGTGAAAAGCGTGTGGAGATCGCACTCACCTACGTCTTCGGTATCGGGCGCACCCGGTCCAAGGAGATCCTCGACTCCACCGGCGTGAACCCGAACACCCGCGTTCGTGACCTGGCCGAAGAGGACCTGGTCAAGATCCGCGAGTACGTGGACGCCAACCTCCGCACCGAGGGTGACCTCCGCCGCGAGATCCAGGGCGACATCCGCCGCAAGATCGAGATCGGCTGCTACCAGGGTATCCGCCACCGTCGCGGCCTCCCGGTGCACGGTCAGCGCACCAGCACGAACGCCCGTACCCGCAAGGGCCCGCGTCGCGCCATCGCCGGCAAGAAGAAGCCGGGCAAGAAGTAGTCCTCAGCGGACGCTTGACCACACGGTCTTCGCTGTAGGACCGACCACCTCCCGTAGGAGATATAGATGCCCCCCAAGGGTCGTCAGGGCGCTGCCAAGAAGGTGCGCCGCAAGGAAAAGAAGAACGTCGCTCACGGCCACGCGCACATCAAGAGCACGTTCAACAACACGATCGTCTCGATCACGGACCCCTCGGGCAACGTGATCTCCTGGGCCTCCGCCGGCCACGTCGGCTTCAAGGGCTCGCGCAAGTCGACTCCGTTCGCCGCGCAGATGGCCGCCGAGTCGGCCGCTCGCCGCGCGCAGGAGCACGGCATGCGCAAGGTCGACGTCTTCGTCAAGGGGCCGGGCTCCGGCCGCGAGACCGCGATCCGCTCCCTCCAGGCCACGGGCCTCGAGGTCGGTTCGATCCAGGACGTCACCCCCACGCCGCACAACGGCTGCCGTCCGCCGAAGCGTCGTCGCGTCTGACGCACGACCGGCAACGGTCCGAGGGACTGGGCGGTACGGCTCTTCGGAGGCGTGCCGCCCGTACCCTTGCAGTACCTCGGGACATCAAATAGTGGGTGTCCATGACTGAAGGATTCACATCATGCTGATCGCTCAGCGTCCCTCGCTGACCGAAGAGGTCGTCGACGAGTACCGCTCGCGGTTCGTCATCGAGCCCCTGGAGCCGGGCTTCGGCTACACGCTCGGCAACAGCCTCCGTCGTACGCTCCTCTCCTCGATCCCGGGTGCGGCCGTCACGTCCATCCGTATCGACGGTGTCCTGCACGAGTTCACCACCGTGCCGGGCGTCAAGGAGGACGTCACCGACCTCATCCTGAACATCAAGCAGCTGGTCGTTTCCTCGGAGCACGACGAGCCGGTCGTGATGTACCTGCGCAAGCAGGGCCCCGGCCTGGTCACCGCTGCCGACATCGCCCCGCCGGCCGGTGTCGAGGTGCACAACCCCGACCTGGTGCTCGCCACGCTCAACGGCAAGGGCAAGCTGGAGATGGAGCTGACCGTCGAGCGCGGTCGCGGCTACGTCTCCGCCGTGCAGAACAAGCAGGTGGGCCAGGAGATCGGCCGTATCCCGGTCGACTCCATCTACTCGCCGGTGCTCAAGGTCACGTACAAGGTCGAGGCGACCCGTGTCGAGCAGCGCACCGACTTCGACAAGCTGATCGTCGACGTCGAGACCAAGCAGGCCATGCGCCCGCGTGACGCCATGGCGTCCGCCGGCAAGACCCTGGTCGAGCTGTTCGGTCTGGCGCGCGAGCTCAACATCGACGCCGAGGGCATCGACATGGGCCCGTCCCCGACGGACGCCGCCCTCGCCGCCGACCTGGCGCTGCCGATCGAGGAGCTCGAGCTCACCGTTCGTTCGTACAACTGCCTCAAGCGTGAGGGCATCCACTCCGTGGGTGAGCTCGTGGCGCGCTCCGAGGCCGACCTGCTCGACATCCGCAACTTCGGTGCGAAGTCGATCGACGAGGTCAAGGCGAAGCTGGCCGGCATGGGCCTGGCCCTCAAGGACAGCCCGCCCGGATTCGACCCGACCGCCGCCGCCGACGCCTTCGGCGCCGACGACGACGCGGACGCGGGCTTCGTCGAGACCGAGCAGTACTGATCGCTGCCCGTAGGCGACCGCCTGCGGGGCCCTGACCCCGGTACCTGATACGGCCGGGGCAGATCACAAGGAGAAACACCATGCCGAAGCCCGCCAAGGGTGCCCGTCTGGGCGGCAGCGCCGCGCACGAGAAGCTGCTCCTCGCCAACCTGGCGAAGTCGCTCTTCGAGCACGGCCGCATCACGACGACCGAGGCCAAGGCCCGCCGCCTGCGTCCGGTCGCCGAGCGCCTGATCACCAAGGCGAAGAAGGGCGACATCCACAACCGTCGCCTGGTGCTGCAGACGATCACCGACAAGGGCGTCGTCCACACCCTCTTCACCGAGATCGCGCCGCGCTACTCCGAGCGTCCCGGTGGCTACACCCGTATCACCAAGATCGGCAACCGTCGTGGCGACAACGCCCCGATGGCCGTGATCGAGCTGGTCGAGGGTGAGATCGCCAAGAAGGCGACCGTCGCCGAGGCCGAGGCCGCCACCAAGCGTGCGGTCAAGGAGGACGAGGCCAAGGTCGAGGAGACCAAGGCCGAGGACGCCACCGAGGCTCCGGCCGAGGAGGCGAAGGACGCGTAAGCGTTCTTCCGTTTTTCTCGTGGGCGGGCCCGTACCCCTGGGGGTACGGGCCCGCTCCCGTACGCAGAGGTTTTGAGAGGAATCAGCGCGTGAGCGACGACGTGCAGCCCGGATTCGTACGCATCCGGCTCGACCTGTCCTACGACGGCAGGGACTTCTCCGGCTGGGCCAAGCAGGCCCGCGGCCAGCGGACCGTCCAGGGCGACATCGAGGACGCCCTGAAGACCGTGACCCGCTCCAAGGAGACGTACGAGCTGACCGTCGCGGGCCGCACCGACGCCGGGGTGCACGCCCGCGGCCAGGTGGCCCACGTCGATCTGCCCGTCGAGCTGTGGGCCGAGCACCGGGACAAGCTGCTGCGGCGGCTCGCCGGGCGCCTCTCGCACGACGTACGCGTCTGGCGGCTGACCGAGGCCCCCAGCGGCTTCAACGCCCGCTTCTCCGCCGTCTGGCGCCGCTACGCCTACCGCGTCACCGACAACCCCGGCGGCGTCGACCCGCTCCTGCGCGGCCATGTCCTGTGGCACGACTGGGCCCTCGACATGGACGCGATGAACGCCGCGGCCGAGCGTCTCGTCGGCGAGCACGACTTCGCCGCCTACTGCAAGAAGCGCGACGGCGCCACCACCATCCGGACGCTCCAGGAGCTGCGCTGGGAGCGGCGGCCCGGGGGCATCCTGGAGGCCACCGTCAAGGCGGACGCCTTCTGCCACAACATGGTCCGCTCGCTGGTCGGCGCGCTGCTGTTCGTCGGTGACGGACACCGGCCGGTCGACTGGCCGGCGAAGGTCCTGGCGGCGGGGGTACGGGACTCGGCCGTGCATGTCGTCCGCCCGCACGGCCTCACCCTCGAAGAGGTCGGCTACCCGGCCGACGAGCTCCTGGCCGCCCGCAATCTGGAAGCCAGGAACAAGCGGTCACTCCCCGGGAGCTCCGGCTGCTGCTGAGGCCTGGGCGCGGCCGCGGGCGTAGATCTGGTTGAAGGCGAAGGCGCCGAGGTCGTCGCTGACCTGGTAGACGGCCTCCTCCGCCTCGGTGACCTTCTTGCCGTTCGTGAAGCCCGCCTGGGTGAAGTACGCGTACCGGCCGATCGAGTTCGAACGGCGCAGACAGACCGTCGCGCGGCAGAAGTCGGCCACACCCGAGCCGGCCAGCGGGGCGATACCGCCCTTGGCCTGCTGCTTCGCCTTCAGCGCCTCGGCCTCGGTGGAGAAGACGGCCACGCCGACGGTGACGGCGACCCCGTCCCTCACGTACGTGGCGCGCAGCACCCGGTCGCAGCCGTTCTTCTCCAGGATCGAGCCGAGGGGGCCCTGCGCGACGTTCGCGCAGGCGGTCGTCGACGAGGTCGCGCCCTTCTTGTAGGCGCGGCCGCTCATGGTCAGCTTCTTGCCCGGGAAGAGGCCCTCGGCGCTGAGCGGCGCCTTGTCCTTCGCCTCATTGGAGATGAAGTCCTTGGGGTCGGGCGGGGGCGGCGGCGCCACGGAGGAGAACGTCGGGGTGGGGGTGAGGGAGTCGTCGGGCGTGGCGGAGCCGGTCGGCGTGACCGAGCCGTTCTTGGCCGTGTCGTCGCTCCCGCCGCCGCTCACGATCGCGGTGGCGACGATCGCGCCGACCACGAGGACGGCGAGCGCGCCGCCGCCGAGGATCATCCGGCGCTTGCGGCGGCTACGGGCCGCGGAGGCTTCCGCGAGCGCGCTCCAGTCCGGCGTGTCCGGCGCGTGCGCGCCGGGAAACGGGTCGGGCTGCTGCTGTCCGTACGGCTGCGCGCCGTGCTGCTGCGGCTCCTGCGGCCACCGGGGTCCCCCAAAGCTCATGCCGCGCATCCTAATCCGGTTGGGAGACGGGGGCGTCGGCGGCGACAATGCACCTCATGGGACATGTCGAGGCCGCGCATCTGGAGTACTACCTTCCGGACGGGAGGGTGCTCCTCGCCGACGCCTCCTTCCGGGTGGGGGAGGGCGCGGTGGTCGCCCTGGTCGGGGCCAACGGCGCCGGGAAGACGACGCTGCTGCGGATGATCGCCGGCGAGCTCCAGCCGCACGGCGGCACGGTCACCGTCAGCGGCGGCCTCGGGGTGATGCCGCAGTTCGTCGGCTCGGTGCGCGACGAGCGTACGGTCCGCGACCTGCTCGTCTCCGTCGCCCAGCCCCGGATCCGCGAGGCCGCGAAGGCGGTCGACGAGGCCGAGCATCTGATCATGACGGTCGACGACGAGGCCGCGCAGATGAGGTACGCGCAGGCCCTCAGCGACTGGGCCGAGGTCCAGGGGTACGAGGCCGAGACGCTCTGGGACATGTGCACGATGGCGGCCTTGGGCGTCCCGTACGAGAAGGCGCAGTTCCGCGAGGTGCGCACGCTCAGCGGCGGTGAGCAGAAGCGGCTGGTCCTGGAGTCGCTGCTGCGGGGCACCGACGAGGTGCTGCTGCTCGACGAGCCGGACAACTACCTCGACGTCCCCGGCAAGCGGTGGCTGGAGGAGCGGCTGCGGGAGACCCGTAAGACCGTGCTCTTCATCTCCCACGACCGGGAGCTCCTCGCCCGCGCCGCCCAGAAGATCGTCGCGGTCGAGCCGGGCCCGGCCGGGTCCGACGTCTGGGTGCACGGCGGCGGCTTCGAGACCTTCCACGAGGCGCGGCGGGAGCGGTTCGCCCGCTTCGAGGAGCTCAAGCGGCGCTGGGAGGAGAAGCACGCCCAGCTGAAGAAGCTGGTGGTCAACCTGCGGCAGGCGGCGGCGGTCAGCCATGAGATGGCGTCCCGGTACGCGGCCGCGCAGACGCGGCTGCGGAAGTTCGAGGAGGCCGGACCGCCGCCCGAGCCGCCGCGCGAGCAGGACATCCGGATGCGGCTGCGCGGCGGCCGTACCGGTGTGCGGGCGGTGACCTGCGAGAATCTTGAGCTGACCGGTCTGATGAAGCCGTTCTCGCTGGAAATCTTCTACGGCGAGCGGGTCGCCGTCCTGGGCTCGAACGGGTCGGGTAAATCGCACTTCCTGCGGCTGCTCGCCGGCGACCCGTCGGTGGCGCACACGGGGACGTGGAAGCTCGGCGCGCGGGTCGTGCCGGGCCACTTCGCCCAGACCCACGCGCACCCGGAGCTCCAGGGGAGGTCCCTGGTGGACATCCTCTGGTCGGAGCACGCCAAGGACCGGGGCGGCGCCATGTCGGTCCTGCGCCGCTACGAACTGGAGGGCCAGGGCGACCAGCCGTTCGAGAAGCTCTCCGGCGGCCAGCAGGCCCGCTTCCAGATCCTGCTCCTGGAGCTGTCGGGGACGACGGCCCTGCTGCTCGACGAGCCGACGGACAACCTCGACCTGGAGTCGGCGGAGGCCCTCCAGGACGGCCTGGAGACGTACGACGGCACGGTCCTGGCGGTCACGCACGACCGCTGGTTCGCGAAGACCTTCGACCGGTACCTGGTCTTCGGCTCGGACGGCGTCGTACGGGAGACGAGCGAGCCGGTCTGGGACGAGCGCAGGGTCGAGCGGGCGCGCTGACCTGGTGTCTCGCGGCGTTTTGACCCGTCGGGGGCGGCGCGGGTACTGTTGCGGTTTGTTATGCGTATTGGCTTCGTCGCTCTCGCGCGAAGGGCCCGTACGCAGGTTCCCTGGAGCAGTTACCAGTGGTTTGCATACGGGCGGTGTTCCCGGCAGTGCAGGCCCCAGCTGCATGATCGCTTCAGGTGTGTCTGGACTCCATCCACTGAAGAAGCGAAGGCTACGAAGTGCGTACGTACAGCCCCAAGCCCGGCGATGTCACTCGCCAGTGGCACATCATCGACGCGCAGGACGTTGTCCTGGGCCGTCTGGCGACCACGGCTGCGAACCTCCTGCGAGGCAAGCACAAGCCGATCTACGCCCCGCACATGGACATGGGCGACTTCGTCATCATCATCAACGCTGACAAGGTCCACCTGTCCGGCAACAAGAAGACCCAGAAGCTGGCGTACCGCCACTCCGGTTTCCCGGGCGGTCTGCGCTCCGTCCGTTACGACGAGCTGCTGGAGAAGAACCCCGAGAAGGCCGTCGAGAAGGCCATCAAGGGCATGATCCCCAAGAACTCCCTGGGCCGTCAGATGCTCTCGAAGCTGAAGGTCTACGCGGGTGAGAACCACCCGCACGCTGCCCAGCAGCCGGTCCCGTTCGAGATCACCCAGGTCGCGCAGTAGTTCCGGCCACACCCCCTAAGAACGAAAGAAATCTGAGGAGAATCGTGGCCGAGACCACTGTTGAGACCCCCGTCGAGGGCGTTGAGGGCGAGGAGACCTACGCGGAGGTCACCACCTTCGAGTCCGAGGTCCCCGTCGAGGGCGAGTACACCACCGAGTCCCTGGCTTCCCGCTTCGGCGACCCCCAGCCGGCCGCCGGCCTGGGCCGTCGCAAGAACGCCATCGCCCGCGTCCGGATCGTTCCGGGCACCGGCAAGTGGAAGATCAACGGTCGCACCCTCGAGGACTACTTCCCGAACAAGGTGCACCAGCAGGAAGTCAACGAGCCCTTCAAGGTGCTCGAGCTCGACAACCGCTACGACGTCATCGCCCGCATCTCGGGTGGCGGCGTCTCCGGCCAGGCCGGCGCCCTGCGCCTCGGCGTGGCCCGCGCGCTGAACGAGGCGGACGTGGAGAACAACCGCGGCCCGCTGAAGAAGGCCGGCTTCCTCTCCCGCGACGACCGTGCGGTCGAGCGCAAGAAGGCCGGTCTCAAGAAGGCTCGCAAGGCCCCGCAGTACAGCAAGCGCTAATCGCCTGCTCGGTCTGCTTGTACGTACGCCCCGGCGGCACTGTCCGTGCCGCCGGGGCGTACGTTTTTTCATCACCTTGGGCACTTCTGGGCGGCATCGGCATCGAAACAGGCATCAGCCGGTCAGAGGATCTGCACGGGATCGCATTTTCTGAGCAGTTTCGGAGGACAGTTGTGGGACGACTCTTCGGCACGGACGGCGTGCGCGGTGTTGCCAACGCGGATCTGACGGCGGAGCTCGCGCTCGGCCTGTCGGTCGCCGCGGCGCATGTGCTCGCCGAGGCGGGAACCTTCGCAGGCCATCGGCCGACCGCGGTGGTCGGGCGGGACCCGCGTGCGTCGGGAGAGTTCCTGGAGGCCGCCGTCGTGGCGGGCCTCGCGAGCGCGGGTGTGGACGTGCTGCGCGTCGGCGTGCTGCCCACCCCCGCCGTGGCCTATCTCACCGGAGCGCTCGGCGCCGACCTCGGCGTGATGCTCTCCGCGAGCCACAACGCCATGCCGGACAACGGCATCAAGTTCTTCGCCCGCGGCGGCCACAAGCTCGCGGACGAGCTGGAGGACCGGATCGAGTCCCTCTACGAGGAGCACCGCACCGGCGCCCCGTGGGAGCGGCCGACCGGCGCGGGCGTCGGACGGGTCCGTGACTACGACGAGGGCTTCGACAAGTACGTCGCCCACCTCATCGCCGTCCTGCCCAACCGGCTCGACGGACTGAAGGTCGTCCTCGACGAGGCGCACGGCGCCGCGGCGCGCGTGTCGCCCGAGGCGTTCTCGCGGGCGGGCGCCGAGGTCGTCACGATCGGCACCGCCCCGGACGGCCTCAACATCAACGACGGCTGCGGCTCGACCCACCTGGAGCTGCTCAAGGCCGCCGTCGTCGAGCACGGCGCGGACTTCGGCATCGCCCACGACGGCGACGCGGACCGCTGCCTCGCGGTCGACGCGGCCGGTCACGAGGTCGACGGCGACCAGATCCTCGCGGTGCTCGCGCTCGCCATGCGCGAGGCGGGCACCCTGCGCGGCGACACCGTCGTCGGGACCGTGATGTCCAACCTCGGCTTCAAACTCGCCATGGAACGGGAGGGGCTGCGGGTGGTCCAGACGGCGGTCGGCGACCGGTACGTCCTGGAGTCCATGAAGGAGCACGGGTACGCGCTCGGCGGCGAGCAGTCCGGCCATGTGATCGTGCTCGACCACGCGACCACCGGCGACGGCACGCTGACCGGTCTCATGCTGGCGGCCCGGGTCGCGGCCACGGGCAGGTCGCTCGCGGAGCTGGCCTCCGTGATGGAGCGGCTGCCGCAGGTCCTCATCAACGTGCCCGACGTCGACAAGTCGCGGGTGACCACCTCGGCGGAGCTGGCCGGCGCGGTCACCGAGGCCGAGCGGGAGCTGGGCGACACCGGTCGCGTACTGCTGCGTTCCTCCGGTACGGAGCCGCTCGTACGCGTGATGGTGGAGGCCGCCGACATCGAGCAGGCCCGCGCGGTGGCGGGCCGCCTGGCGGACGTGGTGAAGTCGGCGCTCGGTTGACCGCAGGCGTCGGCTACCTGCCTCGTGGCGTACCCGGCGGCCGGGTCATCCGACCCCGCTGGGTGCGCCACAGCAGTTTCCAGCCCACGAGGGTGAGGACGCCGGCGAGGATGATGCCGAGCAGATTCAGCAGCAACTGCTCGGCGGAGCCCCACATCTGACCCACCTCGCCGTAGCTGAGCGCCACCGCCGCGTTCGCGGCGGCCGGGACCGTCGTCACCGAGATCGCCACCCCCACGAGCGCGCCGGACTTCGAGGAAGTGAGCGAGAGGACGCCGGCCGCGCCCGCCAGCAGGGCCACGATGAAGGAGAACGGGTCCGGCTGCCAGATGAAGCTGGTGTTCGGGCGCGGGTTCTCGAGCATGGCCTCGTCGAACTGGCCCCAGGCGTCCATCACCACGCTGAAGACGGTGGTGGCCGCGATCGCGACCGCGAAACCGGCCAGGAGGGCGATCAGACAGCGCCAGGTCAGCCGGGGAGCGCGCCGCACCAGACCCGTACAGATCCCGGCGAGCGGACCGAACTCCGGGCCGACGGCCATCGCGCCCACGATCAGGATCGCGTTGTCGAGGACCACACCGCAGGCCGCGATCATCGTCGCGAGGGTGAGGAACAGCAGATAGGTGATACTGAGGGTGGACTCCTCGTGGGTCGCCTCGGTGAGCTGCTCCCACACCACCGCGTCCGCCCCCTCGCCGGGGGCCTCCTTCTCGGCGTCGTCGGCGCGCGAGGAGAGGGACAGGTCGATGTGGTCGACCGCGATCGACCCGTCCTTGTCGATGCCCAGGTCCCGGAGTCCGTTGAGGAGTCCGTCACCGGCCTCGCGGGCCACGTCGCACAGGACTATGTCGCCGGCCGGATCGCGCGCGGCACCGGTGAACACCGCCAGATGGGTGGTGCCCACCGTCCTGTCGATCAGTTCGAGGACGGCGTCCGTGCGGTCGGCCGGGATGATCATCCGCAAGTGCAGCATGGCCGCACCTTCTCACGGAGATCAGAGCTTGCGCAGGGAGAGGCGCTGGACCTTGTGGTCGGGGCCCTTGCGGACGACGAGCGTGGCCCGGCCGCGCGTCGGGGCCACGTTCTCCAGGAGGTTGACCTTGTTGATGGTCCGCCACATCGTGCGGGCGTAGTCGAGGGCCTCCTCCTCGGAGACCTGGGTGTAGCGCTGGAAGTACGAGAAGGGGTTCTGGAAGGCGGTCTCGCGCAGCTTGCGGAAGCGGTTGAGGTACCAGCTCTCGATGTCCTCGGGGCGGGCGTCCACATACACCGAGAAGTCGAAGTAGTCGGCGAGCCCGACCCGCGTGCGGCCGTCCTTGCCGGGCAGCGCCGGCTGGAGGACGTTGAGCCCCTCGACGATCAGGATGTCGGGGCGGCGGACGACGAGCCGCTCGCCGGGCACGATGTCGTAGATCAGGTGGGAGTAGACCGGGGCGGTGACCTCGTCCTTCCCGGCCTTGATGTCGGCGACGAACCGGGTCAGGGCGCGGCGGTCGTACGACTCCGGGAAGCCCTTCCGGGACATCAGCCCGCGCGCCTTCAGCTCCTCCATCGGCAGCAGGAAGCCGTCGGTGGTCACCAGCTCCACGCGCGGGTGCTCGGGCCAGCGGGCGAGCAGCGCCTGGAGGAGCCGGGCCACGGTCGACTTGCCGACGGCGACGGAACCGGCCACTCCTATGACGAACGGCGTGCCGCGCTGCTCGGCGTTCTCGCCGAGGAAGGTGTTCAGCGCGCCCCGCAGGCCGCTGGTGGCCTGGACGTACAGATTGAGCAGCCTCGACAGCGGCAGATAGATGTCCCGCACCTCGTCGAGGTCGATGACGTCCCCGAGGCCGCGCAGCCGCTCGACCTCGTCGGCGGAGAGCGGCAGCGGCGTCTTGTCGCGCAGCGCACTCCACTCGGCCCGGGTGAGGTCGACGTACGGCGACGCCTCGGCCCGGCGCTGGCCGTTGCCGTTCCCCTTGCCGGGGGCGGGACCTGGGCCGGGCCCGGCGGCGGAGCCGGGACCTGCACCGGGGCCTGGTCCGGCTCCGGGGGCGGAGCCGGAGCCGTTGCCTGTGCCGGAGCCGGGCTCGTTGCCGTTGCCCTGGGCGCTTCGTGGCGGCGAAGTGATCACACCGCCATTGTCGGGGGTACGGGGCCGTCGTGGGTGGTGGGCTGGGTCACGTGGCGGATCGGCCGGCCGGGCGGGCCCCGCGGCTGGGCAGCAGGGACCTGAGCCGCCGCTCGGCCGGCTTCTCGACGCACTCGTGCAGGAACGCGGCGACGGCCAGCGTGGCCAGCGCCGCCGCCGTCACTTCGAGGGCGTCCAGACGCAGCCCGTCGCTCGGCACCATTCCGAGGTGCTCGCACACCGCGAGGACGACCACATGGCAGATGTAGAAGGCGAAGGACCACTCGCCGAGCTTGAGCAGCGGCTTGGCGCGCAGGACGGAACGCTCGCCCCGGACGTCGCGCAGCGCCGCCGTCACGATCAGCAGGGTGAAGGCCGGCATGAGGAGGGCGTCGAAGACGCCGAACTCCGCCGTGAGGTACGGAACGGCGTCGGGATGGCGTGTCCAGAGCCAGCACAGGAGCAGCGATCCCGCGGTCAGGGCGAGGGCGACACCCGAGCCGAACATCGGCCGCCGGCCGCGTCGGACGAGGATCGCCGCACACAGGCCGAGGACGAACATCGGGGTCAGGGCGAGCGGCGAGGCCACGACGAGGCGCTCCAGCTGGTGGCCGAACTCGTACCGCTCGGCCACCAGGCGCGTGCCCGCCGTGGTGGCCACCGAGAGCACGGCCACCACCGCCAGCAGCCAGGAGGGGCAGCGTACGAGCAGCCAGAAGAGGAGCGGGAAGGCGAGATAGAAGAACGCCTCCACGGACAGGGTCCAGGTGACCGCGTTCAGGGCGAAGAAGTGGTCGGTGCTCCAGGCCTGGGCGAAGGTGAGCGTCCACAGGATGTCCGTCTTGGAGACCGGCAGATGCCACCACCATGTCCTGAGCGCCACGACGGCCACCGTGGTGACGGCGAGCAGGGGCCAGATACGGGCGAAGCGGCGCCAGTAGTAACGCAGGGGTGTGTCGTGGGGACGGGCCACCCACGCCATGACGAACCCGGACAGAACGAAGAAGAACGGTACGCCTTCATATCCGATCGCCGCGAGCTGCAGGAGTTCAGGGGACTCGCCGAAATACCAGCGTGCGTGGAAGAGGAACACTCCGAGCGCCGCGAACCAGCGCAGCCCCGTCAGCGAGTCCACCCGCGTCCCGCCCAGAGGCATCGCCCGGAGCGGCGTGTGCGGCGAGCGTGCTGGTCCGCCTCGCGCTTCGCTCGGTGCCGGCAGGTGACGGTGGTCGATGACAGAAGAGATGAGCCCACCTTTCGATGTGCCCCACGTCCGACGGCGTGCGATCGGCGAGGGGACTCGGCAGCCCGCGTCGCGGAAAGTCCTTGGGCGGACCACCGGTTGGTTTACGTTGCAACTCCCACCCCCGCCGCGCGAAGCTATCACGGCCGCGAGGACCGACCGGATGCTTGTCATATGGGCATTTGTCCGCCCTGGGGGAGAGTGGATTCCCGGCGAACAAGGGCAAATGCGGAAGGGCTTGCGCGATGATTGCGATCGCATACCGGTTGGTAATGCGGTGATCGGCGGGTTGATCGCTTGCATAGGCTGCTCACTGATTCACGCGCCCGAGTAGAGAGTTGAACCATGAGAGCCACCACCCTTCGCCGCACCGCGGTCGTCGCCGCCACCGCCACCTCGCTGGCGATGCTGCTCACCGCGTGCGGCGGGGACGCGAACGACGGCAAGCCGAAGGGCGAGAACGACGCCTCCGCCTCCGCCGCGGCCAAGCCGGACGTGAAGGCGCTCTCCGCCGCGGAGCTGGAGAAGCTCGTCGTCGAGCAGGCCGACCTCAAGGGGTACCGGGTGGAGAAGGTCAAGCCCGGCGAGGTCCTGAACGCCGGGGACGTCGGCGCCGACAAGCCCGCCTGCGAGCCGCTCGCCGAGGCCATGTCGTCCGTCGCCCCCGGCGACGCGGGCGTCAGCACGCAGCGCAAGGCGATCGAGGCGAAGAAGGGCACCGCGGCGTCCCCGGAGGACATCAAGGGCGCCCTCGCCACCCCCATGACCACCGTGACCCTCGGTTCGTACAACGGCCAGGGCGCCGAGAAGGCCTTCGCCTCCCTCAAGACCGCCGGCACCGACTGCGCCGGCGGGTTCACCGTCATGGCGAGCGGCGCCAAGACCAAGGTCGAAAAGGTCGCCCCGGAGAGCCTGACCGCCGGTGACGAGGCGCTCGCCTGGACGGTCACCAGTGACATGGAGGGCCAGCCCTTCGTCACCAAGCTGGTGGTGTTCCGCAAGGGCAACACGCTGGCCTCCTTCGCCACCATGAGCCTGCTCGGCGAGGTCAAGGCGCTGCCGGAGGCCGTCATCGACGCGCAGGCCGCCAAGCTGCGCTGAGTCCCGGCCCACGGCCGTCTTCGGCCGTAGGCTGCCGCCATGTGCGGAATCGTGGGTTACGTCGGCGGGCAGTCGGCGCTTGATGTGGTGATCGCGGGCCTCAAGCGGCTCGAGTACCGGGGCTACGACTCGGCCGGCGTCGCGGTGCTCTCCGACGGAGGCATGGCCGCGGCGAAGAAGGCGGGCAAGCTCGTCAATCTGGAGAAGGAGCTGGTGGACCGGCCGCTGCCGAGCGGCTCCACCGGTATCGGTCACACCCGCTGGGCCACGCACGGCGGGCCGACCGACGCCAACGCGCACCCGCATCTCGACAACGCGGGGCGCGTGGCCGTCGTCCACAACGGCATCATCGAGAACTTCGCCACCCTGCGCGACGAGTTGCGGGAGCGCGGCCACGACCTCGCGTCCGAGACGGACACCGAGGTCGTGGCCCATCTCCTCGCCGAGCAGTTCTCCTCCTGCGGGGACCTGGCCGAGGCGATGCGGCTGGTGTGCCGGCGCCTGGAGGGGGCGTTCACCCTCGTCGCCGTGCATGCGGACGATCCCGACGTGGTCGTCGGCGCCCGCCGCAACTCACCCCTCGTGGTCGGCGTCGGCGAGGGCGAGTGCTTCCTCGCCTCGGACGTCGCCGCCTTCATCGCGCACACCCGGTCCGCGATCGAGCTCGGACAGGACCAGGTCGTCGAGCTGCGCCGGGACGGGGTGACCGTCACCGATTTCGAGGGCGGGCCCGCCGACGTACGGGCGTACCACGTGGACTGGGACGCCTCCGCCGCCGAGAAGGCCGGCTACGACTACTTCATGCTCAAGGAGATCGCCGAGCAGCCCAAGGCCGTCGCCGACACCCTGCTGGGGCGGATCGACGCGGAGGGCCGGCTCACGCTCGACGAGGTGCGCATCCCCGCCGCCGTGCTGCGGGAGGCCGACAAGGTCGTCATCATCGCCTGCGGCACCGCCTTCCACTCCGGTCTCATCGCGAAGTACGCCATCGAGCACTGGACCCGGATCCCCTGCGAGGTGGAGCTGGCCAGCGAGTTCCGATACCGCGACCCGATCCTCGGTCAGCGCACCCTCGTCATCGCCATCTCCCAGTCCGGCGAGACCATGGACACCCTGATGGCGCTGCGCCACGCGCGCGAACAGGGCGCGAAGGTGCTCGCCATCTGCAACACGAACGGTTCGACCATCCCCCGGGAGTCCGACGCCGTCCTCTACACGCACGCCGGCCCCGAGGTCGCCGTCGCGTCGACGAAGGCCTTCCTGACGCAGCTCGTGGCCTGCTACCTCGTCGCGCTGTACCTGGGGCAGGTGCGCGGGACGAAGTGGGGCGACGAGATCCACGCCGTGATCCGGGAACTGGCGCGGATCGCCGACGAGGTCGAGCGGGTCCTGGAGACCATGCAGCCGGTACGCGAGCTGGCGCGCTCGCTCGCCCACAAGAACACGGTCCTCTTCCTCGGACGGCACGTCGGCTACCCGGTGGCCCTGGAAGGCGCGTTGAAGCTGAAGGAGCTCGCCTACATGCACGCCGAGGGCTTCGCCGCCGGTGAGCTCAAGCACGGGCCGATCGCGCTCATCGAGGAGGATCTGCCGGTCGTCGTGGTCGTCCCGTCCCCCAAGGGCCGGTCCGTCCTCCATGACAAGATCGTCTCCAACATCCAGGAGATCCGGGCGCGCGGGGCGCGGACCATCGTGATCGCGGAGGAGGGCGACGAGGCCGTCGTCCCGTACGCCGACCATCTCATCCGTATCCCGGCAACGCCTACGCTGCTCCAGCCGCTGGTCTCCACCGTGCCGCTGCAAGTCTTCGCCTGCGAGCTGGCGACGGCGCGCGGCAACGAGGTGGACCAGCCGCGGAACCTGGCGAAATCTGTGACCGTGGAGTGATGAGCGAATGATCATCGGGGTGGGGATCGACGTGGCCGAGGTGGACCGCTTCGCGGCCTCCCTGGAGCGGACCCCCGGGCTGCTCGGGCGGCTCTTCGTCGAGCGCGAGCTGCTGCTGCCGAGCGGCGAGCGGCGCGGCCCCGCCTCGCTCGCGGTCCGCTTCGCCGCCAAGGAGGCGGTGGCCAAGGCGCTCGGCGCGCCCGCGGGCCTGCACTGGACGGACGCGGAGGTGTACGTCGAGGACACCGGGCAGCCCCGGCTGCGGGTGCGCGGGACGGTGGCGGCGCGGGCGGCCGAACTCGGGGTGCGGCACTGGCATGTGTCCCTCAGTCATGACGCCGGTGTGGCATCGGCGGTGGTGATCGCCGAAGGGTGACGGCCCTCTTCTGCGGGCGGGCGCTCGACGGGTGCGGCAGACTGCGGGACATGCGTACCGCTTACCGCGTGGAGTCCGTACGGGCCGCAGAGGCCGAGTTGATGAGCCGTCTGCCGGAGGGCGCGCTGATGCACCGGGCGGCGGCGGGGCTCGCCGCCGCCTGTGTCTCGCTCCTCGGGCGGGGCCGGGTGTACGGGGCGAGAGTGGTGCTGCTCGTCGGCAGCGGGGACAACGGCGGCGACGCGCTGTACGCGGGCGCGCGGCTCGCCCGGCGGGGGGCCGGCGTGACGGCCGTCCTGCTCGGCTCGCGCGCCCACGAGGGCGGTCTCGGCGCACTGCGGGCGGCCGGCGGGCGGGTCGCGGAGGACCCGTTCGAGCCGCTCGCCGCCGCCGATCTCGTCCTGGACGGGATCACCGGCATCGGCGGGCGCGGCGGACTGCGCCCGGACGCGGTGCCGGTCGCGCGGGCGGCACGGGGTTCGGACGCGGTCGTGGTCGCCGTCGACCTGCCCAGCGGCGTCGACGCGGACACGGGCCGGGTGGCGGGGGAGGCGCTGCGGGCGGACGCGACCGTGACGTTCGGGGCGTACAAGCCGGGGCTGCTGATCGACCCGGCGCGGGAGTACGCGGGGGCGCTGCGGCTCGTCGACATCGGACTCGGGGACCTCCTGCCGTCGGTGCCCGACCTGGAGGCGCTCCAGCACGAGGACGTGGCGCGGCTGCTGCCCGTGCCGGGCGCGGAGAGCGACAAGTACCGGCGCGGTGTCGTGGGCGTGGTCGCCGGGTCCGCGCGCTACCCGGGCGCGGCCGTCCTCGCGGTGGCCGGAGCGCTGCGGGGCGGTGCGGGCGCGGTGCGGTACGTGGGCCCGGCCGGGGACGCGGTGATCGCCCGCTTCCCCGAGACGCTGGTGCACGCCGGGCCCCCGGAGAAGGCCGGCCGGGTCCAGGCGTGGGTGGTGGGCCCGGGGCTCGGGGACGGCCCCGGGGTCGCGGACGTCCTCGCCTCGGACGTACCGGTCCTGGTGGACGCGGACGGCCTGCGCGACCTGCCGGTCTCCGTGGTGCGCGGCCGTACGGCCCCGACGCTGCTCACCCCGCACGCGGGGGAGGCGGCGGCGCTGCTCGGCGTCTCCCGCGAGGCGGTGGAGGCGGGACGGCTAGCGGCGGTACGCGAACTGGCGGCGCGCTTCGACGCGACGGTGCTGCTCAAGGGCTCGACGACGCTGGTGGCCGGGCCGGACACGGCGGTACGGGTCAACCCCACCGGCACGTCCTGGCTGGCCACGGCGGGCAGCGGCGATGTGCTGTCCGGGCTCGCGGGATCGCTCCTCGCGGCGGGCCTGCCGGCCCTGGACGCGGGGTCGGCGGCCGCCTACCTCCACGGACTCGCGGCCCGCCGCGCATCCGGCGGCGCGCCGATCACGGCGGCACAGGTGGCGACGGCGCTCCCCGAGGCGTGGCGGGACGTGACGTCGTAACCCCCGGCGGGGCATCGGGGACGCCGGCTCGTCCGGCCGCCCGGGGGTGACCGGGACTACATCCGGGGAAAGCGGCCCCGGGGCGGACACCTGAGAGACTGGGCGCGATGACTGAGACACCGCCGCCCCGCCGAGCCCGCGCCGAGATCGACCTCGGCGCGCTGCGTGCCAACGTCCGCGCGCTGCGCACCCGCGTCGCGCCCCACGCCCAGGTCATGGCCGTGGTCAAGGCGGACGCGTACGGACACGGCGCCGTACGCTGCGCCCGCGCCGCCCTCGAAGCGGGCGCCACCTGGCTCGGCACCGCCACCCCGCACGAGGCGCTCGCCCTGCGCGCGGCCGGGATCACGGAGGCGGACGCCCGGGTCATGTGCTGGCTGTGGACCCCCGGCGACCCGTGGGCCGACGGCATCGAAGCCGGTCTCGACATGTCCGTCAGCGGCCTGTGGGCCCTGCGGGAGGTCGTCGACGCGGCGCGCGCCACGGGGAAGCGGGCGAGCATCCAGCTCAAGGCCGACACCGGACTCGGCCGCAACGGCTGCCAGCCCGCCGACTGGCCCCAGCTCGTCGGGGAGGCCCTGAAGGCCGAGAGCCAGGGCCTGGTCCGGGTCACCGGCCTCTGGTCGCACTTCGCCTGCGCCGACGAGCCCGGCCACCCCTCCATCGCCTCCCAGCTCGACGTCTTCCACACGATGCTGGAGTACGCCGAGAAGGCGGGCGTCGAGCCCGAGGTCCGGCACATCGCGAACTCGCCGGCCACCCTCACCCTCCCCCAGACGCACTTCGACCTCGTCCGGCCCGGCATCGCCATGTACGGCGTCTCGCCCAGCCCCGAGCTCGGCACCCCCGCCGACCTCGGTCTGCGGCCCGTGATGTCGCTCAAGGCGAGCATCGCCCTGGTGAAGCAGGTCCCGGCCGGTCACGGCGTCAGCTACGGACACCATTACGTCACCGAGGACGAGACCCGGCTCGGCCTCGTGCCCCTCGGCTACGCCGACGGGATCCCGCGCCACGCCTCCGGGCGCGGGCCCGTGCTCGTCGGCGACCGGGTCCGCCGGGTGGCCGGCCGGGTCGCCATGGACCAGTTCGTCGTCGACCTGGGCCGGGACGCCGTGGAGCCCGGCGCGGAGGCGGTGCTCTTCGGCCCCGGCGACCGGGGCGAGCCGACCGCCGAGGACTGGGCCGTCGCCGCCGACACCATCGCGTACGAGATCGTCACCCGCATCGGCGCGCGCGTCCCGCGCGTCTATCTGAACGGGTAGGACGACCGGCAACCAGCGGTACGAGCTGAACGGGTAGGACGACCGGCAACCAGCGGTACGAGTCATCAGGGGAGCGGGAGTGGGCGAGTCCAGTAACGACACCTGGCGCCGTGCCGGGGTCGCCGGTGCCGCGCTGGGCGTCCTCGCGGCCGGCGCGGCCGCGGGCGTCGCGATCGAGCGGCTCACGGTCGGGCGCGGCATGCGGCAGAAGGCGCGGCTCGCTCTCGACGCCTCCGGCCCCTACGGCTCCCTGCGCGGCACCCCCGGCAGGGCGGTCGCCGACGACGGCACCGAGCTGTACTACGAGGTCGACGAGGTGGACCCGGAGGCCGGCGCCCCGCGCAGGCGGCGCCTCTTCGGCCGCAAGGCGCCCGCCCCCGTCACGGTCGTGTTCAGCCACGGGTACTGCCTCGGCCAGGACTCCTGGCACTTCCAGCGGGCGGCCCTGCGCGGCCTGGTCCGCACCGTCCACTGGGACCAGCGCAGCCACGGACGCTCGGCCCGCGGGGCCGCCCAGTCGGGGCCCGACGGCGTGCCCGTCTCCATCGACCAGCTGGGCCGTGATCTGAAGGCGGTCATCGACGCGGCCGCGCCCGAGGGGCCCCTGGTCCTGGTCGGGCACTCGATGGGCGGCATGACGATCATGGCGCTCGCCGAGCGGTGTCCCGAGCTGATCCGGGAACGGGTCGTCGGCGTCGCCTTCGTCGGGACCTCCTGCGGCAAGCTCGGGGAGGTGAACTACGGCCTGCCGATAGCGGGGGTCAACGCGGTGCGGCGGGTGCTGCCGGGCGTGCTGAAGGCGCTCGGCTCGCAGGCGGAGCTGGTGGAGCGGGGTCGCAGGGCCACCGCCGACCTGTTCGCCGGGCTCATCAAGAAGTACTCGTTCTCGTCGAGGGACGTGGACCCGGCGGTGGCCCGGTTCGCGGAGCGGATGATCGAGGCGACCCCGATCGACGTGGTCGCCGAGTTCTATCCGGCCTTCGCCGAGCACGACAGGGCACATGTGCTGCCGGTCTTCCGCGAGGTCCCCGTGCTCGCGCTGGCCGGCGACCGCGACCTCGTCACCCCCAGCTCGCACACCGAGGCCATCGCCGATCTGCTGCCGGACAGCGAGCTGGTCATCGTCCCCGACGGCGGCCATCTGGTCATGCTGGAGCACCCCGAGGCGGTCACCGACCGGCTGGCGGACCTCCTCGCCCGGGTCGGCGCGGTCCCGGCGGCGACAGGCGCGAAGACGGGGTCGGGCAACGGCTAAGTTGGCCCGTATGGAAGCACCGCACAACGCAGCCACGCACAACGCAGCCACGGACGACGCAGCGACGCACAACGCGGTCACGCTCGACGTCGACTCCCCGGAGCGCATGCAGGAGATCGGCCGCCGGCTGGCGAAACTCCTCCGCCCCGGTGACCTCGTGATGCTCACCGGCGAACTCGGTGCCGGGAAGACGACGCTCACCCGCGGCCTGGGCGAGGGCCTCGGGGTGCGCGGCGCCGTCACCTCGCCGACCTTCGTCATCGCGCGCGTCCACCCGTCCCTGGTCGGCGGCCCGGCCCTGGTCCACGTCGACGCGTACCGGCTCGGCGGCGGCCTGGACGAGATGGAGGACCTCGACCTCGACGTCTCGCTGCCCGAGTCGGTGGTCGTCGTGGAGTGGGGCGACGGCAAGGTCGAGGACCTGACGGACGACCGGCTGCATGTGCTGATCCACCGGGTCGTCGGGGACACGGACGACGACCGGCGCACGGTCGTGCTGCGCGGGATCGGCGACCGCTGGGCCGACGAGGACCTCCGGCTCGGCTGACGGCGGCTCGGGCGGAGCGGCGGAACGGGCGGGGAACGTCCGTAGGTTCCGACAAGGTGTCGGGAAGATGTTGCATCGGTCGTACGACCCGTGGTGACATGGAGGCACGAGCTGGTTAGGTGTACCTAACCTACGGGAGGCAACCATGGCGATGCCAGAGCGGGCACGCGCAGCGGACCAGATCTCCATGAGCGATCTGCTGGCGTCCTGCGCCGCCGCCGACGCGGTGTCGACCCCGCCGCGCGAGCGGCAGGCGGAGCCACCGGCCGAGCCGGAGACCGGCGAGGCCGAGGAGATCGCACAGGAGCCCGCGGTCCGGCGCGAGGCGGCTTAATCCGTACGAGCGATTTCGCGCGAGCGCCGCGATCCGGCGGCGGGGCGTGAGCGGGCTCGCGCGGCGAGCGAAGGCCGGCCGGGCCGGGGAAGGTCGCACGGCGAGCGGGAGCCCGGTGAGGCCCAGCGCGGCGGCGGACGCGAGCGGCTAGCCGACGACGATGACCTTCGCGCCGATGGTGGCGAACGTCCACAGCGCGTCGCCGTCCGCCCGCTTCATCCGGATGCCGCCCGTCTTCCGCGTGGGATCCGGTGTCGGCAGCGAGCCGTCGACCGCCGCGCTGAAACCGATCGTGACGTCGTCGACGGTCGCGAACCGCACCACGTGCTCGATCCGCACCCCGTCCGAGCCCTTCACGACGCCCGAGCGCGAGGTCACGCGGTACGCCCCGGGGGCCGGATGGACCGTGCTCGGCATCACCGAGAAGGTGTGCGTGGCCTGGTTCTTCTCGTCCACCAGCCAGACCCGCCGCTCGGACAGCGCGTACACGACCCGCGCGCCCGTGCCTGAGTTCCCCGGGACGGCCAGCGGGTCCCTGACCGGCTTCGCGGGGCCGGTCGCCGCCGCCGACGGTGCCGCGCTCGGCGTCCGCGGCTTCGCCGACACATCGGCCGGGGCGTTCGCCGACGCCTGGTAGGCGAGGAAGGCGACCGCGGCGACGGCCGCCGCGGTGAGCCCGGCCACGAATCCCGAGCTGCTCCTACCCACCCGTGCCACCTTTCTCTCCCGGAGCCTGCGGCCCGGGTGGTACCCCCACGTCCTGTTCGAGGCGACGGTAGCAGCAGCGGACCGGCGGTACGGGGCGCCGTGCCCGGTGGCCGGGAGCCGTAGGCTGTTCGCGTGCTCTTGCTCGCCATGGATACCGCCACGCCCGCCGTCACCGTCGCCCTCCACGACGGTGACTCCGTCGTCGCCGAGTCGCGCCAGGTCGACGCCCGTCGCCACGGGGAGCTGCTGCTGCCCGCCGTCGACCGGGTCATGAAGGAAGCCGGGCTGAAGCTCGACGCCGTCACCGGTGTCGTCGTCGGAGTCGGCCCCGGGCCGTACACCGGCCTGCGGGTCGGCCTGGTCACCGCCGCCACCTTCTCCTCCGCGCTCGGCGTCCCGGTGCACGGCCTGTGCACGCTGGACGGGCTCGCGTACGCCTCCGGGATCGACGAGCCGTTCGTCGTCGCGACGGACGCCCGCCGCAAGGAGGTCTACTGGGCCCGGTACGACGACCGCCGTACGCGGGTGACCGACGCGGCCGTCGACCGCCCCGCCGAGATCGCCCGGGACGTCGCCGGGCTCCCGGCGGTCGGCGCCGGAGCCCGGCTCTACCCCGAGGTCTTCGCCGACCCCCGCGACCCCGAGCACCAGTCCGCCGCGGCGCTCGCCGCCCTCGCGGCCGAGAAGCTGGCGGCCGGGGGGACGGACTTCCTCGACCCGCTGCCCCTCTACCTGCGCCGCCCCGACGCCCAGGTGCCCAAGAACTACAAGGTGGTCACTCCCAAGTGACCGCCGTGACCGCCGCCGTGCTGCGGGAGATGCGCTGGTGGGACATCGAGCCCGTGCTCGCACTCGAACACGAGCTCTTCCCCGAGGACGCCTGGTCCGAGGGGATGTTCTGGTCGGAGCTCGCGCACGCGCGCGGCCCGCGCGCCACCCGCCGCTACGTCGTCGCGGAGTCCGGCGGCCGGCTCGTCGGCTACGCCGGGCTCGCCGCCGCCGGCGGCCTCGGCGACGTCCAGACGATCGCCGTCGCCCGCGACCAGTGGGGGACCGGGCTCGGCGCCCGGCTGCTCACCGATCTGCTCCAGCACGCCACCGCCTTCGAGTGCGACGAGGTGCTGCTGGAGGTACGGGTGGACAACACCCGGGCCCAGAAGCTGTACGAGCGCTTCGGCTTCGAGCCCATCGGCTTCCGGCGCGGCTACTACCAGCCCGGCAACGTGGACGCGCTTGTCATGCGATTGACCGTTCAAGGAACAGAGACGACTGACTGATGGCTGCTGACGAACCGCTCGTACTCGGCATCGAGACCTCCTGCGACGAGACCGGCGTCGGCATCGTGCGGGGCACGACCCTGCTCGCCGACGCCGTCGCGTCCAGCGTCGACACCCACGCGCGCTACGGCGGAGTGGTGCCGGAGATCGCCTCCCGCGCCCACCTGGAGGCGATGGTCCCGACCATCGAGCGCGCCCTGAAGGAGGCCGGGGTCTCCGCGAAGGACCTCGACGGCATCGCGGTCACCGCCGGCCCCGGCCTGGCCGGCGCCCTGCTCGTCGGCGTGTCGGCCGCCAAGGCGTACGCGTACGCCCTGAACAAGCCGCTGTACGGCGTGAACCACCTCGCCTCGCACATCTGCGTCGACCAGCTGGAGCACGGCCCGCTGCCCGAGCCGACGATGGCGCTCCTCGTCTCCGGCGGGCACTCCTCGCTGCTCCTCGCGCCCGACATCACCGCCGACGTGCGGCCGATGGGCGCCACGATCGACGACGCGGCCGGCGAGGCCTTCGACAAGATCGCGCGCGTGCTCGACCTCGGCTTCCCCGGCGGTCCGGTCATCGACCGGCTCGCCCGGGAGGGCGACCCGAACGCCATCGCCTTCCCGCGCGGCCTGAGCGGCGCCAAGGACCCCGCGTACGACTTCTCCTTCTCGGGGCTCAAGACGGCCGTGGCCCGCTGGATCGAGGCGAAGCGGGCGGCGGGCGAGGAGGTGCCGGTACGGGACGTGGCGGCGTCCTTCCAGGAGGCGGTCGTCGACGTGCTCACCCGCAAGGCCGTCCGGGCCTGCAAGGACCAGGGCGTCGACCACCTGATGATCGGCGGTGGTGTGGCGGCCAACTCGCGGCTGCGGGCGCTGGCCGAGGAGCGGTGCGAGCGGGCGGGCATCCGGCTGCGGGTGCCGAGGCCGGGGCTGTGCACGGACAACGGCGCGATGGTGGCGGCGCTCGGCGCGGAGATGGTGGCCCGCAACCGGCCGGCCTCCGACCTGGAGCTGTCGGCGGACTCCTCCCTGCCGGTGACGGACCCGCACGTGCCCGGCGATCACGGCCACGACCATGTGCACGAGGTCAGCAAGGAGAACCTGTACCCGTGACCACCGTGACCCTGATGTGGGAAGCGCGGGCGGTCCCGGGCCGTGGCGACGAACTCCTGGAGTGGGCACGGGCGCAGCCCCTGCCGCACGCGCCGCTGCGCCGTGAGACCTTCCGCGCCGAGCAGGACCGGGTCCTCGTGCTGACCTGGTGGGACGCGGCCGTCGGCGCGGACCCGCCCGAGCTGCCGGAGCCGGCCGGGGACCTGGTCGCCCGCCCGGTGCACCGGTGGCGCTTCGCGTCGGTCTCCGTGGAGACGGGAGCAACCTCCTCGCCGTAAACCGCATCAGACACGGCGTGGACAAGAAGATCGTGGCGTGGGCGGTGCTGACCGTCGCCGCTCTGCTCGTGACGGGGTGCACGTCGGGCGCCGACGCCGCCCCGCGTACGGCCCCCTTGGTGACGCCCTCGGCCGGGAACAAGGCACCCGCGGCCCCCGACAAGGCGGCCGAGTCGGCCGCCGCCTACCGGAAGTGGGGGCTCAAGCCCTTCGCCGCCCCGCCGGCGCCGCCCGCCGCCAAGCCGGTCACGCGGCCGCCGGGCGGCCCCGTGCCGGTCATCAGCTCCATCCCGACGACCGAGAAGATCGTCTTCATCACCGTCGACGACGGTGCCGAGAAGGACCCCCGGTTCGTCGAGATGATGAAGGACCTCAAGGTCCCGATGACGATGTTCCTCACCGACGCGGCGATCCGCACCGACTACGCCTACTTCCAGCCGCTCGCCGCCCTCGGCAACGGCGTCGCCAACCACACCCTCACCCACCCCGACCTGCGCACGCTCGGCCGGGCCGCCCAGGAGCGGGAGATATGCGGCCAGCAGACCAGGCTGACGAAGGAGTACGGGACGGCCCCCCGCCTCTTCCGCCCGCCCTACGGCAACTGGAACGAGGACACCCGCGCCGCCGCCGGCGGCTGCGGCGTGGACGCGATCGTGCTGTGGCGCGAGTCGATGCAGATCAAGAACATGCGGTACCAGCGCGGGGACGGGAAGCTGCACCCCGGAGACATCATCCTGGCCCACTTCCGCGGCCCGGCCGAGCTCAAGGGCACGACCATGACGGAGATGACGGCCAACATGCTCCGCCGCATACAGGACCAGGGCTTCACGGTGGCCCGCCTGGAGGACTACGTCTGAAAGTTCTTCGGCGGACGTGTCGATGCGGGCGGCGCCCGATCGACGTATGGGTGAGAGGCGGGGAACGGCCCCGCCGGCGCACCACCGAGGAGAACACGATGCCCCGCTACCTGACGCTGGTCCGCATCGAAGAAGGCGCCTTCCAGATGGAGGAGGCCGACCCCGGCTTCGAGGACCGCATGGGCGCGCTCTTCGAGGAGATCACCAAGGCCGGCGTGATGCTGGAGACGGCCGGCCTCAAGCCCACCTCCGAGTCCACCCGGGTCGTCTGGGAGGGCGGGAAGATCGGTTGCACCGACGGCCCGTTCACCGAGACGAAGGAGGTCGTCGGCGGCTACTCGATCTCCCAGTGCCGCGACATGGCCGAGGCCGTCGAGTGGGCGAAGCGCTTCCTGGAGATCCACCCGCCGCAGTGGAAGGTGACCTGCGAGGTCCGCGAGATCGAAGAGATGTAGGCACCGCCGGGGCGGGTGCTGTCATGGTGGATCCATGACCGCACCCGCCCCCGCCGCCGTCGAGACGGTCTTCCGGATGGAGTCGGCGCGGATCATCGCCGCCGTGACGAGGATCGTGCGCGATGTCGGCATCGCCGAGGAGATCGCCCAGGACGCGCTCGTCGCCGCACTCGAACAGTGGCCGCGGACGGGGGTCCCGGACCGGCCGGGCGCCTGGCTGACGGCCGCCGCCAAGAACCGCGCCGTCGACCTCGTACGGCGCCGGGAGACATACGCCCGCAAACTTGCGGAGGTCGGCCGTGAGCTGACGGAGGAGTCGTACGACCCCGAGCCCTCCGGCCCCGGGGACATCGACGACGATCTGCTGCGGCTGGTCTTCACGGCCTGCCACCCCGTCCTCTCCGCCGAGGCGCGCACGGCGCTCACCCTGCGGCTGGTCGGCGGACTGCGCACGGACGAGATCGCCCGCGCCTTCCTCGTACCGGAGGCGACCGTCGCGCAGCGGATCGTACGGGCGAAGCGGTCGCTGGCGAAGGCGGGCGTGGAGTTCGAAGTGCCGTACGGGGAGGAGCGGACGGCCCGGCTCGGCTCCGTCCTCGACGTCATCTACCTGATCTTCAACGAGGGATACGCGGCCACGGCGGGCGACGACCTGCTGCGCCCGGCGCTCTGCGAGGACGCCCTGCGACTGGCCCGGGTCCTCGCCGCCCTGATGCCCGAGGAGGGTGAAGCGCACGGGCTGGCCGCCCTGTTGGAGATCCAGGCGTCCCGGACGGCGGCCAGGACCGGCCCGGACGGGCAGCCGGTGCTGCTCGCCGAGCAGAACCGGAGCCGCTGGAACCGGCTGATGATCCGGTGTGGCTTCGCCGCCCTCGAACGGGCCGGCAAGGGCGGCGACTACGGCCCGTACGCGCTCCAGGCCGCGATCGCCGCCTGCCACGCGAGGGCGCGGACGTACGAGGAGACGGACTGGCGGACGATTGCCGCGCTGTACGCCCGGCTGGCCTCCCTCGCGCCCTCGCCGGTCGTCGAACTGAACCGCGCGGTCGCCGTGTCGATGGCCGAGGGCCCACCGGCCGGTCTGGCGATCGTCGACGCGCTGGCCGGCGAACCGGCCCTGGCGCACTACCACTTGCTCCCGAGTGTCCGGGGAGACCTGCTGGCCCGGCTGGGGCGCACGGCCGAGGCCCGGGCCGAGTTCCAGCGGGCGGCCTCGCTCACCCGCAACGAACGGGAGCGGGAACTGCTCCTGGACCGGTCCCGGAGGGTGGGGCGGGCGCCGCGGGCCCGGTAGACGGCCACCCGGCTCCGGTCGCGCACCCGAGCGGTTCCGGGAACGGCTCGTCGTGGAGGGGCGGGCCGGTCAACGCGCCGGCCGGCCGACCAGCATCGTCGGGGCGCCCGCGACACGGGTGAGGAAGACCGTGGCGGAGTGCGGGCCCTTCGGCTTGATCCTGCGGCGCAGCTCCTCGGGCTCGACGGCCGAGCCGCGCTTCTTCACCGTCAGGGTGCCCACCTCGCGCTCGCGCAGCAGCGCCTTCAGCTTCTTGAGGTTGAAGGGCAGCCGGTCGGTGATCTCGTACGCGGTGGCGTAGGGGGTGGGGGTGAGCGCGTCCGCCGTGATGTAGGCGATCGTCTCGTCGATCAGGCCGCCGTCCAGCGCCTCGGCGACCTCGGCGACCAGGTGGGCGCGGATGACGGCGCCGTCCGGCTCGTAGAGGTAGCGGCCGACCGGGCGGACGGCGGGATCGGGCAGGCCCCGGCCGGTCAGGCCGGCGCCGGAGGGCAGGAGGGTGGCGCGGACGGTGCCGGGGGACGTGCCGAACCACAGCACCGCCTCCTTCACATCGCCGCCGTCCGAGATCCACTCCGCCTCCGCGTCCTCGGGGACGGCCTCGTGCGGCACGCCGGGGGCGATCTTCAGCGCCGCGTGCGGGGCCCGGCGCGCGGCCTCGATCGCCCAGGAGAGCGGCGGGGAGTACGCCTCGGGGTCGAAGATCCGGCCGCGTCCACCGCGCCGCGCCGGGTCGACGAAGACCGCGTCGTAGGGGGCCGCGTCGATCTCCGTGACGTCCGCGAGGCGGACCTCGATCAGCCCGTCGAGCCCGAGCGCGGCGGCGTTCGCGCGGGCGGCCTCGACGGTCAGCGGGTCGTGGTCCACGGCGAGGACCGAGATCCCGGCCCGGGCGAAGGCGATGGCGTCCCCGCCGATGCCGCAGCACAGATCGGCGACCGACCGGACGCCGAGCTCCTTGAAGCGGCGGGCCCGGTAGGCCGCGACGGCCGCCCGGGTGGACTGCTCCACGCCGTGGGGCGTGAAGTACATCCGGTACGCGTCGTCCGCGCCGAACTTCGCCACCGCGCGCTGCCGGAGCCTGGCCTGCCCGACCGCCGCCGTGACCAGCTCGGCCGAGTGGTCCCGGCGCAGCCGGGAGACGACGGCCAGCTCCTGGGCGGGGTCGTGGTCGCGCAGGGCGGCGAGCAGGGTCTGGCCCTCGGGGGCGAGCAGGGCGGTGAAGGCGGCGAGGTCGGTCACCGCCCCATTGTGGTGCCTGGCCGCCGGTGGGCCGGCCGGGGGATGGTGCGCGTGGCGCGGCGGTGTCGCGGGGGCGGAGGAGCTCGGCGCTGACAGGATGCGGCGCCATGCAGCTAGTACGACAAACAGAAGAAATGGGTCTCCGGTGCGGAACCTCCCGGGGCGTGCGCCGGTCGCGGAGGGCGGTGGCCGCGGCGCTGCTCGTCGCCGCCCTCGCCTCGGCCTGCGGGGCGCCCTCGGACGGCTCCGCCGGCGGTCCGGGCGCCCCGGGCGGTCCCGCCCCCGGCGGGCCCCAGGGGCAGCCGCAGGGCGCGTCCGCCGCCCTCAACGCGTACGTCGAGAAGGTCCGCAAGCAGCGGGCGGCCCGGGTGCTCGCCGCCAGGAAGTGGGGGCTCGACCGGCCGCCGCTGGAAGCTCCCGCCCCGCCCGCCGTCAAGCCGAGGGTCACCACCCGCAAGGGGTTCGAGACCGGCGGCGAAAACCTGCCGCCCGTCTTCACCACCGTGCCGACCAAGGAGAAGGTCGTCTTCCTGACGATCGACGACGGCGCGGAGAAGGACCCCGAGCTCCTGCGGATGATGAGCGAGCTGCGGATCCCGTACAGCGCCTTCCTCAGCGACTACCTGGTCAAGGAGGACTACGGCTACTTCAAGAAGATGCAGGACGCCGGCGTCTCCCTGCACAACCACACCCTCAACCACCGGTACATGCCCGGGCTCTCCTACGCGTCGCAGAAGCGGGAGATCTGCGGGATGCAGGACACGATCCAGAAGCGGTACGGCAAGCGGCCGCCGCTCTTCCGGCCGCCGTACGGGAACTACAACGAGGACACGCTGCGCGCGGCCAAGGCGTGCGGAGTGAAGGCGGTACCGCTGTGGGCATCGGAGGCCTTCCCGGACCGGATGGAGTGGCGTGAGTGGGACCGGGACCTGCACCCCGGCGACATCGTCCTCACCCACTTCCGGGGCAAGCAGGACTGGAAGGGGTCGATGCCGGACATGATCCGTCGGGTGATGAGCACGATCACGGCCAAGGGCTACGCCGTCGCCAGGCTGGAGGACTACGTGTGACACGGGCCCCGCCGGCCGGCCGGACCGGTCTGGCGGGGAGCGTTCCGGAACCGCCACGCGGGACTGAATTGGCACTCCGCTTGACCGAGTGCTAACCGCGGTCATAGTCTCGGCTCTGGCACTCCCCACCGGAGAGTGCCAACACAGCGACGGGCAGGTCCGGCACCCGCGACGACGGATCCACCTGGTCGCCACCTCAGACAGTTGACCCCGAGATCTCCGAAGGGGGAGGTCGGATCGTGACGACCACCAGCTCCAAGGTTGCCATCAAGCCGCTCGAGGACCGCATTGTGGTCCAGCCGCTCGACGCCGAGCAGACCACCGCCTCTGGCCTGGTCATCCCGGACACCGCCAAGGAGAAGCCCCAGGAGGGCGTCGTCCTGGCCGTGGGCCCGGGCCGCTTCGAGAACGGCGAGCGCCTGCCGCTCGACGTGAAGACCGGCGACATCGTGCTGTACAGCAAGTACGGCGGCACCGAGGTGAAGTACAGCGGCGAGGAGTACCTCGTCCTCTCGGCTCGCGACGTTCTCGCGATCGTCGAGAAGTAGTCCGGGATCCGGGGTCGCCCCCGGACACCGCTTCACCGAAGTCAGATGCATTGAGCTGCGCCCCTAGACCCCGCACTGGGCGTCCGGGGGCGCGGTTCGTTTCACCAGTTTCACCACGAAATCCGAGAGGGCTGAATCGCTCCATGGCGAAGATCCTGAAGTTCGACGAGGACGCCCGTCGCGCCCTTGAGCGCGGCGTCAACAAGCTCGCCGACACGGTGAAGGTGACGATCGGCCCCAAGGGCCGCAACGTCGTCATCGACAAGAAGTTCGGCGCCCCCACCATCACCAACGACGGTGTCACGATCGCCCGCGAGGTCGAGCTCGACGACCCGTACGAGAACCTCGGCGCCCAGCTGGTGAAGGAGGTGGCGACCAAGACCAACGACATCGCTGGTGACGGCACCACCACCGCCACCGTGCTCGCCCAGGCCCTGGTCCGCGAGGGTCTGCGCAACGTCGCCGCCGGCGCCTCCCCGGCCGCCCTGAAGAAGGGCATCGACGCCGCCGTCAAGGCCGTCTCCGAGGAGCTGCTCGCCACCGCGCGCCCGATCGACGACAAGTCGGACATCGCCGCCGTGGCCGCCCTCTCCGCGCAGGACCAGCAGGTCGGCGAGCTCATCGCCGAGGCGATGGACAAGGTCGGCAAGGACGGTGTCATCACCGTCGAGGAGTCCAACACCTTCGGCCTGGAGCTCGACTTCACCGAGGGCATGGCCTTCGACAAGGGCTACCTGTCCCCGTACATGGTCACCGACCAGGAGCGTATGGAGGCCGTCCTCGACGACCCGTACATCCTGATCCACCAGGGCAAGATCTCCTCGATCCAGGACCTGCTGCCGCTCCTGGAGAAGGTCATCCAGGCCGGCTCCAGCAAGCCGCTGCTGATCATCGCCGAGGACGTCGAGGGCGAGGCCCTGTCGACCCTGGTCGTGAACAAGATCCGTGGCACCTTCAACGCCGTCGCCGTCAAGGCTCCCGGCTTCGGTGACCGCCGCAAGGCGATGCTCGGCGACATGGCCACCCTCACCGGTGCCACCGTCATCGCCGAGGAGGTCGGCCTCAAGCTCGACCAGGCCGGCCTGGACGTGCTGGGCACCGCCCGCCGCGTCACCGTCACCAAGGACGCCACCACCATCGTCGACGGTGCCGGCAACTCCGAGGACATCGCGGGCCGCGTCAACCAGATCAAGGCCGAGATCGAGTCCACGGACTCCGACTGGGACCGCGAGAAGCTCCAGGAGCGCCTCGCGAAGCTGGCCGGCGGCGTGTGCGTGATCAAGGTCGGCGCCGCCACCGAGGTGGAGCTCAAGGAGCGCAAGCACCGTCTGGAGGACGCCATCTCCGCGACCCGCGCCGCGGTCGAGGAGGGCATCATCTCCGGTGGTGGCTCCGCTCTGGTCCACGCCGTCAAGATCCTCGAGGGCAACCTCGGCAAGGAGGGCGACGAGGCCACCGGTGTCGCCGTCGTCCGCCGCGCCGCCGTCGAGCCGCTGCGCTGGATCGCCGAGAACGCCGGCCTCGAGGGCTACGTCATCACCTCCAAGGTGGCGGAGCTCGACAAGGGCCAGGGCTTCAACGCCGCGACCGGCGAGTACGGCGACCTGATCAAGGCCGGCGTCATCGACCCGGTGAAGGTCACCCGCTCCGCGCTGGAGAACGCCGCCTCGATCGCCTCCCTGCTGCTCACGACCGAGACCCTGGTCGTCGAGAAGAAGGAAGAGGAGTCGGCGGACGCGGGCCACGGCCACGGTCACGGCCACTCGCACTGAGGCCCACCCGGTCGCTCGCACAGCTGATCACCGAGGCCCGGTGCCCCCGACGGGGGGCGCCGGGCCTCGGCCTTTCCCGTCGCTCGGACCTCCACGGTCCCGTCGCTCAGACCTCCACGGCGCCGAGCTGCCCCATCAGCCCGAGCAGGTCGTACTGCCACCACCCCTCGACGATCTTGCCGTCCTCACGGAACCGGTGGACCACCGTCCCGGACATCGAGACCTCCTTGCCGGTCGCCTCGATCCCCATGAAGTCGCCGGTGTGCGTGGCGTTCCAGGTCCAACGGGTGCAGACCCGGTCACCCTCCGCGATCTGGTCCTCGACGGTGAACCGGAACCGGAAGCCGCCCCGCCACTCGTCCAGCTCCCGCCGGACCGCGTCCATGCCGATGACGTCCTGCGGATTGGCGGGATCGTGGTCGTGGTAGTCCTCGTCGAAGATTTCGTCGAGTGGTGGCAGCCCGCCGTCGGCCGAGGCCAGCTCGAAGAACCGCCGGGCCGTCGTCTTGTACAGCTGCTCGTCGCGGACGACGTCCAGATCGGTGAACGTCGGCATCTCGTCGCAGAGCGCGACCATCTCCCGGAAGATCCGGTCGGTCTCGGGGAGCTGCGAGTTCGTCATCGCCACGTCGTAGGAGGGGAACTCGACGATCTCCACCAGGTGGGAGGCGTCGGAGCGGTCCTTGCCGATGATGCTGTGGGTGGCGGTGCGCTTGCCCTTGGTCTGTTCGACCCACTTGTCCATGAGCCGGTTCATGTCGTCGAGCCGGCTGGTCTTGCAATCGATGATCTGTACGAATGTCATGACGCCTCCCGGACCGGGTGGGACACCTCCATTTTAGGCGCGGAGAGCCGTCGGACCCGTCTGGCAGCATGGCCGCCATGCAGCAGGCACGGGGGAAGCAGTCGGTCGCGGTCGGGGGCGACGCGGGGGTCGTCGTCACCGGGGACCACAACCAGGTCGTGACGGCGCCGCCGGTGCGGTCGGCGTACTGGGAACAGGTGCGCCGGATCGTTCCCCCGGTACTCGTCGACCGCGAGCGGGAGTTGGCGTCGCTCGCCGCCTTCTGCCTGGCCGACTCCGGCCCGTCGTACGTCTGGTGGCGTGCGGAGGCATGGGCGGGCAAGACGGCCCTGATGGCGTGGTTCGCGCTCAACCCGCCGCCCGGGGTGCGGATCGTCCCCTTCTTCATCACGGCACGCTGGGGCGCGCAGAACGACGTGGTCGCGTACGTCGACGTCGTCCTGGAACAACTCGCCGAGCTGGCGGGCGAGGGCATCCCGGCCCACCTGACGGCCTCGACCCGCGAGGCCCATCTGCTCCGTCTGTACGGGGAGGCGTCCCGCGCCTGCGCCGAGCGGGGCGAGCGCCTGGTCCTGCTGGTCGACGGCCTGGACGAGGACCGGGGCGTGACCACGGGCCCGGACGCGCACTCGATCGCGAGCCTGCTGCCCCCGTCGCTGCCGACGATCGTCTCCGGCCGCCTCAACCCGCCCGTCCCGGTCGACGTCCCCGCCGGCCACCCGCTGCGCGACCCCGCGATCGTACGGACCCTGGTGCCCTCCCCGTCCGCCCGCGCGATCCGCGCCGAGGCGGAGCGCGAACTGAAACGCCTCCTGGAGGCGGGCGGCCTGGAGCACGACATCCTCGCCCTGCTCACCGCGGCCGGGGGCGGTCTGACGGCCGAGGACCTGGCGGAGCTGACGGACGCGGTGCCCTACCGCGTGCGGGACGTCCTGCGCACGGGGCCGGGCCGGACGTTCGCCATGCGCGCGGACGTGTACCTCCTCGCCCACGAGGAACTCCAGGCCCAGGCCGTGGAGATGCTGGGCCGGCGCGAACTGGACCGGTGCCGGCGGACGCTCCATGGGTGGGCGGAGAAGTGGCAGGCGCGCGGCTGGCCCGAGGAGACCCCGGAGTACCTGCTGCGCGGATACTTCCCGATGCTCCGTGCGGCGGCAGACGTGGAGCGGATGGTGGGGTGCGCGCTGGATCCCGTACGCCATGACCGGCTGCTGGAGGCCACCGGCGGCGACATCGCGGCGCTGGACGAGGTGCGGCTGGCGGAGGAGGCGTTCGCCGGGGCGGGCGTGCCGGATCTCGTGGACCTGGTGCGCCTGGTGATCCGGCGGGAGGAGCTGGTGGAGCGGAACGACCGCATCCCGAGGACGCTGCCCTGGGCCTGGGCGGCGCTCGGCAGGACCGGCCGCGCCGAGGCCCTCGCCCGGAGCATCCCGAGCCTGGACTGGCGGGCGCTGGCGCTCGTCGACGTCGCGGCGGAGCTGACCGCCCGGGGTGGCGCGGACGAGGCGCTGCGGATCCTGGAGGACGCCGAGGCGGCGGCCCGCCGGTACTCCGATTCCTTCGGCGGCGAACGCGACACGACTCTGGCGGAGGTGAGCCGGGCCTGGGCCGGAGCGGGTCTCCTCGACCGCGCGCAGGACGTCGCACGGGCGGTGGACGATCCGTATGTACGGGCGCGGCTGCTGCCCGAACTGGCGCATGCCTGGGCGCGGCAGGGGGAGGAGGCCCGGGCCCTGGCGCTGTGTCTGCCCGAAGCGGACGACCGGGTCCGGGCCCTGGGCCTCGCCGCCGTGGCGCGCGCCCGCGCCGCCGCGGGGGACGCGGCGGGGGCGGTCCGGTCGGCGGGGAGCGAGGACGCCGGGGCGGAGAGCCTGGTCCTCGCGGTCGTCTCGGCGGAGCTGCGGCGGGCCGGTGACCGGGCGGGCGCGGACGAGGTCCTGGCGCGGCTGGACGCCGTCCTGTGCGCCTCGCCGGTCCTGACCGATGTGGTCGGTGCCCTGGCGGACGCGGGTGAGTACGACCGGGCCGCCGCTGCCGCCTCACTGCATCCGGAGCCCGCGGAGCGAGGGTGGGCCCAGCGCGTGCTGGCCCTCGCCCTCGCGGCCGCCGGGGAGATCGACCGTGCCTGGGAACTGGCGTGCCGGATCGAGGCCGCACCCGCCCGGGCCTCGGCGCAGCTCGGCGTGGCCGCGGGAGCGGCCGGCAGCGGCGCGTACGAACGGGCGGAGGAGTTCGCCCGCACGATCGACGACCAGAGGTGTCGGGAGCGGGCGCTCAACCGCGTGGTCGCGGCTCTCGCCGGAGCCGGGGAGACGGAGCGGGCGGAGCGGCTGGCGCGCGACTGCGCGCACGAGACCGACGTCGTGGACCCGATGGTCCACGTCGTCGAGGCGCTGGCGGGAGCCGGCCACTTCGCGCGGGCCCGCTCCCTCGCGGCGGCCGTCGCCCACGACGACGGCGGATTCGCCCTGGTCAGGGGAGCGGTGGCGGCGGCGGTCAACGCCGGGGCGGCCGATGACGAGGTGCGGGCACGCGCCGCCGAGGTGGTCGAGGAGGTGGAGAGCGGGATCCGGGCCCGGAGCTGGGGCGGCACGCTCGATCCCGTCCACACCCCGAAGGTCCTCGTCGAGGCGGGTTACGTCGAGGAGGCGCGGATGCTGCTCGACGGCATCGAGTCGAAGCTCCTGTCCACGGACCGGCCCGCGCGGGACTCGCACGAGTCCATCGGATGGCAGGTCCGGGCGGGGTTCGCGGTCGAGTCCCTGGCCTGGGCGGGCGAGTTCGACCGCGCCGCGGCTCTGGCGCGGCGGATCACGGCCGACCTCCCCTCGTCGATGGCCCGCCTGGTCCTCGTCGAACGGCTCTGCCACACCGGACGGTTCGCTCCCGCCCTCGCGTTGGTCGAGGAGGAGACGCGTCCGGGGGTGCGCGACCAGCTCTGGTGCGCCCTGGCCGCGGCGGCGGCCGCCGCCGGCGACTGGGAGGCCGCCGAGTCGTACACCGGGCGGATCCGCCTGCCCGGCATGCGGGTCATGGGATGGGCCCGGATCGCCGCGGAGCGCGCCCGGGCCGGTCATCACGCGCAGGCGGACACGGCGCTGGCGCGAGCCCTGGCGCAGGACGTGCACGACGACGACCCCTCCCTGGACTTCACCGACGTGATCCGCGCCCTCTTCCTGCTGGGCCGGCGAGAAGAGGGCGACACCGCGATCGCCGAGCTGGTCGAGCACACGGTGCCGTGGTTCTTCGGTGGGGTCGTGAGCGCCCTCGTGGAGGCGGGCGAGTACGACCGCGCACGGAGCCTGGTGGCCGATCTGGACGGCCGGGACCAGGCTTCCGGCTCCCTCCGGTGCGGGCTGATCCAGGACCTCGTCGAAGCCGGGAAGGAGGCCCTGGCGGCGGAGGAGGCGCGGCTCGCAGGGGACCGGGGCGTCGATCACGGCCGGGGGCCCCTCTCGGTCTGGCCGGCCCTCGCCCTGGCGATCGAGTCGGAGCAGGGCCGGGTCCCGCTCGCCCGGCAGCTGCGGGACATGAACCTCATGGACGCGCTCCACGCCTTCATACGACTCGACCCCCGCACCGTCCCGGTGGTCGTCGACGCCCTACGCCGACCGCGTCAGATCTGACGCCCGCACCTCCTCCGCGAACGGCTCCCCCCGCCCGTACCGCGCCACCTCCTCCAGCGCCCGGTCCGCCATCCGGTGCAGTTCGTTGCCCAGCGAGCCGGCCACGTGCGGGGTGAGGAGCACGTTCGGGAGCGTCCAGAGCGGGGAGTGCGGCGCCGGGACCTCCGGGTCGGTGACGTCGAGGACCGCGTGGAGGCGGCCCGACGTCAGATGGGGCAGGAGCGCCGTCTCGTCGATCAGGGAGCCTCGCGAGGTGTTGACCAGGGTGGCGCCGTCGGGCATCAGGGCCAGCTGGGGCGCCCCGATCATCCGGTGGGTGGAAGGCAGTTGAGGCGCGTGGACCGAGACGATCGAGCCGCGGGCGCACAGGGTGTCGAGGCCGACGAGTTCCACGCCCAGCGCGCGGGCCTCGGCGGGCTCCACGTACGGGTCGTGGAGCAGCACCTCGAAGTCGAAGGGGCGCAGCAGCTCGATCACGCGGCGGCCGATCCGGGAGGCGCCGACCAGACCCACCGTCCGGCGGTAGTTGCCCCAGGCCGCCGACTCGGCGAGCCAAGCGTGGTCGGCGCGGACCTCCTCGTACCGCCGCGCCGAGTGGAGGATCCGCTTTCCCGCGAAGAGGATCGCGGCGAGCGTGTACTCGGCGACGGGCAGCGCGTTGGCCGCCGCGGCCGAGGTGACGGTGAGGCCCCGGTCCCAGCAGGCCTCGGTGACATGGTGTTTGACCGAGCCGGCCGCGTGGACGACGGCCTTCAGGCGCGGGGCGCGGGCCAGGACGGCGGCGGTCAGGGGCGGGGCGCCCCAGCAGGTGAGGAGGATCTCGGTCTCGGCGAGGGCTTCGGCGACGCGGGGGGCGGGCGCGGTCAGGTCGTGGGCGACCAGGTGCGGGTCGGTGCGGGCCAGGGCGGCGAGCCGCTCGCGGTGGGCGTCGGTCAGCAGCCGCTCGGCGATGCCCGGGCCCATGGAGAGCAGGAGTGCCGGTCGGTTGTCAGTGGCGTGGTGCATGGTGGAAGTCGTGCTCCTCACTTGACGCTGCCGGCGGTCAGACCCGCCTTCCAGTGGCGCTGGAGGGAGACGAAGGCGACGACGAGGGGGACGACGGCCAGCAGGGATCCGGTGACGACGAGGGGGTAGAAGTCGGGTTCCGCGTGGGCGTTGCTGTTCCACGCGTACAGGCCGAGGCTCAGCGGGTAGAGCTTCTGGTCCGAGAGCATCACCAGGGGGAGGAAGAAGTTGTTCCAGATGGCGGTGAACTGGAAGAGGAAGACGGTCACGAAGCCGGGCATGACCATGCGCAGACCGATCGACCAGAAGGTGCGCAGTTCGCCGGCTCCGTCGATACGGGCGGCCTCGAGTGCCTCGTCGGGGATGTAGCCGGCGCTGAAGACCCGGGAGAGATAGACCCCGAAGGGGTTGACCAGGACCGGGATCAGCACGGCCCAGTAGGTGTTGACGACGCCCACCTCGCTGGCGAGGAGGTACATCGGCAGGGCGAGCGCGGTGGTGGGCACCAGCACGCCCAGGAGGACGGCGCCGAAGAGCTTCTCCTTGCCCGGGAAGTCGTACTTGTCGAAGGCGTACCCGGCGGCGACGCTGATCAGGGAGCAGGCGAGGGCACCCACGCCCGCGTAGAGGAGGCTGTTGACGTACCAGTGGAAGTAGATGCCGTCGTTGTACTCGGCGAGCCGGGCGAGGTTGCCGCCCAGGTCGAAGCCCTCGAAGGAGAAGGCGTTTCCGGCGAGGAGACCGCCCGCGTCCTTGGTGGCGGCGGTCAGCAGCCAGACGAGGGGGAAGAGCATGTAGACGACGGCGAGGACGAGCGCGCCGTTGACGGCGGTCCTGGACAGCCAGGCGCTCTGGGGACGGCGCTTCGTCATGCCGCCTTCTCCTTCCGGCGTCCGGTGAGGCGTGTGACGCCGAAGGACAGCAGTGCGGCCGTCAGGGCCAGCAGGACGGACGCGGCCGCGGCCAGTCCGTAGTCGTTGCGGTCGAAGGCCGCGGTATAGGCGTACATGTTCGGCGTCCAGGTCGAGGTGACGGCGGAGCCCGTGCCCTTGTTGAGGATCAGCGGTTCGGTGAACAGCTGGAGCGAGCCGATGACGGTGAAGAGGCCGACCATCACGAGCGAGGCGCGGATCAGGGGGACCTTGATGCTGAACGCGATGCGCCAGGCGCCCGCCCCGTCGACGGTGGCCGCCTCCAGGACCGAGCGGTCGATGGCCTGCAGCGCCGCGTAGAAGATCACCATGTTGTAGCCGAGCCACTCCCAGAGGGCGATGTTGACCACGGAGGGGAGAGCGCCCTCGGGGGAGAAGAAGTCGAAGCCGATGCCACCGGCCTCCATGGCCTGGACCACAGGGCTGAGTTGCGGTGTGTAGAGGTAGACCCAGATCAGCGCCGCGATGATGCCGGGGACCGCGTGCGGCAGGAAGAGCGCGAGCTGGAAGAAGCGGCGGGCGCGGGCGAGCGCCGAGTCGAGCAGCAGGGCGAGGGCGAGGGCCCCGGCGAGCAGCAGCGGAATGTAGAACAGGCAGTATCCGAGCAGGACGCCGAAGCCCTCGCGGAAGGCCCGGTCACCCAGCGCCGCGGTGTAGTTGTCGAGGCCGGTGAAGACGGTCTCGGTGCCGCCGAAGCCCAGCCCCGACTGCTTCTCGGTGAAGAGGCTGAGCCAGACCGCGTATCCGATCGGCACCACCATCACCGCGGTGAACAGGAGGAAGAAGGGGGTCAGCAGGAAGGCTGCGGCACGGGTGCGGGCCTGCATCGGGTCAGCCCTCGACCTTCAGCCCGCGCTTCTTCAGCTCGGTGACGGTCGCCTGGTGTCCGGTCCTGATCGCGTCGGCGATGGTGGGACCACCTTTGGCGATCTTGCCGAACTGGTCCTTGATGGCGGTGTTGGTGGTGCCGGTGGTCGGGCCCCAGGCCCAGTTCCGGCCGATGGCGGCACCGGACTCCTCGAAGAGGGCGTAGATGTCCTGGCCGCCGTAGTAGCCGGCGTCGAAGACCTGCTTGGCGACCGGGCGCAGCGCGGTCGCGGCGGGGAAGGCGCTGGACGTGCCGGAGGCGATACGCGCCTTGACGCCCGCCTCGGTGGTGGACATCCACTCGGCGAACTCGACGGCCGCCGCCTTCTTCCCGCTGTCCTTCGTCACGGCGAAGGAGGTTCCGCCGAGCATGCCGCTGGCGGGCTTGCCGTCCCAGCTCGGCATGGGCGCCACGGCCCACTTCCCGCTCTGCTCGGGAAGGGTGCCCTTGAGGACACCCGCGCCCCAGGAGGCGCCGAGGTAGCCGATGGTGGTGCCGTTCTTGAGCGAGCCGGTCCACTCGGGGCTGAAGGAGGCGTTCTTGTGGACGAGGTCGGAGTCGATCAGGCCCTGCCAGTAGGCGGCGACCTTGGTGGTGGCCGGGTCCGTGGTGTCGATCTTCCAGGTGTCGTTCTCGGCCTTGAACCACTGGGCGCCGGCCTGCCAGGCCATCGCCTCGAAGGTGGTCGGGTCGTCGGGGAAGAAGGTGGCGATACGGGCCTTGGCGTCGGCCTTCTTCACCTTCTCCGCGGCCCTCTTGAAGTCGTCCCAGGTCTTGGGGACGTCCACCCGGTACTTCTCGAACAGGTCCTTGCGGTAGAAGAAGGCCTGCGGGGACGCGTCGAAGGGGACGGCCCACGTCCTGCCGCCGAGCGTGGTGAGCTCCACCGCCTGCGGCAGGAGCTTGCTCCGGTCGGTCTCGGTGAACTGGTCGCCGATGTCCTGGAGGGCGCCGGAGCTGACGAACTCGGGGAGCGAGGAGTACTCGATGGAGACCAGATCGGGTGCGTTGCCCGCCTTCACCGCGTTGGAGATCTTGGCGTAGCCGCCGGCGGTGCCGGAGGGGATCTCCTCGAACTTCACCTGGATGTTCTTGTGGGAGGCGTTGAACGCGTCCACCACGTCCTTGGAGCCCTTGGCCCAGCCCCAGAAGGTGATGGTCACGGGCTTGCCGTCGGTCCCCTTGGACCCGGCGGCGGAGGAGTCGTCACCGCTGCCGCCGCACGCCGTGAGGACGGCGAGGGCGGTGGCGGTGCCGGCTATGACACGGGATGTTCTGCTCCAACTGCGGCTCACGGCACAGCTCCTGAAGGCGGGCGGCTAGGACGTTGTGGCCGCGATCCTTGGACCGTTGGTGACCGAAGTCAAGAGCGAAAGATTGTTTGATCGAAAAAAGCTCAGTTCGATCAGAAGGGCCCGGGAGTGAGTGGAGAGCCGGGGGCGCCGCAGGAGGACCGCACCCGAAGCCGGGGCAGCAGGCTCAGATGGCGCCGCGCGGGCTCCTCGTCCGGGGCATGAGGCTGCGTCAGCCGCTCCACCAGCAACTCCGTGGCGTGCCGGCCCACCTGGCGCTTGGGCGGCGCGACCGCCGTCAGCGGGGTGTCGGCGAGGGCGGCGACCTCGTCGTCGTACGCGATCACGGCCAGGTCCTCGGGCACCTTGACGCCCAGGTCGGCCAGCCGCCGCACGACCTCGATCGCGTCCACGTCGTTGTGGACCAGGGCGGCGCTCGCGCGGCCGGACGTGACGGCCTCGTGCAACGCCCGTACCGCGCGCGCGAATCCCTCCGGGTCCTGGTCGGCCGGTACGGAGGCGACCACCGGACCGGGTGCCTCGACGCCCAGCGCCGCCAGCGCCTCCGTGTACCCGGTGCGTACCGCGAGCGCGGTCGGGCTGTCGGCGCGGGCCACCAGCAGCGGGGTGCGATGGCCCAGGTCCAGCAGATGGCGCAGGGCGAGCAGGACGCCGTGGCCGTGGTCGGAGACGACCCGGTCCAGGCCGTCGAGCGGGGAGCCGGGAGCGGCGCGGCGCTCCAGGAGCACGGCGGGCACGGGCAGTTCGGCCGGCCAGTCGCCGTACGCGAGCCGGTCCTCGGGCCCGCGCCAGCCGGGCGCCACGAGTACGCCCTCGGCGCCCGCCGCCAGCAGGCCCTCCGCGCGCGTCCGGTCCTCCTCGGGCCGGTAGTCCGAGATCCGCAGGATGAGCCGGGCGCCCGCCCGCGCCGCCGCCTCGTGCGCGCCGCGGATGACCTCGGCGAAGTAGTACGTCGCCGAGGGGGCGAGCAGGCCGAGGACCAGACCCTCGCCGGAACGCCCCGCTCCAGCTTCGCCCTGACGCCCCGGCCAGGACACCTGGCCGTGCACGCGGTCGAGCAGCCCCCGGCCGGCCAGCGCCTCCACGTCCCGGCGGGCGGTGACGGGGGAGACCCCGAGCAGGGTGGCCAGGTCCGCGACGCGGGCGGTACCGCGCTCGCGCACCAGGGTCAGCAGTCGGTCGTGACGTTCAGCGGCACTCTCGCGCACGGCGTGTTCCCCTCGCGGTGTGGTGGTCCGGCGGGGCGCCGTCCCCGGCCCGACTGTAATGCAAGATGATCGAACTGCGCGGAGTTTCGATCATTCGGTCCGGACCATTGACGTTCGATCAGGCCCCGTTCATGATTCCCGGCGACGCCGATCTCCGCCCCAGGAGAGCATCATGCCCACGCCGCCCGAGAACCGTGCGCTCAGCCCGTTCACCGGCTGGACCCGCGCCCACTGGGAGGACCACGCCGACCGACTCCTCCTCGCCGTGCGCCCGTACGCGACTCCCCGGCACGGACGCGTCGACCTCCCCGGGCCCCGGCCCAGCTGGTCCGGCGCCCGCTCCGACGGCCTCGAAGGGTACGCGCGCACGTTCCTCCTCGCCGCACTCCGCGTCGCGGGCGCCCAGGGTGACGACCCGCACGGCCATCTCGCCCGCTACGCCGAAGGCCTTGCGGCGGGTACGGCCGAGCTTGCGGGCCCCATCGGCGCCGCCCCCGAGTCCTGGCCGCTCCTCGACGACGTCCGCCAGGCGATCGTCGAATCCGCCTCGATCGCGCTGGGACTGCGCCTGACCCGGCCCTGGCTCTGGGACACCCTCGACGACCGCACTCGCCAACGCGCCGTCGACTGGCTGCTGCCCGCCCTGGCCCCGTCCCCGGTCGACAACAACTGGTGGCTCTTCGGCCTCACCGTCGCGGGCTTCCTCCAGGACGCCGGCATCGAGACCGACCGGGCCGCCGCCACCATCGACCGCTCCCTCGCCCGGATCGAGGAGTGGTACCTCGGCGACGGCTGGTACAGCGACGGCGACAACCGCGCCTTCGACCACTACAACGCCTGGGCCCTGCACTTCTACCCCGTCCTGCACGCCCACCTCGCCGGCGACCGGGGCCTCCTCGACCGCTACGGTCCCCGGCTCCGCGCCCATCTCGACGACTACGTCCACCTCTTCGACACCCACGGCGCCCCGCTGCCGTACGGCCGCTCGCTCGTCTACCGCTTCGCCGCGGCCGCCGCACCCTGGCTCGGAGCCCTCACCGGCCACACCCCCCTCACCCCGGGAGCCACCCGCCGACTCGCCTCCGGCACCCTGCGGTACTTCCTCGACCGGGGTGCCCTCGACGAGCGCGGACTGCTCACCCTCGGCTGGCACGTCCCCCACCCGCCGATCGTCCAGAGTTACTCCGGGCCCGGCTCGCCCTACTGGGCCTCCAAGGGCTTCCTGGGACTTCTCCTCCCCGCCGAACACCCGGCCTGGACCGACCGCGAAGAGCCCCTGCCCGCCGAACGGGCCGATACGGTCCGCCCGGTCGCCCCGGCCGGCCTGCTCATCCACTCCACCGCCGCCGACGGACTCGTACGCCTCCACAACCACGGCAGCAACCACGTCGGCAGCGACCCCGCCGGGGAGGACGACTCCGGCTACGCCCGCTTCGCCTACTCCACCCGCACCGGCGCCACCGCCCCTCCCGCCGCCGCGGACAACCACTTCGCCCTCGTCGTCGACGGCCGCCTCACCCGGCGCGGTCCCGCGATCCCCCGGGGCACCGGCCCCGGCTGGGCCGCCTCACTGCACACCCCCCGGCCCGGCATCCGGGTCCTCTCCGCCACCCTCGCCCACGGCCGCGCCGAGGTCCGCGCGCATCTCGTCCTCGGAGCACCCGAAGGAACACCCGTACGCCAGACCGGCTGGGCCACCACCCCAGGGGGACCCGTGTCCCAACTGCACCCGGTCCACGGCTATCCGCCGGCCGCCGAGACCGTCGAACTCGTCACCGGCGCCACCCTCCAGGGCCCGGACAGCCGCACGCCCGCCCTGCACGGCACCACCAGCGGCACGGAGACCCTCTTCGTCGCGCTGGCCTCCCTCACCGCCGAACCCGGACCGGCCCCCGTCGACACCCTCGCCACCGTCCAGGTCGACGGCCGGACGATCGCCGTGACCTGGCGGAACGGAACCACGGCCCGACTCGCCCTCGACCATTCGTGATCCAGCGCGGTGGATCCACCCCCGACGCCACCACGTCCACGCTCGGCCGCTCTCCATCGGGCCTGCGGCGCCGACCGGCCGTACCGCCGGGCTACTTGGGGCCGTACTTGCGGCCCGCCTTGGAGGACACCCCTCCGAGCAGTCCGCGAGGCGCCAGCTTCACCACACCCATCAGCGCCTTGTAGCGGGGGTCCGGGACGGACAGCGTCTTCCCCCGCGCCAGATCGGCCAGCGCCGCGGTGACCAGCTTGTCGGCGTCGAGCCACATCCAGCCCGGAATGTTCTCCGTCCCCATTCCCGCCCGCGCGTGGAACTCCGTCCGCACGAACCCCGGGCAGAGCGCCATCAGCCGCACCCCGCTGCCCGCCAGGTCCCGCGCCGCGCCCTGGGTGAACTGCACGACCCACGCCTTCGACGCGCCGTAGGTGCCGCGCGGGACGAACGCGGCGACCGAGGCCACGTTCACCACCCCGCCCCGGCCCCGCGTCCGCATCGACCGGGCCGCCGCCGACGTCAGCCGCAGCACCGCCTCGCAGTGCACCGTCAGCATCTTCAACTCGTCGGCCATGGAGACGTCCAGGAACCGGCCCTTGTTGCCGAACCCGGCGTTGTTGACCAGCAGGTCGACCGGCTGCCGCGGATCCGAGAGCCGGGCCTCCACGGCCGCGATCCCCTTCTCCTCGGCCAGGTCCGCCGCGAGAACCTCGGCCTCCACCCCGTGCCGGTCGTGCAGTTCGGTCGCCTGCTCCCGCAGTCTCGTCACATCGCGGGCCACGAGCACCACGTCGTGCCCGTCCGCCGCCAGCTTCCGCGCGAAGGCGGCCCCGATCCCCGCCGTCGCGCCCGTAATCAGTGCAGTCGTCATATGCGGCACGTTAGCCGCCCACGCCACCCCGCCCTCCGGTCGCACCCCGGGTGCCGTACCGGCTCAGGCGCCGGTGCCGTGCTTCTCCGTGTACGTGCGGGCGAGGTCCAGCAGGCCCGACTCCATCCACTCGGCGGCGACCAGCGTGCTCGGCAGCAGCGCGCGCTCCGTCGTCGAGGCCCGGTACAGGAGCGAGACCGTGACCGCGTGGTCCGGCCGGTGCACGACCGTCACCGCGTCGCCTGCCATGAGCTCCCCCGGCTCGATCACCCGCAGCAGCGCCCCCGGCCCCGCCGTCGACTCCATGAAGCGCCGCACCCAGCCCTTCTCCCCGAGGAAGCCCGCGAACGTACGGCAGGGGATACGGCTGCCGGTCACCTCCAGGAGCGCGTCGCCGATCCGCCAACGCTCCCCGACCAGCGCCCCGTTCACATCGAGCCCGAGCGTGGTGAGGTTCTCACCGAAGCAGCCGTTCGGCAGCGGCCGGCCGAGCTCGCGCTCCCACAGGTCCATGTCCTCCCGCGCGAAGGCGTACACGGCCCGGTCGTCGCCGCCGTGGAAGCGCAGATCGCACACGTCGTCCCCGGCGACCCCGCTCGCCCCCACCCCGGGCGGCCCCGGCGCTTCGACCCGTACCGGCCCCTCGACCGGACGCTTGTCGACACCCGTCGTCCCCGAGGGGGCGTCGGTGTACTCCACGGCCTTCGCCCGGCCGACATTCACACTCAGCACCTTCATGAGGGGCACCCTAGGTGAGCCACCCCAAAGCGAGGAAGGGGTATTCGTCTCCGAGCCCAAGACTCGCTTATGCTCGAAGGATGATCGAGGCCCGTCACCTCCGCGTCCTGCGCGCCGTCGCCGCCACCGGCTCCTTCTCGGCCGCCGCGCGGGAACTGGGCTGCACCCAGCCCGCGGTGAGCCAGCAGATGAAGGCGCTCGAGTCCTCCGCGGGTACCCCGCTGCTCATCCGCACCGGTCGCGAGATGCGCCTCACCCAGGCCGGCGAGGCGCTGGTCCGGCACGCCTCGGGCATCCTCGCCGGACTCACCGCCGCCGAGGAGGAGGTGGCCGCCATCGCCGGGCTGCGGGCCGGCCGCGTCCGCCTGGTCTCCTTCCCCAGCGGCAGCTCCACCCTCGTCCCCACCGCCCTCGCCGCCCTGCGCGCGGCCCATCCCGGCACCCGGGTCTCGCTGGTGGAGGCCGAGCCGCCGCGCTCGGTGGAGATGCTGCGCGACGGCGACTGCGACGTGGCCCTCGCCTTCCGGTACGGGGCGGGTCCCGCCGAGTGGGACGACCTGGTCGTCCGCCCCCTGCTCGCCGACCGCCTGGTCGGCCTGGTCCCGGACTCGCACCGGCTGGCCGACGCCGAGTCGGTGGCCATCGCGGAACTGGCCGACGAGCCGTGGATCGCGGGCTGCCCGCGCTGCCGCCGCCAGTTGGTGGAGGTCTGCGAGGAGGCGGGCTTCACTCCGCGCATCGATTTCGCGACCGACGACTACCCGGCCGTCGTGGGGCTCGTGGGCGCCGGCCTGGGCGTGGCGGTCCTGCCGCGGCTCGCCCTCGAATCGGTACGGCCCAAGGGCGCGCGCACCGTGACCGTGGAGCCGGCCGTGGAGCGGGAGATCGTGGCCCTGACGCTGCCGGACCTGGCGCAGGTGCCCGCCGTCGCGGCGACGCTCGACGAGCTGAGCCGCGCGGCCACGCGCGCGTAGCGCGTGTTCCGAGGCCGGGTGGGATGCGGGCCCGGCCCCTCACTGAACGTGTCAGTGACCTGCAAAAACGTTACTTCAGGCGCGCCCCACGCCTGCCGAACTCGACGCCGATGCCGTAGCCGGTGCCGTGATCAGGCGATTGCGGGCTCGTCCCATGAGCTCTTCGCGTTCGTCCTCGGTGAGGCCGCCCCAGACGCCGTAGGGCTCCCGTACGGCGAGTGCGTGTGCCGCGCACTCCGCGCGTACCGGGCACCGCATGCAGACCTCTTTCGCCGAGTTCTCACGCGCACTCCGTGCCGCGCCGCGCTCTCCCTCGGGGTGGAAGAACAGGGAGCTGTCCACTCCGCGGCAGGCCGCGAGCAGTTGCCAGTCCCACAGATCGGCGTTGGGTCCGGGAAGGCGGGAGAAATCTGCCATTGCGCTTGTCCCCTTGAAACCGTGTCGAACGGATTGGTGGGCGGGTGGATGGCTGATGTGCGGGGGCCTTCGCCCCCCATGGGTCTCGCGTACCCGCTCTCGCGGGTTCGACCCGACCGTACAACTACTGTCTTAGTAGATGTAAATATGACTCATTGCGAATCTAGCCACAGACACTGCAAAAAGGGAAGAAAACCCGCTAAATGGGGCATAGCTTCCAACGAAGGACGGATGACCTGCGATGCTCTCCTCCGCGTTCGCTCCCTCACGTAGAGTGCCGAAGGTGGCCGTCCGACCCGTAACTCTTTCGAGTGACCGTCGTTGAGAGTGCGGAGGCGGTTGAAGGAAGAAGCGCTCGGGCAGGTGTCCGAGGGCGTCAACCGCACAGGTGACGATACGTACCAGCCCTGGAGGCTCAAGGTGACGCGCATCAGCTGCGGAGGGCGGCCATGACATCCGTCCTCGTCTGCGACGACTCCCCGCTTGCCCGAGAGGCGCTTCGCCGCGCGGTCGCGACCGTGCCCGGCGTGGAGCGCGTGACCACCGCGGCCAACGGCGAGGAAGTCCTCCGCCGCTGGGGCGCGGACCGCTCGGACCTGATTCTGATGGACGTACGCATGCCCGGTCTGGGCGGCGTGGAGACCGTCCGCCGACTGCTGTCCGCGGACCCCGGCGCCCGCATCATCATGCTCACCGTCGCCGAGGACCTGGACGGCGTCGCGCTCGCGGTCGCCGCCGGTGCCCGGGGCTATCTGCACAAGGACGCCTCGCGCGCCGAACTGCGGGCCACGGTCACCCAGGCCCTGGCCGACCCGACCTGGCGGCTCGCCCCGCGCCGGCTGCGTTCGGCCGAGATGGGCGCGGCCCCCACGCTCACCGCCCGTGAGATCCAGGTGCTCGAAGGGATGAGTCACGGCCGGTCCAACGCGGAGATCGGACGCGAGCTCTTCCTCTCCGAGGACACGGTCAAGACGCACGCGCGCCGCCTGTTCAAGAAGCTCGGCGCGTCGGACCGCGCGCACGCGGTCGCGCTGGGCTTCCGCTGGGGCCTGGTCCGCTAGGTCGTCCGGCCCTGATCCGCCGGACGGACCAGGTGCTGTCGCCCGGTGACTCGGGGCCGGTCGGCCCCGATCCGCCGGACATCCTCCAGGCGTCCCAAGGCCCGTCGCACCCCCGTCCGCCACGGCGGGCGGGGCGGCCTCTGTCCCCACCGAGGCGGCGGCTTGTGTCAGTAACTCGCCCGATGCCGCATCCTTGAGGGTGTGGAGTTCCTCGGGGACGAGTCGATCGAGCGGAAGGGGAGGGCGCAGGAGATGAGTTCCGGCGCACCTGCTCATAACGCTTCGGTGCACAACTACGGACGCGGTGCCGCTGATCCTCAGGCGTCAAGGCACCATGGAGCGATGCGCGACGACGAGACCGTGGGGTCACCCATGCCCGTAGGGCCGGGGGAGATCGGTGCACTCGTCCACCGTGCCGTCGACGGCGACGAGCAGGCGACGCACGACCTTCTGGCACGTGTGCACCCGCTCGCCCTGCGCTACTGCCGCACCCGGCTGAGCCGGCTGCCCGGTGACGCCCGCCACTTCGTCGAGGACCTGGCGCAAGAGGTCTGCGTCGCGGTCCTGATGGCGCTGCCGCGCTACAAGGACACGGGCAGGCCCTTCGAGGCGTTCGTCTTCGCCATCGCCGGACACAAGGTCGCCGATCTCCAGCGGGCCGCGATGCGCCATCCGGGGTCGACGGCGGTGCCCTCCGACGAGATGCCGGAGCGGCCCGACGACTCGCTGGGCCCCGAGGAACGCGCGCTGCTCAGCGACGACGCGGAGTGGGCCAAGAGGCTCCTCGCCAACCTCCCCGAGAACCAGCGCGAGCTGCTGGTGCTCCGGGTGGCCGTCGGGCTGACGGCCGAGGAGACCGGCCAGATGCTCGGGATGTCCCCGGGGGCGGTACGGGTGGCGCAGCACCGCGCGCTCAGCCGCCTGCGGGCACTGGCCGAGCAGTAAGGGTCGACGAGGGCCGGTGGCCCTCACGTACACGTATGAACGTACAAAGCTTCGCGGTGATCTTGATCGTGGAATGAGACACCGCCGCAGCCCGTTAGCATGGACGTCCGCACCGATCAAGGCCATTTGGGGAAGGTGTCATGACTGTCAACGTCGACGGAGTGCCCGAGAAATTCGCGACGCTCGGGCTGACCTACGACGACGTGCTGCTGCTGCCGGGCGCGTCGGAGGTGCTCCCCAACGCGGTCGACACCTCGTCCCGTATCTCGCGCAACGTCCGGGTCCAGATCCCGCTGCTCTCGGCGGCGATGGACAAGGTGACCGAGTCCCGCATGGCGATCGCGATGGCCCGCCTGGGCGGCGTCGGCGTGCTGCACCGCAACCTCTCCATCGAGGACCAGGCCAACCAGGTCGACCTGGTCAAGCGCTCCGAGTCCGGGATGGTCACCGACCCCATCACGGTGCACCCGGAGGCGACGCTCGCCGAGGCGGACGCGCTGTGCGCCAAGTTCCGCATCAGCGGTGTCCCCGTCACCAACCCGGACGGCAAGCTCCTTGGCATCGTGACCAACCGCGACATGGCCTTCGAGAGCGACCGCAGCCGCCAGGTGCGCGAGGTCATGACCCCGATGCCGCTGGTCACGGGCAAGGTCGGCATCTCCGGCGTCGACGCCATGGAGCTGCTGCGCCGCCACAAGATCGAGAAGCTGCCGCTGGTCGACGACGAGGGCGTGCTCAAGGGCCTGATCACCGTCAAGGACTTCGTCAAGGCGGAGAAGTACCCCAACGCCGCCAAGGACGCCGAGGGCCGCCTGCTCGTCGGCGCCGCCGTGGGCGCCAGCCCCGAGGCGCTGGAGCGTGCCCAGGCGCTCGCCGCCGCCGGAGCGGACTTCCTGGTCGTCGACACCTCGCACGGCCACAACAGCAACGCCCTGAGCTGGATGGCGAAGATCAAGTCGAGCGTGAGCGTCGACGTGATCGGCGGCAACGTCGCCACCCGCGACGGCGCGCAGGCGCTGATCGACGCCGGTGTCGACGGCATCAAGGTCGGCGTGGGCCCCGGCTCGATCTGCACCACCCGCGTGGTCGCGGGCATCGGTGTCCCGCAGGTCACCGCCATCTACGAGGCCTCTCTCGCGGCCCGTGCCGCGGGTGTCCCGCTGATCGGCGACGGCGGTCTGCAGTACTCCGGCGACATCGGCAAGGCGCTGGCCGCCGGCGCCGACACCGTGATGCTCGGCAGCCTCCTCGCGGGCTGTGAGGAGTCGCCCGGCGAGCTGCTCTTCATCAACGGCAAGCAGTTCAAGTCCTACCGCGGCATGGGCTCGCTCGGCGCCATGCAGTCCCGCGGCCAGGGCAGGTCGTACTCGAAGGACCGCTACTTCCAGGCCGAGGTCAGCTCCGACGACAAGCTCGTGCCCGAGGGCGTCGAGGGCCAGGTGCCCTACCGCGGCCCGCTCTCCAACGTCCTGCACCAGCTCGTCGGCGGTCTCCGTCAGACCATGGGCTATGTGGGTGCCGCCACGGTCTCGGAGATGGAGTCCAAGGGCCGCTTCGTGCGGATCACCTCGGCGGGGCTCAAGGAGAGCCACCCGCACGACATCCAGATGACGGTCGAGGCGCCGAACTACAGCAGGAAGTGACGCGCGCGTGAGTGAGGGGCGGGGGGGGCGCGTGGAGGTGGGCGCCACCCCCCCCCGCGTCTGGCTTGACCTCGGGAGGGGTCTCAGCCTACCCCACCACATCTCAAAATAACACAACT